>DAOUKA010000465.1:0-15149 GCA_034421915.1 Anaerolineae bacterium
GGGCTGGGATGAGACATCGGATGAGCGCACGCTGGAGCTTCTTGACACTGTTAGGCAATCGGATTGGGATAAGTGGTTGGGGCAAGCGGATGCGCAGCCAATCGAAAGCGTGGCGCAAGACCTGGCGAACGATGCAAAACTTAGCCTTCTTCAAAGTGCGTACAATAATGGTTGGTTCGAAACTCCAAGGATTGCTGTTCAGCTTTTGAATGATGAATCGCCTGAGGTTCGAGCTTGGGCAAAACTAGCGATTTTAGAGTATGAATATGGGATAGTTTTGAGTACACAGCGAGCTCAAGGAGATAATACCATCAAAGGTTGGTCATACCTAAGCCATAGCCAGTGTTTTTGAGGCAGTTCGGGATATAGTAGATGCCATAGGACAATTAGGGACAAATTGAATTCATATGTGATACCACAAGATCGGGCGTCATTTTTCCGAGGTGTTGTTGGTCATTTAGATATTCGACTGGCTGTTGAAGGACCAGTGTATTATGCGGAAACGTTTGCCTATGATCTCGATGGTTTTCGTGACAATAATTATAATATTACGTCTGATGTAAAATTGAATTGACAAAAAGGGGCTGATCTCCAAAATGGTAAGTGTCCCAAACCAGCTCCATGAATAGTATAACCATAGAAACCTTGTTGACCATCCTTTTTGTGCACATTGACGACGGGTATCAAGAAAAAGTCCAGCTATGGCACAGCGGCAGAGCCGGACGCAAACCCAAGTTTAGTGTCAGTGAGGTGATGACCTTGATGCTGGCAGCCGAGTATATTCCTTACCCATCCGAGCGTCAGTACTTGAGCTATATCCATGCCCATCACAGCGACTTGTTCCCCAAGCTGCTGACACCAAATCAGTTCAATCGCCGCTCGCGCGGTTTGTGTCATCTGGTGGAAAGGAGGCATCGCCACTGGCTGCTGGACTTGGGCATGGGGCAAAGCAGCACTTATCTGCTGGATACCAAACCGCTGCCGGGCTATCAACGTAGCAAAAAGCGCAGCGCCTTTCGTGGCAGTGCCGATTATGGCTATTGCGGTTATAAACTGGTGATGGTGACCACGCTGGAGGGCATCACGGTGATCTATGAACTGATTCCCGCTCATACCGGAGAGCGCCAAGCGGCTGAGGCGGTGATCGATGACATCGCCCACGCCAAGGTGATTAGCGACAAAAGCTTTTTGGGGGACGAGTGGCAAGCGCAGATATTCCAACAGACCGGCAACACCACCATCATCACATCCAAACGCAAAAACCAGCGCATTGAAAGCGTCTTCCATGAGCTTCACAGAACACCTGTCGTCATCTTGAGCGGCTGCTGGCGAAAACCGTGTCCGGTTTGGCCACTCGCTTGATTGCCAAAGTCCCTGCTCATTTGTTCAAGCATATCTTGCGCTGACGTTATAAAATCCAGCTGCAAACCTTCCAAGCTGCCTCTGATTTTACTTTTTTATTTCACATAGAACGTAACATAATGAGTAACAAGCCTAACCAAAAACTGGGTACGGCATTTCCTACAACCGAAATCACACGCGCAATCTGGTTGAAAATTCCTCGATGATTAATCGTTGTCAAGACCTCGATGAAAATCCCTAAAATATAGCCGACAATGGCGGCCGAAAGGGGCAACTGTAATGTCGCGGGGACTCTTTCAAGCAGCATCTCGGTGACGGGTCATCGATGTTGAATGGATTGACCAAGGTCTCCACGCAGAAAACCCTTCCGTGTCCCGTAAAAATCGCCCGCGCCATCCGTATCGACATCGATATGCACCCAATCATTGCCGATTAATCAGTAGACATACTGGGTTAAGGCGGGCTGATCCCAAGCCTAATTGCCGCCGTAACTGCTGGGTGGCTTCGGGGGGCGCATCGGGGTTAAACATAATGATTGCAATCGGATCGCCAGGTGTTGCCTGCATGAGCAGGAAGGCGACAATTGTTACACCGAATAATGTCGGAATGGCTTAGATTAACCGCCGAGTGAGATGCCTGGTCATCGCTGTGGTCTCTACAAAATCAATACCTGACTGTAGCATAAACACTTGGCTTTGGGCCAAAATTGTGCCGCATAGCTTGGCTAGCGTTTGTGGGACGGGTTTTTTGCCAAGCGGGTCAGGACAGCCTGGTTTTTGGCGCGTTCTGGCGCGTCAATCCGTTCGTCTCTCTGAATCTGCCGCAGACAGCGAACCAGATGAGCCTCGATGACATATTGACTTCGCGTGCGTGACTTCAGCCAGCTTTCAGCCCAGATTTCGGCAGCGACGCTGATGCAATGAAGGGATTGTTCGGACAGATTGCGGTCAAGCTGTGTCGGCAGCAATTCGTCGATGAGATGCCAGCGCATGTCCTGCCACTTGCCAGCGGCGATAATCGCCCCGGCGAACAGGATGACATTGCGCCAGCGTGCATAATCATGGCAGAGCAGCGCCACGATATTGGCGGGAAATGTCCAGCCCTCGCTGCCAGGCGTTTTCAACCCGGCTGGCATTTGGCATTCGTCATAAAATTCAAGCAACGCACAGGCTGCCAGGTATTCTTGAATGGTGAGATGAGGAAAGCGATACAGGTTGGGCGCATCGGAAATCAGAATGCCATTCCGGGTTGCCAGATATTCCAGTACATCTTCAATGGCAGCGCCCAAACCTTCCCCTTGCGTTTGCTGCTGGAGCAGTTTGTCCAGCAGCCGAGCGCGATTGATAATGGTTGGATAACGTTGAAAGCTCTTTTGTTCCGAGTGAAGTTCAAAGGCGATGAGTTTAAGCGCCGCTCGCATTCGGTCGAGGTTGATGCCGGCAAGTTTCTCGTGCAATTTATCGGCGGGCAAGGGGATATTCCAGCGGTCAAGCAATTCGACAGTCTGCTCATAAAGTTCGGCTCGCTTGTTCGGCAGCTGTTTGTAGTCCTCATGGATTAAAGTCAGCAAAGCCAGCATAAGCGGATGCCGTGCCAGCGGCCACAGCGACTTGTTTTCGCGGATGGCTTTGTTGAGGTTGGCCGCCATCAATGTCGCCTGCTGCGGCGCAACAGTGCTGCCGCCCAATACGCTTGGGCGTGTTTTGGCGACATTGGCATACCAGCGCTCGATATACGATTTCACCTGATTCCAGGTAAAGGGCGCCAGTTCGGCAGAGGCAAAGCGGTCGGACAGACGCCAGCGTGAATCATGGCGATAGGCGTAGGTGCGGCTGGTGATAATCAAACGGCAGTTCGGAAAGCGGTCTGCCCAGTTTTCGATAATCCGCTGTAGGATGATGCGGTCTTTTGCCTCGTAGACCTCATCCAGCCCATCCAGCACCAGCAGGCTGCCGTGCGTTGGCACATCGGTTTGCGTCAAATACGACTCCAGATGCTTGGCCAGGCTGCCAGTAATTTTCTTAATGTAAGCCAGCAGATTTTCCGCAGAACCGGCTGTCAGGGACTTGGGAAACAGCTCCTTGGTATTACAGAAATCTCTCAAGCTGACATAGAGGGGCAAAATCGGGCCATGAATCCATGAAGCGCCCAGCATATCCAGTCCCTTGACCTTGTCCTGCCTTTCCGCACGCGGGTCACAGGCATAGGCAAGGGCGGTAACGATAAAGCGGCACAGGGAACTTTTGCCAGTGCCAGCGGCGCCGGTAATGACGATGAGCGGATGAGCCGAGACCATTTCAAACACGGATTCACGCACATACCCCATATCTTTTTCAATGGCCTGGTATCGTCTCGCATTGAGCTCCTCAATCCCGACCGAATGAAAAGAGCGCTGGTCGCTCCAAATATCGACGGGTATGTACAGTCGATGCAGCATGGCGGGTGTATGATGCTGTGAGGCGGGGTGAATGGTGGTGGTCGGGATATTCCATTCCGTCCGCAGCGCCGCCAGATAAGCCTTCAGCGCGGCTTTGCTGCCGGCATAATGTTCGGCAACGATATTGACATCCTGGCCGGCAAAGATAACATGCCCGCCAGCAGAAATCATGCCAGCCTGCACCCGCACCGCCGAGGGATAATTGCGCTTGTCGCGCATCGTTTCCAACAGATTCCGCGCGAACTGAACCGCCGTTTCGCCTTGATTCGCCGAGCCATCAAGGCCGCCAGTCGCTACGATTAACCAATCCAGCCCGATCTGCTCATCGCGGTTGAGTTTTTCGGGCGAGAGCTCCTTGTCCGCCAGTTCTTCGGCGGTTCGGGAGTAATTCCTGTCTTTATAGATGCGGGTCAAGCGCTTGCTAAGCGCCGTACAATATCGAAACTGCCGCAGCAGCTTGTGCAGCAGGGTCAGCTTGGTCAGCGGGTTGGGCATTACCGGGCTGAACACCATCATCACCAGCTTTTGATAGGGGGATTCAAGCAGGGACTTGTCCGCCTGCCCTTTGAGTTCAGCCCAGTTCGCCTGCACATATCGGCGCCACGATTCTGCCGAGGCAATCCGCGTCGGATTCGCCAAACTGACAGTCTGTGCAGTTTTTGCGCCGCGCGGGCGCGGTTTGTGTGGAGCAGCTTGAGACATCTTCACATCTCTTGTCGCTTGCCTGTCATGGCGTTGCTAAACAGGCTTGCGATTATATTTTTTTGGCTGGCGCATGTCGTTTGACCGCCTCATGGAAGTTGACCGCAATCTCGCCAAAACTGGCAAGAATAGCGCCCACCAGAGGCTGGTCAAACAGCGTCAGCGCCGCAGCGGTCAAGGCCGGGGAAAAACGCAGCAGCGACCTCGCCGCTCGCAAAAAGAGCCGCGGGTTGGGTTTTTTCTCGGTGGTTAATTGCTGTTCAACCGTCTTGAAATCGTGCATGGCGGCTTCGCGCGTGTCACGATCCAGATTTTCGCTTTTGATGGTGTCCTCAACTTTGCGGATGCAGGCCATCATCATCTCGAACTCCTGCGGCGTTGTTTCGACGCCGCCGACAGTGATGGTCTGGGTGGTGTGCTGGGCCACATCGCCGCCTGTCTGGACATTGACCTGCCCATCGCGCCCGGCAAACACCACATGACCGGTCACCGACAGGTGGTCAATTTCGATATTGATATTGCGCGCTTGATAGGGGAAGTCGTCTTCAAAGCTGTATTCTGCTGCGGTCATGTTCAGTCGTCCCTTCCTGGATACTTCGGTGTCAAATTTATGTCAGACCAACCAGGCGAATGCCGATGGATGAATAGCGCACGCGCGGGTTGAGATAATAGCGAAAGGAAGTTTGCACGCGGTCACAAGTGCTGACGAAGCTGCCGCCAGCGACCGCCCGCCGAAAATCGCGCCCGTCATCATGGGGCGGCGCGGTATTCATCGTCCATTCCCAGACATTCCCGGCCATATCATAGACTCCATAAGGGCTGGCTCCCTTGGCGTACCGATTCACCGGCGTGGTCATTTTCAGGCCGCTTTCACGGGTGTTGCAATGCTCCTCGTGATAGTCATCGCCCCAAGGGAAGTAGCGGTCATCATCGCCCTTGGCCGCCCGCTGCCACTGGGCAACGGTAGGCAGGGTGATTTTCATCTTCAGCAGGCGGCTAAGCCAGTTGGCAAAGGCCATCGCTTCGTACCAGTTGACATTTTCGCGCGGACGCTCACCCCCCGAAAAGCGCGATGCGCTGAAGCCCTTGCCTAAATTGAACCACTGCCGGGCATGTTCCGAAAAGTTCCACCAGCGCGGATTCTTGTAGCCATCCTCGGCCTTGGCAAAAATATCGAATTGGGCGTTGGTCACCGGAAACTTGCTCATCACAAAATTGTCAACCTGTACCATGATCTCGCCAAAATCTTCGTCAGCCCCTTCAATGCTGGCGATGGTCACATTGCCATAAGGAATATCGCACCATTGCAGCAGCGGCAGGACTTCCTGCGCCATGAGCGCGGCGGCGGCCTTTTTTTTGCGATTGTTATGGCTGCCGCCGCTTTTTGGACTGCTCTTTTGGGCTTGCATCACATCACTGCCGCTGTCTGCGGTCAGGCTGTCTGGGTTTTTGCTTTTATCGGGCTGGCTGTTATGGCGGCCGTTGCCGCTGCCAGCAGCCTGGCTGGATTCGCAGTACCGCCGCAAGCCCCTTGGGTCATAGTCACCGAATTCCTTGATAAATTCGGCAAAAGCCTCGCAGGCAAGCTGACGCGTGCTTTCAAAGGCAAAGAGCGCCGCGATATGCTGATACTCCCGCTGTGCCTCCCGCCGCTGTGTCTTTTCGGTTACGGCCGATTCAGCCATTCGCAGCAGTTTATCCAGCTTGACAAATCGTGACTGGTAGCCGTTTGCCTGTGCCTGTCTGAGCAGCAGGATGGCATTGTCAAAATCGCCTTTTTCCAAGGCTCGCGCAGCGCCACTGATTAAATCGACCGGATTCAAGAAATCCCCGGGATTATCAGCCGGCTTCGCTTCGGGTTCAGGCGGTTTTGTCGGCGATGAAGCCTTTTGACGCTCGACCATGAGTATCGAATTCAATAGCTGAGATACATTTTCTACTGTCAGGTTATCCGACAAATCGACATATTGCCAGTCTTTCATCTCGGCGGGCAGCACCGTATCGCGGTCGAGAAGCACGGGAATAACATCCCGATTAAGTCGGCGGGCGATTTCCAACTCGCGGCGGCAATATAAAGAGGCAACTGAATCAGGCGAGAGCAGATAGATAAAAAGCTCGCACCAATCGAGGCGGCGCAGAATCTCTTTCCACCAGTCTTGCCCCGCATACAGACGCTGGTCGTACCAGACATCGTGCGCGTGGAGAGTCTCGATGATGCGAATGCAATAAGGCTTGTCTACCCTGGCGTAACTGACAAAAATCCTCATGTCTTGTTTCGTTTCTCGGCTTCGCTGATGGCCTCGAGCAGCGCTTGGCTTTCTGGCGTGTTAATGCGCTGCAAAGCCAGTATAGCAAAATCCTTAATCGACTTCTCTTCCCACAAAGGCCTGCCCTTGTCGGCTGCCATTCGCGCCAGGATGGGCATGTCGCTGGCATCCATAACCGGCGCCAGCGCTTTCATGGCATACCAGCGCACATGGATATAGCGGTCCCTCAAGGCATAATCCAGATACTCACGCGCCCCCTTCGGGCTAATCTGATGAATCGACTTGATGGCAGCGAAGCGAACAAAATAATCCGGGTCATTCTTCAATAATTGCCCCAGCGCCGGGATAGCAGCCGGGTTCTGCAAGGCGCCCAAGGCTTCGGCAGTCGTCTCGCGGACGGCTTTGTGCGGGCTTTGCAGCAGGTGCGTCATAGCGGGGGCGCTTTCTTTGGCGCCAAGCTCAACCAGCGAGCGAATAACCGCGACTTGCACAATCCAGTTGGAATCATCGAGACAATCTCTTAGACTGGGTATGGCTTGCGGGTCTCGCAGCCAAGCCAGCGCCTCGGCGACAGCCCATCGGACATGCCAGCTTTTATCGCCCAGCGCCTGACACAGCAGACGAATGATATTCGGGTTCTTTGTCCCGCGCAGGTGCTTGGCAAACCTGCGCAGGAACTTCGCTGCTTTTTGCGTTCTGCCCCAGTTGTTCTCGCGCAGGAGATGCAGGGTGCGCAGCAGCTTTTCTTCGTCGGTAAACGTGCTGACGCCCTCTGATGCCGTTTTCGGGTCTGGCGCTGGCGGCCGCTCGCCAGTGGCATCATCGGATGCTGGAGCATCAAGGACTTCTGCCGTCTGCGGGATGTCATCATCCAAGGGGAGCGATTTTGCAAGCGCGGGTTCGTCTTGGGCGCGGGGTTCGGGGGACATCGCATCAGGCGCGGGCTGTAGTCTGGCTGTGTCGCTGTCCGCAAGCGCGGGCGCGGATGGCTCGCCACTGTCGGGACGCTGCATGGTTTCGGGAGGATGTTGGATGACCTGGACAGCATCGTCAAGAAGTTCCTGCCAGCCCTCACGCTCAGGCAGCCGCTCGATGCCCGCCGCTATCTGTGTCCGCAGTTCTTCGGCATTGTCCTTTTCGGAGATGGCCCGCCCCAGCGATTCGGGCAATTCAACAAACTCTGAAGCCATCAGCGCGACCCCAAGCGCCATTTCCTCCTCATCATAATTGACCATGATGTCAATCATTTGGGGCTGGAGCGCAAGCTGTCCTTCGTGCGCCAGCGATAAAAGCCGACTGGAGATGTGACGTCTCTGCTGCCTCATAGCTGCCGCAATCGGCTCGGCATAAGCTGGATGGTCTCGCAGGCATTGCAGCAGCCTGCCATATATCTCGGCCTTCAAAGTCTTTATCAAGGCGAGGGCAATCTCATCCGGGTTGTCAGCTTGACCATTTTGCAGACAGTCGAGCAGAAGAACCGCCGCCGCCAAGTATTGGATTTCGCCCAGCATCCAGATGGCATTCGAGCGAATTTGATGGTTTTCCTGCTGTGACAGTTTGACCAGATAGGCGGCCGCCTGCGGCCGGGGGTAATCAGCCAGTGCATCTGCCGCCGACCCGCCCAGTTCACGATTGATATTGGCGACGCTGTTGACGAATGCCGCTGGCAGGGCAACTGGCAAGGCAAGCACCTCATGCCACAGCCACAGCCGCATATCGTCATCGAAACCCGCCATCTCGCTGACCAGCAGTTCCACAATTTTATTGGGATTGGGCATATCAGGCAGGCTGGCTCGAAAGGCGCTTTGCGATGACGGATTTTGCGCCGCGAGTTCAACCAGCCTGCTCAGCAAGCCCGGCTGACAGGCATCGTAAAGCTCAGGATGACGTCTCAAACACAGGTTGGCGAGATAAGGGTCGATGACCGCAATCTGCCCCGCAATTCGCAGCCGCGCTTCTTTGTCCGCGCTATCCACCAGCGTGTAAACCGGATCATCCCACTTCCCCGCCATCCGCCCGCCATCCGATGTAAATCTGGGATCTGGCAGATATGGGTCAAGTCCCTCCTTTTTCAGATAATCCGTGACAAGATGCCACTGGAACATCTCGGATTGAAACCGCAGCCCCTGACCTATTTCGCTTAACAGCCCCGCCTCAAGCGCAAAATCAATCATCTGGGCATTCATCACCTGCTTTTCGACATCATCGCGGGGGGCAAAGCGATGAGATTCCTGCTGCATCATGTGCCAGGCGAGGGCTTGCAGTCCCGTCAGCAGCTTGTTCGCTGACGGTTTTGCGCCAGCCGCCCCTCGCATCTGCTGATGACGGAGCGCCAGCAGCGCAGGCAGAGGATTGGACTGCCATTGGCTGACTGCCAGCCGCCTGTCGGATGCCAGCAGTTCAATCACAGTGGACAGATAATCGACATGATTGTTTTCGATGCGCGACTGCTGACTGCGGATAATCTGGCGAAAGATGCTTTGTCGCTCCAACGTGAGGAAACCACTCGAAAATTTCAATGCCAGCTGCCCCGACATCGGGTTGACCTGCAAGACGGGTATGCTTGGCTCGGCGCTTGTCGCGCGGGTGGACAGCAGGACAAATCTGTGATTCGGGCTGGCAAGCACCCAATTCGCCAATTCAATAGCATGTCTTGGACGAAGCGCAGCCAAATCATTCCAGTTATCGAGAACGAACAAAGCCTGTTTGCTTTCCAGCCAGTGCTTCCAGTAAGAGACCAAACCCCATTGCGCTTCGATATACGTCTCGACCGACTCGTGTTCGTCCTCCCATTTCATCAGGTCAAGCCAAACCGGCAGCGGGGCAGCCGCGTCTCGCAGGGCAGCATGTGCCGCTGTCAGCGCCAGCAGCCAGGCGAATACGGTTTTGCCACTGCCAACCTTGCCGCGCAGAATGAATTGAGGCTGTCTGGCAGACCACGACAGCAGGTCTTCGATGGGCAGGGACTCCTCGGCGGCCGCATCGCTGAAATCCCAACTCCGCAGCAGGCTGCTTTGATAGCCGCGCGGCCGGATGCTGGATGAATCCTGTTCAGAGCGGCGGTAAAGCCATGCCCGCGAGGTCGGCATCTGGGACAGCCGCAGTTCCAAAGTCTGGATGAAATTGCGGAGATAATCCAGACGCTCGCCGGTTTGCTGGACAGCTTCGGATTGTGGAATCTGGGTCAGCAGGCTTTCGACGCTGGGGTCATTGGGATCCCTGAACCAGCGGCGAAAATCAATCCAGTCATCAAAGACAAAGCCGGCGATTTTGTCCGTCGAAAAATCGCGGGGGATAATGGCAGTGACAGGTATCTCCTCATTCCGAAAGTATTCGTATTCGCTGCGGCAGTAACCGCATTGCAGATAATGATCGGATACAATGACAATCGCGCCCCATACCCGGCCGCGCGCCTGTCTGATGCGCTCATCCCAATCCTCGGTCGGGCTAATCTCAAAGCGGTCAAGCCAGATGTTGCGATAGTATCGAATCAACAAGGTTGACAGCCGAAAAGCGTATTTTATATCTGTGTTGTGGTAGGAGACGAAAATCAACTTGTCTTTAATGACAAAACCCTCTTCATGTCTGCTGAATCGAAACCCTATTAACTCATTATAACTGTCCATTGCCAAGCTATCAAACACATACTTACAATAAGGACAATCGCATTAAAACAAAACTCGCACAGAGGATACGAAGAAAAAGCATATTTTGCTGTGAAAGGCTTCAGCCATGCAAAATTCGGATTTATGGCGCGGCACAGCCTACGGGATAACGGCAGCCAGCATTTGGGGCAGCCTGTATGTGGTAGCGGATGTGGTTCTGGAGGTCGTGCCACCCTTCACGCTGCTGAGCCTGCGAATTCTTTTGGGGCTGCTAGTGCTGGTGCCTCTTGCTCGGCTGAACGGCTTGACCCTGCCGCCGTGGCGAATCACGCGGAGTTTGCTGGCTGTCGGGATAATTGGGGTGGGGTTGAGCCTGGGAGCGCAGTTTGTTGGCACGGATCTGTCCAATGCGGTCAATGGCGCTTTGGTTACGAGTGCGTCGCCAGCTTTTGTGGTCTTGTTCGCTATGATAATTTTACGAGAAAAATTGACCCTGCCGCGATTGATCTCCATTGTGCTGGCAACGGTGGGCGTCCTCGTGATTGTGGATCCGTCTTCGGCAGATTTCCGTTCCGAGACCTTCGTCGGCAATTTGTTTCTGGCAATAGCGTCTGTCTCCTGGGGATTGTACTCGGTGCTGGTGAGGCGCGTGGCTATTCAGCACGACCTGCCTTCGCTGACAATTACCGTGATGGCCTTGCTCGGCGGGCTGCTGCTGGTGATTCCAGCGAGCTTGGTCGAATTGTCATTCCGTCCCATCGGCGCTGTGGATGCCGGGATTGTGCTGGGCGTTTTGTATCTTGGGATCATTTCGATGGCGCTGGCGCTGCTGCTTTGGAATCGCGCATTTGCCTTGGTCCCGGCGACAGTGGCATCGCTTTTCTTTTTTGCCCAGCCCCTGACAGGCGCCCTGCTTGCCGGTCTGCTGCTGGGTCAGCCGATGACATCCGCATTATGGGCCGGCGGCGGTTTGATTGTCATAGCGGTCTTGCTTTCCCTGTGGCGTTCAGCGCCGTCTGCTGAATGAATGCGCCGGAATTAAAATCCGAGCAGGCCCCGCGCTTCCTGCGCCATTTGCAGCAGCCGAAATCGCCTCACTTCAGCAAAAAAATCGGCAATGTCATCGATGCTGTCGCTATGATGAATCTCTTTTAGCTCCGCCTGCCTGCTTTTGTCTGTGAGCAGGTTCATATCCTGCTTGACGCCCGCCAGACCGCGCAAGACCATCGCGCAGACATAACCAATTCGCGCCTGTTTGGCATCCCCTGTCCAGCCGCTTTGACGCAGACCCCGAACATAACCCTCAAACACCGCCGCATCAAGCTGCTGGGCATAGCTGCGCGAGAAACTGTCGTGATACAAGCTGACAGCGACCAAGGCCACCAAATCCTCGCCAACGCGGGCCTGTCCAGCGACCGCCCAATCCAGCAGCACAATATCGTCTTTCCGATGCAGCAGGTTGCGCCTGAAGGCGTCAATGTGGCACAGGCTTCGGGGCAGACCGGCCAATGCGCGGCAGTATCGCTCCCGATTGTTCCAGATAGATTCGATATTTGCTTGGGCATCCAAGGGCAGGGTGCGCCGCGCCAGCGGATGTTCCAGCCAAAGTTCCAGCCGGTCGAATGTATCCGCCAGAGCCGGGACAATCGCACAGTGCCAGTCATGCGTCAGCCAGTCATAATCCGGCAGCGGATGCCCCGTCAGATAAGCGCCATTCCAGCGGCCAAGATGGATGGCGATATGGTGATAATCGGACAGCGACCAAACGGGCTTGCATTCGCGGATGTCTTCCATCCATATCCAGCAGGCATCCCCGAAATCTTCCAGCGCATAAATCATCGGGCAGGCAAATGTGCTGTCTGGCAGGTCATCCAGCATACCGGAGCGATAGACCTCGAACTCGCGCTTCCAGTAGTAGGGCGATGCCTCGTTTTCCTGTGGACGCTGATAAAGAACTTTCAGGATGACAGACCAGGGCTGATGCCGCATGGTTTGCCCCGAGAACCGAAAAATTGCCGTACCCCCAATGGCGCCGCCAAACCCGCCAGACACCGACTCACGCGCCCAGGACTGAATCTCGACAGATGAATCGTCCATGGCTGTCCGCACCAGATGGGTCAGCAGTTCCGTTGAGATGGTCTCCAGTCGCTTGTCCACAAAATCGTTCCGCATCAGTCAATGCCCAGATAGGTCTTCTGCACCGTCTCATTCTGCCGCAAATTGGCGGCAGTATCGCTCATCACAACTTCGCCGCTTTGGAAGACATAGCCGCGGTCGGCAATTTGCAGCGCCATGTGCGCATTCTGCTCAACCAGCAGGATCGTCACGCCTTCCTCTTGGATTTTCTGTACGGCATCAAAGACGCCATCCACCAGCACCGGCGCCAGCCCCATGGAGGGCTCATCCATCAAAAGCAGGCGCGGCTTGGACATCAGCGCCCGCGCAACCGCCAGCATTTGCTGCTCGCCGCCGCTCATGGTGCCGGCATATTGTTTTCTGCGCTCTCTCAGGCGCGGGAACAGTGCGAACATCCGCTCAAGGTCATCCTTGATGCTCTTGTCGCGCCGCGTATAAGCGCCCATGTCAAGATTTTCCTCGACCGACAGTTTGGCGAACACGCCGCGCCCCTCTGGCACCATGGCGATTCCCCTGGACACCAGCAAATCCGCCCGTGTGTGTGAAATGTCCTCGCCATCATAGATAACGCGCCCTTCGCGGGGCTGCATTAAGCCCGAAATGGTGCGCAGGGTGGTCGTCTTGCCAGCGCCATTCGCGCCAATGAGCGCGATGATTTCGCCAGCGCCGACTTCAAGGGAAACGCCCTTGAGCGCATGGATATTGCCGTAATAAGTGTGGATGTCGCGGACTTCGAGCAATGCCATATCAAGTTTCCATTTCCGGCTGGCTGTTTCGATGATCGACTGTCGCGCCGCGCCCCAGATAGGCTTCAATCACATCAGGATTGCTTTGGATGGCTTCGGGGATTCCCTCTGCGATTTTGCGCCCATAATCCAATACTGTGATATGTTCCGATATGTCCATCACCACGCGCATGTCATGCTCGATGAGGACGACAGTGATGCCCCGTTCGTCGCGCAGGCGGCGGATAAAGGCGGTTGTTTCGGCAGTCTCCCTTGGATTCATACCGGCGGTGGGTTCATCGAGCAGAATCAGCTTCGGCTTGCTGGCGAGCGCCCGGCCGATTTCCAGACGGCGCTGGTCGCCATAAGAAAGGTTCTTGGAGAGCATATCGCCCTTCCCCTCAAGACCCACAAAATGAAGCAGTTCACGACCGCGCTCTTCGGTTTCCAGGTCTTCGCGGCGGGTCGAGGGCAAGCCAAGAATCGAACCCAGCCATGTCGATTTCAGGTGCGGCTCTTGACCGACCATGATATTTTCGATAGCGGTCATATTGTTGAAGAGCCGTATATTCTGGAAGGTTCGCGCGATGCCGGCGCGGGTAATCTGGTCAGGCGTTTTGCCATGGATGCGGGCGCCATCAAACAAAAGCTCGCCTTCGTCAATCTGATAAAAGCCGGTGATGCAGTTGAAGAAGGTTGTTTTGCCGGCGCCGTTCGGACCGATGATGCTGGCAATGGCGCCAGTGGGTATGTAAAAATCGAGATTGTCAACCGCGACCAAACCGCTAAAGCGCTTGGTCATGCCCTGGGCGGCGAGGATATGCTGCTCTGCCTGTTTGTGTTTTTCTGCCATCGTTGCCTCCCGCTAGTCGGCGCCGCCGACCTTCGCTTTGGCGCCTGTTCGCATCTCATGCGAAATAATCTGCGTGGGTATCAAGCCCTGCGGACGATTAATCATCATAATAACCAGCAGAATGCCGTAAAGCAGGAAGCGGAAATCCGAAAATTCGCGCAGGAGCTCCGGCATGCCAATCAGCACAATCGCGCCCACGACAATGCCCGGGTTGCTGGCAATGCCCCCGACGATGATGAGGCTGAGCACGTTGATGGAAATAAACACGGTAAAACTGTTCGGGAAGACCGTCCCCACTTTGGCAGCGAATATCGCCCCGGCAACGCCGCCGGTCGCCGCGCTCAAGGTAAATGCCAGCAGCTTGGCGCGGGAAGTGTCGATTCCCATCGCGGTTGCCACATCTTCATCTTCACGAATCGCCATCCATTGCCGCCCCGTGCGCGAGTTGTTCAGGCGAACGGAAACAAACAAGGTGATTAAACAGGCGACCAGCACGATATAATATAGCTCTTCAGGATTCTTGAGTTCCAAACCAAAGAAAATCGGTTTCGGAATCGCTTGCACCCCCTGCGCCCCGCCGATGAGTGGTTTCAGCCAATCCGAAATAGCCAGCTTGCCGATGATTTCGCCAAATCCGAGTGTGGCGATGGCAAGATAGTCACCGCGCATGCGCAGGACTGGCACGGCAAAGATGAAGCCGGCAAACATGGCCGCCAGCAGGGCAATCGGAATCACCATCCAAAAGGTGAAAGTCCCCTTGAAAAGCCCCAGGGGGCCGATGGATGTCAGCACCGCCAGAATATACGCGCCGACCGCATAATTGGTCACATAGCCCAAATCGAGCAGGCCCGCCAGACCGATGGCGATGTTAAGACCTAGACCCATCAGCACAAACAAACCGATGGTAACAGCCACATCGCTCAAGGTGCGCCCGATTAGCCAGGGCAATGCCAGCAGAATCGCTGCGAAGATGACCGTCCCAATTGCTTGCGTCGTCGATTGATGCGAGCCGGCTATGGTTTGGAAATCAGCGCGCAGGCGCTGCCCGAACCGCGCCCATAA
>DAOUKA010000466.1:0-2932 GCA_034421915.1 Anaerolineae bacterium
CTATAGCTGTCGCCCAGCTGCAAGAGCAGCATCGGCTCAATCGCGGGCGTCGGCAGCGGGCTTGGCCGAGCCTGCGGCGTCGCCGTGACATAGATGATATTGTCCGCGTTGGGCGTCAAATCGGGCGTGTTCGCCGGCGTGAAGCTGCAAGCGCCAAGCAAAAGGCTGAAGCTGACCAGCAAGGCAGGGGACAGGCGCATGATGTTCCTGTTCGGCTCAATCACAGGTAGGCGCCATAGTACGAAGCAAACTGCGAATTGTCAAGCTAGGCTTCGGGCAGCAGAATCGCGTTATATCCGCTGTCGCTGCGCCCGCGCACATTGGGCGTCTTGAAACGGGCGCCGTTCAGGATTTCGGATACCGTCAGCATTTGCACTCTGGGATAAGAAGCGCCATTGATTTTGACTGTGCCAGCCCCGTCCATTTCGCGCTGGAAGTTGCGGCGCTTTCTTTCGCCCAATTCCTCCATCACAATCAAGCCCGCCATCTTGGCATCGCTGATCTCGAGCGCGCCAACGAGCGCGCGTAAATTGGCGACCGGCACATGGCTCCCGCCCTTGACCTCCAGGATCATATTTTGCAGCTTCTTGACGTCATTCATCTCAAAATAGATGCGCCCATCGATGCCGCCGTCAGCCGTGCGCTTACTGGTGACAAAGCCGTTCACCTCCTCGACGCACCACTGCTGGAAGTGATAGGGGTCGCGCCGCCACAAATCCCATGCGCCTTCATAATCATGGGGGATGCCCCTGATGAGGAAGTGCCTGTTTTCAACCAGGCCCAGCCGTTCCTTGAGCCGCACCTTGGCCACCCGCTTGATGGCGTGGATGGCGATGTCGATGCCAATCCACTGTCTGCCAAGCCTGTGCGCCGCCTCGATGGTGGTGGCACAGCCGCAGAAAGGGTCAAAGACGACATCGCCCTCATTGGATGATGCCTTGATGATGCGCTCCAATAATTTCAGGGGCTTTTGCGTGGGGAAGCCCAGGCGTTCTTTTGAACTGCGTACCGCAATGGCAATGTCAATCCACCAGTCTTCCGGAATCTTCCCTGTGTATGATGCAGCGACCTGCTTGTTCATATTTGTACCCGCTTTCCGCCCTGTCTTATGTGTAAATCCACCCGTATGAGGCTTACCATCCTTGTACGGAAGACGAACGGCATCGCGGTTAAATGTCCAGGTTTTGCCCTTTGCGTACCACAAAATTATATCGTGCTTGCGATTAAACTGACGCATTCGCGGTGACCCTGGACCCGTATATGCCCAAACAATCTCATTCCGAAAGTTCTTATGCCCGAAGATAACATCCATAACCACTTTGATATAATGGCTCGCGGTCGGGTCGCAGTGCAGATAAATGGATCCCGTGGGCTTTAAGACCTTCTTCATCCAAATCAGCCGCTCGGTCATATACGACAGATAAGCCGCCAGCCCCGGCTGTGTGTCTTGCAATCCGCTGATGAGCGTATGCACAAGCTCGGCGCCGTGATGGTCGATGCCCACCCTGGCTTCAATCATCGTCCCTTGCAGTTTCCCAATCGCTTCCCGCCGCACGCTGTCCAGCAGCCATTGGTCGCAGAAAGCCTCAACCTGCTCTGGCAGGGGATTGCCGGTGTGGTCTTTGTAGATGGTATGATAATTGCGCTTGGAATTGAAAGGCGGGTCAAGATAAATCAGGTCAATGCTTTCCTCATCCATCCGCTGCATAATCGTCAGACAGTCCCCATAATAGAGCGCGTTCACCTCAGCCTCCAGTCTTACTCTCAAGCCTGTTTTCGTCTATAATCGCTATCGAAAACCGTCATGGTTTTCGATATTTTGGTATTTCCTGTGGCAGACTTTGGCCGTTCAAACCTGACTGCCACAGGAAATCCTGAATAAAAAGCCGCGAAGGCTCATTCAAAATATAGCCTGTTTTTATATTTTTGCCAACCGCGAAATGATTTTTCGCTAGGTTTCGGGCGCGGGCGGGGTCAAATCGCCCGCCAGCCAGGGCAAGCCGTAACCGACAGCCAGATGCCCGGCTTCCGCCAGCCCCCGCGCCAGCGAGTCGGTATCGCGGTATGTCCACCAGTAATCCACCGCCGGCAAAATAGGGACGCCAAAATCGCCCGCCACCAGTTGGCTCAGGCTGCGGGTCGCATAATCCGCATGAGAGCTTGCCCGGCCATGGCGGTCATCAGAACGCGTGAGCTGCACACGAAATCGGGATGGCGCGCCCGATGACCACATACTGTCGCTGTAGACCAGGACCTGAAAATCAATCAAGCCAAACAGGCCATTTTCAAATGCTTTGACAAAGCGATATTTCCCGCCAGCCCATTGCAGGGGGGTCGCCTGAAAACGATAGCCGGCCGCCTCGAATGCCTGCCCGACCACCGTCCGCAGCAGCGCGCGAAAATAATCCTGCTGCGATTGCCGCGCCGGCGCCATCTACCAGCGCCTCTTTATCAAATCTGTCCCCTGCTGATGCACCAGATATTGCAGCAGCCGCGCACAATTCCAGGCATCGTCATCGCCGCGGTGCAGCCGACCCGCGAGTTCCATATTGGCCTGGCGCAGCGCCCGCGCCATCCCCATGCGCTGCCGCTGATAATCGGCAAAGGCCCTTTTCACGTTCAGGTGCCTGTCGCTGAAAGGATAGCCCACAGCCATGCGGCGGCACTGCTGGCGGAACATCTTGTGGTCATAGCCGCCCCAGCTGGCCCACAAAATTTTCCGCGTCTCATATTCCTCGACCAAAATCCGACAGGCAGCCGCAAAATCAAGCCCCTGTTCAGCGACCTGCCGCGGTGTCAGCGCCGTTAGCTCGGTGCAAAATGGACTCACGACCGAGGCCGTCGGCTTGACCAGAATGCTGCGCTTGCCAAAAATGTCATCCTTGACCAAGTCGTAGATGCAAAAGCCAATCTCGATGATTTCGTTAATCTG
>DAOUKA010000467.1:0-23870 GCA_034421915.1 Anaerolineae bacterium
TGAAAGCCCACCTGTCAGAATGGGAAACCTGGGAACATCATGGGGCCGACCCGCAAAGCGCGCCGCCGCTGGGTTTTGTGCTGAGTATGGAAGGCGCAGACCCCATTCGTCATCCACAGCAACTGGAAGCATGGTGGGATGCCGGTCTGCGTTTATTAGGCCCAACCCATTATGGATCCGGGCGATATGCCGGCGGCACCGGTACAGAATTGGGGCTGACGGAACTGGGCAAACCCCTGCTGCAAGAAATGATGCGGCTCGGCATTCCGCTCGATCTGACTCATTTTTCTGACGAAGCATTCTGGGAGGCTGCCGGCATCTATGATGGTTTAGTGCTTGCCAGCCATAATAATTGCCGCGCACTTGTACCCCACCAACGTCAATTCAGCGATGAACAGCTTAGGCTCATCATTGAACGCGATGGCGTTATTGGCGCCGCTTTTGATATTTGGATGCTGCAACCCGGCTTTGTGCGCGGGCAAAGCAACGACCTTGTTTTTATCGATACGGTCATCAATCACATTGACCATATCTGTCAATTAGCCGGCAACAGCCATCATGCCGCCATTGGCAGCGATCTAGATGGTGGATTTGGCCGAGAACAATCCCCCTGCGACCTGGATACCATCGCCGATTTACAGCAAGTGCCACTCAAATTAGCCCGCCGCGGATATGCCGAAGCCGACATCAACAATATCATGCACGGCAACTGGCGGCGACTGCTGCACACCGCCTGGGAGAACTGAAATGTCGAATTGGCGACCATGCGATGATGACTCACCAACTGATTCAGGAGAGGTAAAATGAACGAAGCCGAACGCCATGTCATGGACTTGCTGAGCCTCAAAGGGAAAGCCGCCATCGTGACAGGCGCCGCTGGCTGGCTGGGCTCGGCGATGAGCCGCGCTCTCGCTGAAGCCGGGGCGCGCGTTCTTGTCACCAGCCGTCAAGCCGCGCGAGCCAAGGCATTTGCAGCGACCTTGCCCGGCGATGGGCATTTGGGATTGGGATTTTCACAAGGTGAAACAGATGCCATTCCACAATTTGTTGCGGAAGCTGTCCGCTGTATGGGAGGGATTGACATACTCGTCAACAACGCTTATGGCGGCCCGGCCGCCGACATTGATACTGCCACCGCCGCCGATTTTGACCAAGCGTATCATAACGGTGTAACGGCTTACTTCCTGATGGCGCGTGATGTTGCCAAACATCTGCGAGAACGCAAGGCTTCGGGCGCCATTATCAATATCGGGAGTATGTATGGTGTTGTGGCGAGTTATCCCCAGGCATACGAAGGATTAGGCATCAACAGCCCGCCCAATTATCATGGCTTGAAGGGCGGCATTGTTCATCTGACGCGCCACCTTGCAGTCTATTGGGCAAAAGACAACATCCGCGTCAATTGCCTTAGCCCAGGAACTTTCCCGAAAATGCCTGATATTCATAATGCCCATCCGGGTTTTATCGCTCGTTTGGAAGCCAAGGTGCCGCTTGGACGCATAGGCAAGCCAGAAGAATTAAAAGGGCTTATCGTGCTGCTGGCGAGCGATGCCGGCAGTTATATCACCGGACAGAATATCTTGGTCGATGGCGGTTGGACAGCCTGGTAGCTTTGGGTGCGTCGCATCAGATATACTAGGGATTTCAAATAGGAGGAACGAACAATGGATATTCGAGAAGTCAAGCAAATCTTGTGCGGCCCCATGATTCCGGTGATTACCCATCTAAAAGCAGATTTGAGCGTTGACCCTGTGGCAATCCAAGCCGAGGTGAACTACCTTGTCGAACATGGCATACGCAGCGGGCAAGGCGTATTGCTTGCGGTGGGCGCTGGCGGCGACTTCAACATGCTGAGCGTCGAGGAACGCAAAAGGGCGGCGCAGGCTGTCGTCGAGGGCGCAGCCGGGCGCGTGCCTGTCGTGCTTGGCGCACAGGATACCAATGTCAATGTGATGATCGAGATGGCGCAGTTTGCCGAACAGATTGGCGCATACGGCATCCAGATGAGCACCACCTATTATTATCCGCCCTCGGATGAAGATGCGCTTAGCATCTATCAAGCGATTCACGATGCCACATCACAAGTAGCCATCATGGCTTATAACACACACTGGCACGATTATGATATGCCATTTGCTGTCCTGGACAAATTGTGTCAGATGGAACGCATCGTTGCTTTGAAATGGTCGCGCCCCGATAACGGCGTCGCGTATATGAAAGGGGTCGCACAATATGCAGACCGTTTGGCAGTGATTGATAATGCGGGTATGTGGGTGATGAATCACATGCTTGGCGGAACAGGTTTTATCACGCATCTAGCAACAATTTGGCCCGAACATGATATTGCTGTTTGGAAGCTGCTGGAAACTGGGGACTATGCTGCTGCCCAGCAGAAAATAATGGCTGTTAATTGGCTGTGGGGTGAGTTCCGCGGTAAGATGGCGCAGCGCACCAGTGGCGAATCGCCGCCTGTCAAAGCTGCGCTTGATCTCGTGGGGCGATATGGGGGGCCTAGCCGTTTGCCATCGCGCTCGCTCACTCAAGCCGAACGAGAAGAATTGCGCCAGCTTTTATTGCAGATTGGTGTCGTTGCAATAAGTTAAAGGGCATGGTCTATTCAGGAGCGATGATGATGCGCGTCATTCCCCGCTATCCACAAGCCATTCTGGTATCCTGCGAAATCCCCTGGGATGAAAATGGCGCGGTATTGGAAGATGTGTTCCGCCGCTCTGTCCAACGCTCCCTGGAACATTTTAATCATCTGTATATCTTCGGCACAGCCGGCGAGGGTTATGCTGTGGATACATCGCAGTTCCGCCAGATTGTCAAGCTATTCTATGAAGAAACGCGGGTTGAGGGTGTTTATGCCATGGTGGGGCTTATCGGCATGTCCACCGCGATTGTCCTGGAAAAATTGCGCTGTGCTTATGACATCGGCTTCCGTCTCTTCCAGATTTCTCTTCCATCATGGGGGGCATTGACCGATGCCGAGGTGATGACCTTTTTCGAGGATGTCTGCGGTTCATACCCCCAAGCGCAATTCTTGCATTACAACCTGCCGCGGGCGGGGCGCGTATTGGAAGCCAGCGATTATCGCCCCTTAGTAGATGCCATCCCTAACCTGGTCGCCACCAAAAATACCGGCGGCGGGCATAAACGCGCTGCCGAATTGGTCAGCCAAGTGGGTGAATTGCAGCACTTCCTGGGCGAAGGGAACTTTTTACAAGGCTGTTTGTATGGCGAATGCTCACTATTAGCGACATTTGGATCACTAAGCCCGCACCGAGTGAAAACGTATTTTGAAGCCGCTCAGCGCAGAGATTTTCCAAAAATGCTCAAGCTGCAAAAAGGCTTCCACGACCTGCTCATGGATTTGTTCGAGAAATTGGCGGGTGACCCGCATATTGACGGCGCCTACGATAAATTATGGGTGCGCTTGGGTGGCTTCGAGGAGATGACCTTGAGATTATTATCTCCCTATCAAGGTTTTTCCGAGCAGCAATTTCAAGCCTGCAAACAACTCATAGGGAGCAAATATGCCGAATGGCTGGCAAATTAACCATCTGTCAAGGCCAGCCGAAGCGAACTCATCCAAGCAGCGCACATTGCCAAAATATCATGCACTCAGAATAGAATCAAGCTGCTCGCTGGCCGCCTTTAAGACATTGATTAAGGCAAAATCTCCGCCAAAGGGAATCATTTGTGCGCCCTGCTGGCGGTAGGCATCGACCTCTTCGATGGATGAAGCTGTTCTTGCCCAGACTTTATGATGCTTGCGGGCTGCCGCAGCCACCTGTGCCACCGCTTCATCCACATTCATATCCATCGCCGGGTCAGCATCGAGGCGCAATCCCAAATCGCTCGGCCCCACGAACAGGGCGTCAATGCCAGGGACAGCCGCAATCTCGTCCGCATTGGCAACCGCTTCGGGCGTTTCGATTTGGGCGACAAGAAAGGTTTCTCGGTTGGCATCTTGAATATACGTGCTGTCGGGCATCCAGCTGTCCCCGCCAAAATTGCAATCCAGGCCAGCGCCATCCAACCCGCGATTTCCCAAGGGCGGATATTTGGTCGCGCTGACAATATCACGCGCCATCCCGGCATCAGATACAAAAGGAATCATCAAGCCAGCGGCGCCATCCTCCAGATAACGGTAAAGGCGCGTGCGCTGAAGGGTCGGCGGGCGAATCATGCAGTCAATGTCATACAAGTGGCAAAGCGCCTGCAAATGCTGGACTTCGCGGGCATCCATGCTGCGATGTTCGAGGTCGAGCCAGATGCCATCGTACTTATAATGCGCCGCATAACGGATGAAAAAAGGCAGCACATGTCCCATCGAACAAAAACGCGCGAATTGGTTCTGCCGCCATTTCGCCAAGACCTTGCTCCTTCGCATGAATTGTCCTCCTCAAGACAAAATTGATAAATGGGCGGGGGCCTAGCAGATTAGGCACCTTGATGCAGCAGCCCGCCATCAACGCGCAGAATAGCCCCCGTGATATAATCGGCATCATCGGAAGCCAGAAAGGCGACCGCTTTGCCAATATCGGCCGGCGTCCCCAGCCGCGCCCAGGGCAAAGCCGCCCCCTGCTCATCCAGGTCAGCGAAAGTCTCGCGCTCGCCAGGTGTATCAATCCAGCCCGGTTCAATGATATTGACATTGATTTTGTGGGATACCAGTTCACGGGCAATCGTTTTTGCCATGTGGTTTAATCCGGCTTTGGCAGCATTATAAGCAACGGCGCGGCGGTAGGGCAACTCGGCATGAATGCTGGAAATGAAGATGATTTTCCCGCCCTTGCCGCGTTCCACCATGTGATTGGCAGCCAGTTGGCTCATGTGGAAACCGCCAATCAGCGTCGCCTGTATCAGACGTTCAAACAACTCCGGCGAAAAAACCAGAAAGTCATCGCGGGCGCTCATGGCTGGATTGCTGACTAAAATATCTATCGCGTCAAATGCAGCCAATGCCGCGCGCAGCAGATTTTCGCAGCCTGCTCGGCTGAAAACATCCGCTTCAATCGGAACAGCATCCGCGCCCAATGCCTTCATCTGGGCGACTGTCGCTGCCAGATCGGGGCTGTTGGGACGGTCATTGACAGCAACCCTTGCGCCGCCCCGCGCCAGTTCCAGCGCACAGCCTTTGCCAATGCCGCGCCCCGCCCCAGTGACAAGTGCCGTTTTGCCTGCCAGTTTCATCGGTTACACCTTTCAAAATAAAGACACTGTATTGACAAAATTTTATAGCCTGTTATAATTTTAGTCATCTGATGCAACTGGTCAGACTAGCAGACATCAACACCATTATGTCGCATTTCAATGGCTTGTCAACTATGGCATCAGACATCGTGAGTATGATTTGCGGATACATCATGGCAGAAGCGAAAATTACGCTCAAACAGCCACGAAAAATTACCTTGGTTGCCTCCATTGTCGAGCAGCTTGTGGAAAATATACAAAACGGAACGCTTCAGCCGGGCGACAAATTGCCCTCCGAACGGCAGCTAATCGAAATGTTAAGGGTGGGACGTTCCTCAGTCCGCGAAGCCCTGCAAGGGCTGGTTATGATGGGGCTGGTCGAGATTCGCCCAGGGCAAGGCACCTTTGTTAAGCATAACCTGCACACCTATATCCCAGACCTGTCCCGGCCGGATTTGTCGAATAATTTACAGCGCCAGATGCGACTTCAGCTAATCGAGGCGAGGCGCATGATCGAAGTCGATATCGCCTTTCGCGCGGCGACAGACGCGACGCCCAAACAAGTGGATCAGCTGCGCTCAACATTGGATGATTACGTCCTTTATATTGATGATTTCAGCGACTCCCGATACTTGTCTGCCCATGCAGATTTTCACATCTTCTTGGCTGATATGACCCAAAATCCATTCTGCGTTATGCTGGTCAAAACCATGCTGCAGGCAATCCCGCAGACGCTGCGCGAGCGCGAGTTTAACTTCCCAAAAGGGCTTGACCTCCAGCAGCTCCGAGAAGCGCAAGTCGAGATACACCGCAGCATCTATGAAGCTGTTGTCAATGGCGACAGCCAAAGTGCGCAAACTGCGATGGAAGCGCACATGGATTTTGAACGGGAGCTTGTGTTGAAAGTTTATCCGACTAAGGCGGATTTTTGACCATAATATGGATGATGGATGGTCAAGGTGCCAGCCAGACGCAATTTTTCGGGGTTTGGCATCCACTTGCGAGTCCAACTTGTTAGATACCGACATGATGAGTCGTCAATCATGTTCGTCAAATTGAATTCAGGAGGTGACAACCAATCAAATTTTGCTAATCGAAGGGCCTCATGCGTTTCGGCTTCATGATGATTTGAATCTGTCGGCGATTGAACTTTCGCGCCGACGCGACCAGCCAATAAGGAGATCCCATGAAACACCTCAAACTGCTACTTGCACTGTCTGTTTTAATGATTGTCCTGATTGCCCCGGCTGCGGCACAGGATATGGAGCCCGTCACAATCGTCTACTGGACGGATCCAGCCCTGTCTCAGCCAACCACCTTGCCCCAATTCACTCAACTGGCTGAATTTGAAACCTGGCAAGCGGAGCAATTTATGGAAATGCACCCACACGTCACCATCGAAGTGCGCGGCCTGGATTGGCCCGATCTGGCAACGGTTGTGCCAACCGCGCTTGCGGCTGGTGACCCGCCTGATATTCTGAAAGATTATCTCGGACGGACATCGGGATATGGCGTTCAAGGCGTGACTGTCGACCTGTTCACCTTAGTGCCACAAGAAGAAATTGATGATCTTTTGCCGGGTCTGGTAAGCCTCTATACGATTGATGGTGCGCTGCACGCCATGCCGACCTACTTCTGGAATCATGCGATGGTGGTCAATAAGGCCCTCTTCGACCAAGCCGGGCTGGGAGATTTGATCCCCGTCGATGACCGCGATTGGACATTCGACGAATTTTATGAAGCCGCTACGCAAATAAAAGCTGCCGACATCGGTGTTGAATTCCCCTATACCCTGCAAGTTGCATCGGAACAGGGGGACTACGATTTTCACGCCTTTATCTGGGGCGCCGGCGGTGAGATTTGGAATCCGGATTGTACAACCGGCTTTGACAATCCCAACACACTCGTCGGTCTCGAGTTTGTCAATATGCTCTACCAAGAAGGCCTGATTAACTCGGATGCGACCACAGCTGCCTATGCCGATCAAACCAACAATCTGTTCACTGGCAAGAGCGCCATTATGGGTGGCGGCATGGGTGTCCTTAACAACACCATCGGCAATGCCATCAAAAATGGCGAAGTCACCGTGGATATGGATCCAGTCATCGTCACTTATCCGCATACCGAAGGTGTAGTCTCCGGTTTGGGTGTCGGGCCATCCGGATTTGCCGTCTTCGACAAAGGCCGTTCGGAATATGAGATGGAATGGATTGCAGAATTCCTGCTCTTCCTGAATTCAAGCGAAGCACAGGTAACATATACCCAAAACAACGCCCAATTCCCGGCGCGTGCATCGGCTGGTGTTCCTTTGGCAGATGACCCGAACTACGCCTTAACGTTGGAGTTGATTCAAGCGCGCGGCACCGAGAATCTTGGCTTGGCATGTCCTGGTTTCTATGAAGTCCGCGTATCGCAGCCCCCCCATTGGCAAGCGATGTTCCTGGGACAGGAAACCCCGGCACAGGCACTTGAAGCGCTTGCCGCCGAAGCAGCATTTATTCTGGATCAATAAGCGCCACAAGTAAGAACTTAAAGGCATCTGGCAGTTTCAGATGCCTTTTAGAATGATGTTTGCCAGCGCCCACCATTCCTCGCATGCGCCTTTTCGACCGATTCAAAATGCCGCAGCTTCAGTGATACGAGCAGGCGGATGTTCACCCAAGACAGATAGCAGGGAGGATGCAAGATGCTGCAAGATTTTATCGAACGAATCTGGAAAGGTCGCTGGGGATACGTCTTCATTGCTCCTGCCATGATTCCCTTTCTGATATTTACAGCATATCCGCTCGTGCAAGGTTTATGGCTAAGTTTCTACAAAGCCGGGGTCAACCGCGACAAATGGCAATTTATCGGCCTCAAGAATTATACCAATCTCCTCACCCGCGACCCGGTTTTCCCCACGGCCATCAAAAATACCTTTCTGTTTGTATTAGGGGTGGTTCCGGCGGCGATGGTCATTTGTTTGTTTGTCGCAGTTCTCATTTACCCGCTAAGCCAACGCAAGCAAACCTTTTTTCGGGCGGCATTCTATATGCCAGTGGTCTCCGCCGGCGTCGTGCTGGCTATGGTGTGGGTGTATATCTACAGCCAGGAATATGGCTTATTGAACTATATCTTTGAGGCGACCGGTCTTCTTGACCTCTTGAACTCAGGTGAAAAAATTGGCTGGCTGGCACAAACGGACACCGCTCTTATGTCCTTGGCGATTGTGGTTCTAAGCTGGAGCCTGGGGCAGCCGCTTATTTTGTTTCTCGCCGGGTTGGGCGCTATCCCGGAGACACTCTACGATGCCGCCAAGATTGATGGCGCCAACTCCTGGCAATCCTTTTGGCGCATCACACTGCCCCTGCTGCGTCCGACCATGCTCTTTGTGCTGGTGGTGCTGACCATAGCGGTCTTTCAGGTTTTTGTCGTTGTCGAACTGATGACGCTCGGCGGACCAGCGAACGCCACCCAAACGATTGTCTACCGCATTCGGGTGACCGGTTTTACAACCCTCAAATTCGGCTATGCCTCGGCCATGGCGGTCATCTTGCTGGCGATTGTGAGTGTCCTGGCGATTGTTCAGTTCAAGTTATTGGATAGGCGGATAACATAGTCGAATAGTTTAATCAGTAAGGAGGAGGATGATGGCGCAAAGCTCTTTAGATTCAGACAGCCTGTTGATGCCCGGCGAAAAATACTTGCAGCGGAAGTATCTGGCAGGTCGCTGGCTGCGTTATTTTGCGCTCGCGGTCGTAGTCGCTTTGGCTATCATCTTGCTGCTGCCAATTATCTGGATGATTCTCGGCTCATTCAAGATTCAGCGGGTCGCCTTGGCATATCCACCAGAATTTATTCCGAGCAATCCGGTGATGGATAATTGGGAACGTTTATTGATCGATAGACCCTCCTTGCGCTGGATGCTCAACTCCTTTGTTGTTGCGGGCGGGATTGCTCTCTTTGCCGTCATCACAAGCACCTGTGCCGGCTATGCCTTTGGCAAAAAACAATTTCCGGGCAGAACGCTGCTCTTCTGGCTTATCTTAATGACCATGATGCTGCCGCGGCAGATTTATATCATCCCCCTGTTTGTGCTGATGAAAGACCTGGCTTGGTTCAACAGCTACCAGGGGATGATTGCGCCCTGGCTCGTCTATCCCTTTGGGATTTTCTTGATGCGGCAGTTTATGCAGTCTATCCCGGATGAATTATTGGAAGCCGGCAAGATGGATGGCGCTTCGGAATTGCAACTCTTTGGGCATATTATTTTGCCCCTGAGTCGCCCGGCAATCGGGGCCATTGCGATTTTTGCCTTCATGGCCGGCTGGAATGATTATTTGTGGCAGTTGGTCGTGACCAACAAGGAGCAATGGCTGACCTTGCCCGTCGGAGTTGCCAAGCTGACCGCATCTGGCGTTGGCAGTGTTGATGTGGGCGTGGGCATGGCCGGCGCGACATTCGCCTTTATCCCCATGCTCCTGATCTTCCTGCTGTTCCAAAGCTACTTCATCAAGGGAATTACCGTTGGCGCACTGAAAGGATAACAGGATGGAGTTATTTTGCGGCAGCCTTGATGTGCAGGCAGAAAAGGAACATTAAATGATGAGCATCCCGAATTTTGCTGCTTCCTTCCTGACCTTCAGAGTGGATTGGGAACAGAAACAAAGCCAGACAGCATCTCATAAACCGCCTTATCATCTTGTCTGAGGAATCCTTCCACGAACCAAGCGAGTCCTTTTTGTTCACGCAGGAAAGCTATTCAATGCAATATCGACAATTAGGAAAGACTGATTTGAAAGTATCCGCGCTGTCTTTGGGCACGGTCGCCTTGGGGATGCCTTATGGGATAACACCCAAAACCGCTCAGGCGCGGGCTACAAACCTTGGCCTGACGCCGCCTTCCGATAACGAAGCCATACAACTGGTTCATCGGGCGCTTGACCAAGGAATCAACTTTATCGATACTGCACGGGGATATGGTCGCAGTGAAGACGTGCTGGGCAAAGCGCTGAAGGACCGCCGCGACCAAGTGATCATCGCAACCAAGTTAAGTGGCTGCGATGCCGCCGGCAATCCGCTGCCGCGGCCGACATTGATGCGACAGATGCAAGAATCGCTCATAACCAGCCTGAAGCGGCTCCATACCGATTTTGTGGATTTGCTGATGCTGCACAGTGCATCGGTCGATTTACTCGAAAATAGCGACGCCCTGGAAAATCTAAGAGCATTTCAAGCGCAGGGTTGGGCGCGTTACATCGGGGTTTCGACTTATGGCGCCGAAGCGCCCCGACTCGCCATTCGCCAACAGGTGGACGCCGTGCAAGTGGCATACAATATCCTGGATCAGCGCATGGCAGACGAGATTTTCCCGCTGGCAGCCGCCGCAGGCGTGGGCATTGTTGCGCGGTCTGTTTTTCTCAAGGGCGCGCTCACACCGCGAGCAGATGATTTACCGCATCATCTTTCAGGCCTCAAACAGCGATCCGCGGCGGTCAAACAATTGGCCGCACAGCTAAGGCCGCCCATGACTCGCATGGAAGCGGCCCTGAAATTTGTCCTGGCGCAGCCCAATATAGCAACCGCATTGGTCGGTGTGCGCAATCAAGCGGAACTCGATGCTTCATTGGCGGTGTTGAAGGGTCATTTATTAGAAGAAGATGTCATCAATCAATTAAAGCAGCTTCGCTGGGACAATCCGAGTATGTTGGATCCAAGCAGATGGGGATTGCCATAAAAACTCGAATGGATTTCGGACAGCAAAGCATTCTGAACATGACTCCCAATAAGCAGCCCGGATATGCCTACAGTAAAGGGAAAAGGTGAATGAGTGAAGTTGGGCGCCGCCTGGACGAATTGGAGACACCGACATTATGGGTGGATTTGGACAAGATGGAAAACAATATCGCCACCTTAGCGGCGCATTTTGCGGCGGCAAATGTACACTGGCGCCCCCACATGAAAGGCGTGCGCGTACCCGGCATCGCTCATAAGGCCTTGGCGGCGGGCGCCATCGGGGTAACTTGCGCCACCATCAAGGAAGCCGAAGCGATGGCCCAAGCCGGCATCACCGATATTTTAATTGCCAACGAGCTTGTCGGCAGGCGCAAAATATCGCGTCTGGTCAACCTCTGCCGTTACACCGAAACCAAAGTGATTGTCGATGACGAAGCCAATGTCGCTGACTTGAGCGCAGCAGCTTGCGAACGCGGCGTGGAAATCGGCATCCTGATTGACATCGATACGGGAATGAACCGCACCGGCATTCTGCCGGGTGAAGCCGCGGTCAATTTGGCGGCTTTGGTTCATCAAAGCCCCGGATTATGCCTGTTGGGCATAATGGCTTGGGAAGGTCATACGCTCGCGCATCATAACCCGAAAATAAAACAGCAGGAAATTATCAAGTCGGTCGAACAGTTAATCAAGATGGCTGACCGCTGTCGGATGGCCGGCTTAACCATATCCATTGTGAGCGGGGGTGGAAGCGGGACCTATAAGACCACCCCCTTTGTGGCTGGGATGACCGAGATTCAGGCAGGCGGCGCCATTTTTTCAGATGTCGCCTATCAAGGATGGGGAGTCGAAACAACACCCAGTTTGTTTATCCAGACGATTGTTAGCAGTCGTCCCGCGCCTGACCGCATTATTATTGATGCCGGCTTCAAAACAATGCCAACCTGGCATGCACAGCCACAGGCTGTCGGGCTTGCGGGCGTTAAGAGTCATGTCGGCTCAGCAGAACATGGCATCATTACACTCTATGAAGCCAATCACAGCATCAAAGTCGGTGACCTGCTTAATTTTATGGTGGGTTATACCGATTCCACCCTTTTTTTGCACAGCAAACTTTATGGACTTCGGCAGGGCATGGTTGAAGCCGTTTGGGATATTGTGTCATAAGACATCGCAAGAGATCATAGTGCTGTCCTGCCCATAGCGTCACATCAGCAAGGGTTTCATCTGGCGCAATGCCCGTTGCAGCAGGTCAACATCCGCCGCAAAACACAGCCGCAGATACCCTTCCCCCTCGGCGCCAAAAGCCGCGCCTGGGGCCAGCCCAACACCCGCTTTGTTCAATACCTCCTGGGCAAAGGCAAAACTGTCGCCGACGCCATCGACAGCAAAGAAGGCGTAGAATGCCGCCTGCGGCAGCGGGAAGGTAATGCGCGGCCAAGCAGCAAAGGCACTCATCACCGTCTCCAGCGCCGCCCGATAGCGTTCGATGGACGACCGAATAAAAGGCTCTCCGCCCTGCAAGGCGGCAACCCCCGCCATCTGCGTCGGTGCGAAAACGCAGGAAAAATTAAATTCGGTCACCATCTCCAGCGCGGATGTCAATGATTTTGGCGCTGTCAGCCAGCCCAAACGCCAGCCGGTCATGGCCCAGGATTTTGAAAAGCTGTTGATGATTATGTATTGATCCTCATCGGTCACTTTGTCGGCAAAACTGGGGGCGCAGGCTCGGTCATAGACAATCCGATTATAGACTTCATCGGCAATTAACCAGATGCCGCGCTGACGGCAGAAGTCCAGAATCACCTGCTGTTCGTCATCTTCAAGCATCCAGCCAGTGGGGTTATTGGGTGAATTCAGCAGCAGCGCACGGGTATGCTGCCGACAGGCAGCAAACAATTCATCAAGGTCGAGCCGCCACCTGTTATTGAACGGACGCAGAGGAACGCGAACAATCTCCGCGCCAAGTATCTCGGCAATCGAGGGCAGGTTGGGCCAAACGGGCGCCGGCAGCGCCACCGCATCCCCCTCGGCAATAATGCACTGAAGGGCAATGGCTACCGCCGACATGCCAGAGGGCGTTACGGTGATGTTATCCATATCGAGGCTGGTCTGGTGGAGGTCATTCATGTAGCCCGCCAATGCCTGACGCAATTCACAAATCCCCAAATTTGCCTGATAAAAGGTTTGGCCGGCATCCATGGCGGCTTTGGCGGCATCTCGAATAAATTGTGGCGTCGATCGGTCAGGTTCACCGAACCAAAGTGGAATCACATCGGTTCGCCCAATGGCGCTATTCGCCAGCTTGCGAATCAAACTGGGCTGCAAACCATGAACGGACGGGCGGGTTGCGCGAATGATCATCGGTTTCTCTTAATCCCCCTGTTGTTTGTAGATGGCGACGGCCGCCACGATGATGATGCCCTGGATCAAGCCCTGAACGAACTGGTTGACGCCCAGCATCACCAGCAGATTGGCGGTCACGCCCAATAACAGCACGCCCCCCAAGGTGCCCATAACACTGGCGCGGCCGCCGAACAGGCTGGTGCCGCCGATAATCACCGCTGTGATGGACTCGAGTTCGATACCATCGCCTATAGCTGGGTCGCCGACGCCCATGCGCGAGAGCCACAGCAAGCCGGTTATCGCCGCCGACATGCTGCACAGGGCATAGACACCATAGCGCACCAGCTTGACCGGGACGCCCGAAAGATGCGCGACTTCAGGGTTGCCCCCGATGGCATAAAGATATTTGCCAAATGCCGTGTAGCGCAGCATAAGCATCGTCAGCACCAGCAAAACAGCAAACATAACCGCAATAATCGGCACCGGCCCTATCTTCTGGACATAAAACAATAAAAACTCGCGGCTGGCTTTCCCTACCGGGGATGTTGAGATGCTCAGCCCAATGCCGCGCAGGATGCCCAACGATGCCAAGGTGACGATAAAGGGCGCGATTTTCACCTCGTTAATCAAAAAAGCGTGGATGAGACCCACCAGCAGCCCCAAGCCGACTGTCGCTGCAATCGCCAGGCCAACATTGCCGCTTTCGCCATTCATCACAATTGCCGAAACCAAAATCGACACCTTGACCAGCGACCCCATTGAAAGGTCGATGCCGGCCGTCAAAATGACCAGCATTTGTCCCAGGGCGACAATGCCCAAAAAGGCGGACTGACGCGCCACATTCGCCAGGTTTCGCTCGGTGAGAAATCGTTCGGACTGCGTCGCCCCAATAATGAACAAGAGGATGATAAAGGCATACACCGCGAAAACAGGCCCATTCCGCCGCAAGAACAAACGCTGTGATTTTGAAAGCCCATTCAGCACCGGCAATGAGATTTTCACGGGTTCGCCACTCCAGCCTGACCCATAGTCGCCAATTCAATAATGCCGGCCTCGGTGGCCGCCGCTTGTGAAACTTCGCCAGCTATTTTGCCATCGTGCATGACCAGAATCCGGTCGCTCATGCCGATGACTTCGGGCAGTTCGGACGAAATCATCAAAATAGCAATGCCGCGGTCGTTCAACTGCCGCATGAGCTTGTAAATCTCGAACTTCGCCCCCACATCGACGCCGCGTGTGGGTTCATCCAAAATAATCACGGACGGCTCGGTCTCCAGCCACTTCGCCAGCACCACTTTCTGCTGGTTGCCGCCGCTCAGGTACTGCGCTTCCTGATTGGGCGATGCCATAACAATCGACAGGCGCCGGCTGGCATCGCCAACAACCCGGTCTTCAGCTTTGCCCCGCAGCACCCCCAGGCGCGTCACCCGGGACAAAATCGGAAGCGTGATATTGATGCGGACGGACAAGGCCGTAAAAATGCCATGCAGCTTGCGGTCTTCGGGCACCAGCGCCAAGCCCGCCTGAATCGCCTGCGCCGGATTCTTGAAGCTGTCGGTTTTTCGTCCCTTGAAGGAAATTTTCCCGCCTGTCAGCGGGTCAGCGCCAAAAAGCGCCCGCGCCAGTTCCGTGCGCCCGGCGCCAACCATCCCGGCGATGCCCAGTATTTCCCCGGCATACAGTTCCAGGCTCACCCCATCCAGAATCGTATCTGTCGAAATATCTTCAGCGGCCAGCACCAAATCGCCTTGATGATGATTCGTCTTTGGGAAAATCTCGTCCAGCGGCCGCCCGACCATCAATTCGACCAGCGCGGGGCGGTCAAGCTCATCAATCGAACGGCTGGCAACCACCTCGCCATCTTTCAGCACCGTCACCTCATCCGCAATCCGAAAGACCTCTTCCAGACGATGCGTGATATAGATAATGGCAACGCCCTGCTCCACCAACGACGAAATAATGCGAAAAAGCTGGTCTAATTCAGCGCCAGCCAGGATAGACGAGGGTTCATCCATGACAATCAGGTCAGCATTCTGCGAAAGCGCCTTGGCGATTTCGACCAGCTGCTGCTGGGCAATGGTCAATTCGCTCACGGGCAGGCGCAAATCCAGCGAGACGCCCAGCCGTTCGAGCAAATCTGCCGTGCCTCGATAAAGCTCCTTGAGATTTAATATCCCGAACCGCAGTCGCGGTTCACGACCGAGGAATATATTTTCGGCAACTGACATTTCTGGCACCAGCGCCAGTTCCTGATAAATGATGCTGATTCCACTGTCGATAATATCACCGGCCGAAGCATGGTCGCGCTTTTCGCCTTTGAAGATGATGTCGCCACTGTCGGCTTTGTATGCCCCCGCCAGTATCTTCATTAGCGTGGATTTGCCGGCGCCATTTTCGCCCACCAGCGCATAAACCAACCCCGGGCGGCATTGAAACGAGACATTCTTCAGGGCGGGTACGCCCGCGAATGCCTTGGATATGTTGCGCATTTCGAGTATGCAGTCACTCATCGATGCCGCTCACACATCAGCGATAAAAAAGTATCTGGGGCCTGGATGACCCCAGATATGGAAACACGTTATTTTCGGGTGACTCTCCCCGATATGGAACTAATCGGAAACCAGGAAGCCCAGTTCCGCCAGTTTCTCGTCTGGCATGGTAATGGGCCCATGAACATCGTCGCTCCATTCCGGCCGGAAGTAGTCTGCCCCTTCAGCATCCGTGAAGGGTTCACTGTTGGCGATGCGTCCGACAAAATCGATGAAGCGGGGAATCGGCTCGCCCTGCAAAATCTGAATGGCGGCATCGATGCAGAGGGTAATCATGGCATTGGGATATTGGAAGGCGGCATATTGGACATCATTTGCGGTTGCCAGACGCAGGAAGCCGTTTTGCCATTCGCCGCCGCCAATGGGCGGGATGTCCATGCCGGCATCCAAGTAAGCGCTGATGATGCCCTGCGTCATTTGAGCGCCGCCCGACCAGATGCCGTCAATCTCCTCGCCGTGCTGCACCAGCCAAGTTTCCATGATGCGCTTGGCGTCGGCGGGTGACCAGTTGCCCGGCTGGTTGTCAAGCAGTTCAACCATGTCCGAATGGGCTTCAAAGACCGCCATCGCCCCTTCTTCCATGACGACGGAGGTGGTCACGCCCGGGATGCCGGTCATCATCAGGATTTTGGCTGGGTCTTCCGCATCCCCAACCATGTCAACCAGCCACTGCGCCAGACCTGCGCCAGCTACAAACAGATTTGTGCCGACTTCCGTCACGAAGTTGTCGGTTTCGACCGCGCTGGCGCACAAAACCACCGGCACGCCCTGCGCCATCGCCCGCTCGACTGGGGCCGAAAGCGCCGCCGCGCCCATCGGCACCAGAATCATCGCATCCGGTTCCTGTGCCAGCAGGTCTTCCACCTGCGGCACCTGAATATCAGCCTCGCCTTGGGCATCGCCATAGAGAAACTCGGAAATGACATCTTCTCCCAGTTCTTCGACATACCAATAGGCGTGAGCATCCATCAAAGCCGACCAAGCGTTGCTGGTCCCCTGTGCCGCAAAGGCGATGCGGTAAGGCCCTTCCTTGGCAAATTCGCTGGTGTCATAGACCTCATCGAGACGCGAAAGCAAACTTTGCAAATAAGGCGATGCGGCAATCTGCTCTTCGGTGAATTCAAATGACGCCATATCGTCGTCTTGTCCAACGACCACCAACCCCATGCCCAAAAGCAGCGACAATGCGAGGAATCCGCACAGTAATTTCTTCATCATTATTCTCCCTTCAAACAATTCTATTTAACCTGCGTTTGACACAATTCTTTTTCCGCAATTTCACCTCCATTCTGCTCAATCCCGCTTACGATTCGACGCTTGCCAGGCTGTACAGCGTCACCGCGCCGAGTATCACCAGGCCCTTGATAATAAACTGCACCTCAATATCCAGGCCCATCAGCACCGCCATAGTGCTAAGAATCTGAATAATCAAGACGCCGGCAATCGTACCGAGCAGACCGCCGCGTCCACCCACAAAAGCCGTCCCGCCAACCACCGCCGCCGCAATCGAATCAAGCTCCAGCCCGGTGGCAATGAATCGATCCACATAACCCACATAACCCGTCAGCACAACGCCGGCAATCACTATCAGGCAGCTGCCAAGAACATAGATGGATATTCGAATCGCATCCACTGAAATGCCCGACAAACGCGCCGCCTCGATATTGCTGCCAACCGCATAAACCCTGCGTCCGTATGCCGTACCGCGCAAAACAAAGATAAAAATCGCATTCAGGCACAGCCACAGGACGAAAGGTATCGACAGGAAACCCCAGGATTGATTCACCATATCCAGCACCGGCGGCACAAAACCGCCCGGCACCCCGCGGGTATAGGCCTGCGTCGCGCCCTGCACCAGCACCAGCATGCCCAGCGTCGCCACAAAAGGCGGCACCCGCCGCTTCGTCACCAGCAAACCATTGCCCAAGCCGATGAGCACGCCAAAACCAAGCGAAATCAAAATAGCCGACAGCACCATCTCATCGCGCCCGTTGCTGACCTCCGCCACAATCACCGAGGTGAGGACAATCACCCCGCCCACCGATAAATCCAGCCCGGCAACCAGCAGAATCATCGTCTGGCCAATGGCGACGATGCCCAGCTGCGATGCCTGCCGCATGACTACAGCAATCGTATCCACTTCATAGAGCTTGGGCGTCAAGAACAAAGCTGCGAAAAGCAAGATGCCCAGCGCAATATAGACGCCAAAATCCACGATGAATTTGCGCAGCTTCCAGGCAGTCGCAGCCGATGTCGTTTCGTATTGGCTTGCAAGGTTCATTTGCTTCCCCAAAGGGCAGGCTCTTGCCCGCCTGTCAGGCGCTAGTCATTGAGGTACTTCGCCGCCCATTCAACGCCTTCCCACGAGATGATTTTTTCCGGGATGATCTTGACCCAGTAACGGGGGCGAACCCGTGACGGCTCCAAATACTCTGGCCCGCGGTCGCCCAGATAGCGAACCGACATCCGCCGCGCCATTTCCAGCCATTCCCCGTGCATCAATTCCGGTCCGGCGACAATTTCAGCCCGGCCGCGCAGCAGCGCCCGCGTATAAGGGCTGCTGTCTTTGGCGCAGGAGGCTGAACAACGCGGGAAGCGCTGCAAATGCTTGACAAAAATGGTCCTGGCGCGCGGTATCACCCACAGGGCTTCGCCATCCCACTCCTGCCACACCGGCGTGATATATGGGTCGCCCTGGCTGTCCACCGTCGCAATCCGCGCCACCACCGGCCCATCAAGAAACGTTTTGAGTTCCTGCGGATAAAGCCCGCGCATCTTACCCATCCAGTCCGGATACTTCTGTCCTTCAGTCATAAGCCTTCCCCAATCTATTATGAATCAATAAATTTTTATCTTGCGCACCCTTACATTTCAGCTTGGCGGCTGCCCAGTCCTAGACAAATTCAATGCGAACACCGGCCGTATTTTGCGGCGCGAAGGATTTTTTCTGCCCGGTGGTCTTAAAGCGAATCCGCCAGGGGACGGGAGCATTCTGCAAAATATGCCGGTGCAAGGGGCTGCTGTCGTCCTTGGGCTGAAGATATTCGAGGCGATGAGTTCCAACCTCAAAAACAATGCCGACTGCCTTGAGCGCCTCATCCACAACTGGCGTCCCCGCTTTTCCCAATGCCGCCGACATGATGGCCTGCGCCCGCTCAAGGTCGCTGGCTGCCAGCGTCAGGGTATCGATGCCCGTGACCCGATTGTCATGCTGATGCTGCTGCGGCACACGCTCTTCGCGCGGTGTCTTGTCGGCGATGATAAAGGGGATAAGCCCTTGATATTGACCATAAACCTCATTGTTCACCCACGCGAGATGATAGCCATCAAAGCGCTCGCGGCTCAAGCCGACCAGGCCGCTCATCTCAAGGCCCTGCACGGCGAAGGCCGCATAATCGGATTGAATATCATCCGTCTGCATGCAGAAATCAATCAGACCGCCGCCGCGGACATGCACCGCATCCCACCAATAGTGCCCCGGGCTTTCCTCATAAAACGAAAGCAGTTCGACATAAGCGCCATCCTGCAAGCCGATTAAGGTGTTGTAGGACCCGATTGGGTGTCGCCCGCCCGCCACCACATGAAAGCCAATGGCTTCAAATGCCGCAGTCAGCTTGTCCAGGTCAGGACCAGCGATGACAATGTGATCGATTCCGATAAGCATCCATAAGGCCTTTCTCTTCAGGCGGGAGTATAGCATGGCTGGCGGAAAACACAAACCATCCCCGCTTAAATCGCTTGACTTATGCCCTTAAATCAAGTCTATTTATAATGATACTTAGTCTTTTTGGAGAATGAAAATGAAACTGACCAGTGATATACACCTTGTTGGCGGCGGTTACTTTGGCTTTGGTCTTTCTGGTCAACTCGACTGTCATGTATTTGTGCTGAACAGCGGCTCGGAACTGGCATTGATTGACCCTGGCTTGGGCATGAATAATGATTTTGATACTATTTTGGAGCACATTCGTGACGACGGGCTTGACCCCCGTAAAATCCGCAAAATGATTCTGACGCATTATCACGCTGACCACATTGGCGGCGCCGCCGAAGCGCAAAAACGCCTGGATGTTGAAGTCTATTCGTCGGCATTTGCCGCGCCCGCCATCCGCGCTGGCGACGAACAGGCCGCCGCCCTTGATGCCGCCAAAGCTGCGAAGTTTTACCCGGCGGATTATGTTTTGCCGCCCTGCCCGGTTGATGTCGAGTTGGTCGAAGGCGATGTCATTCAAGTCGGCAATCTGGAGCTTGAAACCTTCGAGACGCCCGGTCACTGCGACGGGCATCTCAGCTTGATGATGCGCGGCGGCGACCGAACCTACCTGCTCGGCGCTGACCTTGTTTTTTGGGGCGGCCGGGTACTCTGGCAGAACATCCACGACTGCCGCATAGATGCTTATGCCAACAGCATGTTCAAGATGGAGCAGCAGGAATTCGATGCGCTGGTGCCCGGGCACCTTCAGATTTCATTGACCCGCGGCAAGGTGCATCTGGAAGCCGCCGCCCAGGCATTCCGTCAGCTTGGCATACCGCCCAATCTGTTGTAAGCTGTTTTTGATGGCCTTAATCCCTATCCCCGTTTTGATCACTCAAGTTCTTTGCCGGTGTATATCTTAAAGTGAACAGGATGAAACATGAGCGCGGCAAATCGTGATTACCCGATTCAAGCAATCCCTTTGACGCAGGTTTCGATTCAGGACAAGTTCTGGCAGCCCCGCATCGAGACCGCCATCAAGATAACCATTCCTTATGATTTCAAGAAATGCGAGGAGACCGGACGCATCGACAATTTTTCCAAGGCTGGCGGTTTGATGGACGGCCCGCATGAAGGCATCTTCTACAACGACTCCGATGTGTTCAAGGTGGTTGAAGGCGCGGCCTATGCCCTTCAGGTTGCGCCCAATTCGGAATTGGAGGCTTATGTCGATGCTCTGATTGAGAAGTTTGCCGCCGCCCAGGAAGACGATGGCTACCTTTATACCGCCAGAACCATCGACCCGGCCAATCCCCCCGAAAGATGCGGCCGCGAACGCTGGTCAAACTTGATTGTCAACCACGAACTTTATAATGTCGGCCACATGTACGAAGCAGCGGTCGCTTATTTTCAGGCAACCGGCAAGCGCAGGTTTCTTGAGCTTGCGCTCAGGAATGCGGATTTGATTGATGCGGTCTTTGGCAGCGACAAACTGCGCGATGTCCCCGGACATCAGGAAATCGAACTGGCTTTGGTGCGCCTGTATCGGGTCACTAGGGACGAAAAATATCTGCGTCTGGCAAAATTCTTCCTCGATGAACGCGGGCAAGCCAATGAGCGCGAATTATATGGCGATTACTGTCAAGACCATCTCCCGGTCATCCAGCAAACCGAAGCGGTTGGCCACGCTGTCCGCGCCGCTTATATGTATGCGAGCATGGCCGACATCGCGGCGACAACGGCCGACGCGGATTATGTCGCTGCCGTCCAAAACATCTGGGACAATGTTGTCAGCAAAAAACTGGCGCTCACCGGCGGCATCGGTGCGCGGCGGCACGGAGAGGCTTTTGGCGCGGATTATGAACTGCCCGCCCTGACTGGGTACAACGAAACCTGTGCCGCCCAAGCCAATATCCTCTGGAATCATCGGCTGTTTCTGCTCACGGGTGAGGCCAAATACATCGACATCCTCGAACGCTCCCTGTACAACGGGTTTCTCGCCGGCATCGGCCTGGACGGGAAATCGTTTTTCTATGTCAACCCATTGGCATCAGATGGTCATTACCGCTTTAATCGCGACGGCGCCATGACGCGGCAGCCCTGGTTTCAGACATCCTGCTGCCCGACCAACATCGTCAGGCTGCTGCCTTCGCTTTCAGGCTATATCTATGCCGTCCGCGGACAAGACCTGTACGTCAACCTGTATATCGCCAGTCAAGGCCGGGTCAGGTTGGGGGAAAGCGAAATAACCCTCATACAATCCACCGACTACCCCTGGGACGGTACGGTCCAGCTGGATGTGAGCGTTCCGCAGCCCAAGACTTTCACGCTGAAGCTGCGCATCCCGTCTTTCGCCCAAAATCAGCCCCTCCCCAGTGATTTGTATCGCTATGCCGAAACGGCGGCCGAGCCAGTCCGCCTTGCGGTCGATGGCGAAGAGCTTCCGCTTCACATCGACCAAGGTTATGTCAGCATTTCGCGCCGCTGGAGCGATTCCGCCCGCATCACGCTCGAATTGCCTATGCCGGTGCGCCGTGTCCTGGCGCATACTGAGGTGGAACACCTGCGCGGCAAGGTGGCGCTGGAACGGGGTCCCATCGTCTACGCCATCGAAGCTGCTGACAATGATGCGGACGTGCTTGAGCTTGCTCTGGCGGATTCAAGCCAGCTTGAAACCAAACATCAGCCGACCCCGCTGCAAGAGCTTACTGTCATCCAGGGCGCGGCTTTGGATGCGGCGGGAAACTCGTCCAGCTTGACAGCCATCCCCTATTATGTCTGGGGGCATCGGGAGACGGGCGCCATGACCGTCTGGCTGAACCGCCCCTAATGTTTGGGCCAAGTATCTGTCAGGCGATAGCCAAAGGGCCATGGATCTTCGGGGTCAAGCATCAGCTGCTGCGTGCCTGTTATCCACGCCCGCCCGCGTATGCTTGGGATAATGGCTTGACGACCGGCAATCCGGGTGACATCCCGAATTTGACAGTCAAAACGCGAGCCGATAATCGAACGTCCAACAAAATGGTCGCCCACTTGCAGCGCGCCCCTGGCATGAAGCACCGCCATCCGCGCTGAACAGCCGGTCCCGCAAGGAGAGCGGTCTAATTTGCCCGGATCAATGGCAACCGCATTGCGCCCCGTCAAAACACCGTCATGCCACTCGACAGGAAGTGTGAATTGGCAAAAGGAAATCCGATTCCATTCCCGATGTATGGGATGCTGAAAGCCAAGCTGTTCATTGGCGGCTGCGGTGATTTTTGCGCCCATTTGCGCCAGTTGGCCTGCTTCGTCGGGAACAATCTCGAAGCCCAGCGAATGGGCATCCACCAAGACAAAGCTGTCGCCGCCATAAGCGACATCGACTGTCAGCGCGCCGATGCCCTCAAGCTCCAGCTTGACATCCAGTTTATCGACAAAAGATGGCACATTTCGCACTTCGATGCTTTGCGCTTTGCCCTGCACACAATAAGCCCGCACCTGCACCAAGCCTGCTGGCGCTTCGAGGAAAAATGCCGTTTCTGGCTCCTGCATCTCAATCATCCCCGTATCCAACAGCACCGTGGCGACACAGATGGAATTAGAGCCGGACATCGGCGGCGTATGCTCTGGCTCCATGACGATAAAACCATAAGCCGCTTGGGGATGCTTGGGTGGAACCAGTAAATTGATATGCTTGAAAACGCCGCCGCGCGGTTCATTCAGGACAAAGCGGCGCAGACGCTGATCTTGGGCAATCCAGCGCGCCTGCTCCCAAATGGAATCGCCCGGCGGCGCTGGCGCGCCCCCAACAATCACATTCCCAACCTCCCCCTCGGCATGGCAGGAGACGATATGAATCACTTTGGCTGTTCGCATCACTTTTCCAAACGCAGTGTCCATTTTATGATAAACTCAGGCTCGGTGGAAAGTTCCCTTTCTCTTGACCACATCCATTGGGATGAGCGTCTACCACAGTCTGCGATGTTGGTTGAACTGTCGTCACGCATAGCACTTAGAGGCTCAAAAAAGATGAGTCCACTGAGGCTATCAAATCTCAGTTTCGCATAAGGATCCGCATTGGACAAGCGTAGAAAGCTGTTTCGATTCAAATGGATAGTTGGCTTCCTGAGTTGATGGTTTCAATGATATATCGTTTGCGCAGCAGCAGGCGCTGCCATAAGCGCACGATTTGGATGGCGTCCAGAGACCTGATCAACTCCACGCCCTGCTGTTCTCGCAACTCCTGGCGCAAAGTTTTGGACAGATAGCCTTGCGCCAGGATGACACTTGCGAGTAAATACCGACACCAGTCATCACCAGTTGCTTGACACAAATTATCGACATGAACAGATAATTCCAGTAGACTGTACATGAGGATACCCTTTGCTTTC
>DAOUKA010000468.1:0-1500 GCA_034421915.1 Anaerolineae bacterium
TCGCACCGTGTTCGTCGTGCCCGTAGAACCATAAAGCCCCCGAAACTTCTATCTCCAGAGTTGGCTCATTCTCCTCCTGCTGCATAACATACTCCGGCGGATTGCGCTTGTCTGCCTGCGCCTGCCGCCATGAACGACCCTCCAATTCCACATATTCTTCCGCCGTTGACGGCGCTGCTTCATAGCTGGCATCCCCCTCATGGACAAGCACCATACGTCCTTCGCCACGAATATACACATATTCGTAGCCGCGCGGCGTTACGACCAGCAGCATTTCCGCGCCTGCTAAGAATGCCGTCCGCAAGTCCGCCTCCGATGCCTCTCTGCCGTTGGGATGATTATGCACGAAAATCAGAGCTTGCCCCTGAAACGCGGCCACTTCTTCTGCCTGCAAACCCACATATTGCTGACCACCAGCCCCCAGAACACCCATTCGGTTGAGCAAGACCCGACCCGTGGCGGCATCAATGACCTGCAAACTTTCGATGGTGTCATTCGCTTGATCGGCTAGGGTCTCTTCAATACGTCGATTCCACCACCCAGCGCCAAAGACCGGCAGACCTTCTATCGAGGCGTCCGCTCGGTCTTGCATGATGCTTTGCCAGGTCTCCCGCGCTCGTTGATCCGACTCTTCATCCCAGCCCCATTCAGCGAAGCGCTTCATATAATCGTCAAAGGAAATCCACTCCGGCATCCCTTCGACTTTGAGGGCGATTAACATATTGCTCACTAAAGAATCATCTTCAGTGCTTAACAGATAATTAATTTGCAGTTTCTGACCTTCGCTGAGCGGTCTGTTGGCTGCTCGCTCAATCGGCACAGCCCTGTTGGGAAGCGGTACGAAATTAACCAGCCCAAGTGCGCTGATGTCGGGTTGATATTCCATATCCTGTAGAAAGCCAGAAAGGGATGGTTCGTTTGAAGGCGCCTCAGGTTGTTTCGCCTCCTTTTTCTTGGATTTGTTACTGTCTGATACCTCTTCAACACGTCTTTGATGCTCATCTGCTTTGTACTTGTCAAAAGCGGTGTAAATGACCAGGGGTGGCACATATTTTGGAATGGGAGAGGGCTTGCGATTTTGCGGATGGCTCGGATGGGTTTCTGGCAAACCGACGACTTCTTTATCACCTGGATCAAAATCGTCCGGCACCTTACTGGGATGGTTGACGATGAATTTCTCGCCATCATAAATGATTGAGCCTTCGTCATCGATTGAAATTCCTCTGAATGGCATAATCCCTCCTTGCCAAATATCGAGCAGATTTGTGAAGAGGAGATGCACAGCTTGCCCTGTCAAGCCACTGTGCATCCCCCGCCGCGAAAGATGAAGCTAGACCGTTCCCCAAGCCGGGGCGTCGCTCGTTGTCGGCTGCAAGGTGGCGCTGAACATAATGGCGCCACCGCTTGTGATTTGCGGACGGTAACTCCCGACCAGGAATTCCCCAGTGTATTTGGGATCGTTTTGGGCTGGGGTCGTGTTATTGCCGACCTGTACTTCCA
>DAOUKA010000469.1:0-1649 GCA_034421915.1 Anaerolineae bacterium
TGGCGCAGGTCTGGAATATCTGTGTGGTCGGCTATGTGCGCGGGGGCAGTATGCGTGTCTACACTCATTCTGCTCGGCTGGGATTAAGCGATTAAGCCTGCCCACTTTGATATAGTTTCAATCCAATGCGCTGCATGAAATTCATAACTTTGTTGACAAATGTCGTATAGTCATAATCAACAACAGACCAAACAGCACGACACTGCTCAAAAGCCAAGACAAAAAGAGAGACAATTTCTTCAACATGAGGTACATCCATCTCAGCCAGAAAGCTAAGATCAACTTCATTCCCTCCCTGCTGAACCTGCTCATAAACCTCCGCCGCGACATCCATGATACTGGCAAAGCATATCAAGAAGGTTGACTCATCCAAGCCAGATTCCAGCGGTCTCCAGAGTGCATAGCACTTTTGCACTGCCGGCATAAGAATAGGGATAACAGCCTCAGCATTAGGAAAGTCAGTAAATTCTGCAGTCACATCAACCAAGCTATCTCGAGATTTACCTGAATCCGCGAAAATATCCGGAAAACCGTCTATTACACCACTCTCCATACCACCGGGATACATCTCAGCTCCAATGATGCCCATGATAAACATAGCTCTGCCAAGGCAATCAAATTCAGCTTCTGCCCAGATTAAGCAGCATTTCTCAAGAGCCGTCACAAGTAAAGGCAGCATATCTTCAATATGCGGTATCTCGATTTTAGCGCATAAGGCACCCAAGTCGACTTCACCCTCACGCTGTCGATGCTGAATAACCTGGAACGCACAATCAATACTTTGAACAAAGTAAATCATACAGGTTCGCTCACTCATGCCAGACTTAACTGGATTCAAGAATGTATAACACTTCTGTGCAATCGGAATAAGAGTGGCAAGAACAGGTCTGACACTAGAAGTACCTTCTTCTTCAATGAAGGATAGAGTTCGAGTCTTACCACCAACAATAAAGTCTATATCAAAGTCGCGCATCAGACCCGCGGCTTTCATGCCTGTATTGTGCATCTTATTCGCTATGGTGTACATAAAATGGATCACCACATTAAGAAATGGCAAAAGACGGGAATCTGCTTCTATCCAAATGGATCTACATTGCTCAATGGCTACCGCTAATATAGGCACCGTATCTTTAATATGCGGTACATCCACCTTGTCCAGAACGCTAAAGTCAAATACATACCCTTGTCTTTGGGATTGATAAACCTTTGGCGCAAAATCCATATTGCGGCTGAAGTAAGTATAGAAGGTTCGGTGGTTCATACGGGTATTAACTGGATTCCAGTATCGATAGCATTCCCCTACTGCTGGAATTAGAATGGCGAGGAGAGCATCAGCACTGACCAGACCGCCTTTCTCTTCTTCGCTAAAGGAGATCTTTGGCGGCTTTCCATAATCGTCCATATTATTCGTTGTTATCCTGTATAAGCAGCACTCTTATGAATAATTAAAAAGCTTCTCTCCACAGTTTAGTGAGATGTTGGGCAAGGCGCAGCGTATGGGGGGCGCCGATTGTTGCCAGCCGCACCGCTCCGACCAGCATCACATTGACGCAGGTCTGGAATACCTGTGTGCTTGGCTATGTACGCATGTACACGCATGGCTGGCAATTGGACTTGAGCGAATGTTGCAACCAAGCAGGTGCACAACA
>DAOUKA010000470.1:0-27327 GCA_034421915.1 Anaerolineae bacterium
GGCATAAGCCTTTCGTTACTCAGCCTGCCACAAGTCTTCGCCGCCGATATTACAGTCGATGCCAACTGTACGCTGGCGCAGGCCATCACATCCGCCAATACGGATGCGACAGCCAGCGACTCATCCTGCGCGGCGGGCAGCGGCGCCGATACCATTTTCCTGTCGGGAGACATCACGCTGTCAGCAGCCCTGCCCCCAATCACCTCTGCCATCAGGATTGAAGGCGGCGGTTATGCCATCAGCGGGGCGGGCGCGCATCGCATTTTCGAGGTGGGCAGCGGCGGCGACCTTGCTGTGAATAATTTGGCGATGACCCAGGGAAGCTCCGATTCGGGCGGCGGCATCGCTGTCAATTCGGGCAGTCTGTCCATCACCGACAGCACCCTCTTCGGCAACTCGGCCGACAAGGGCGGCGGCCTTGCCATCGTCGCGGGTACAGCCACCATCACCAGCAGCACACTTTCCGACAATTCCGCCAGTGACGGCGGCGGCATCGCCGTCGATTCGAGCGTCCTCATTGTCACCAACAGCACGCTCTCCGGCAATTCCGCCAGCGGCAATGGCGGCGGCATCGCTGTCGATTCGGGCTTCGTCACCCTCATGGGCAGCGCGCTTTCCGGCAATTCAGCCGTTGGCAGCGGCGGCGGCATTTACAGCGCCGACAACCTGACCATCATCAACAGCACCATCTCCGGGAACAGCGCGAAGGGGGGCGGCGGCCTCCATGCCGACTCCGCGAGCAGCGTCGCCACCCTCAGACATGCGACCTTCGCCGGCAACAGCGGCGGCGGTGTACAGATTGATGAGGCGGCAGTCGCGGTGCAAAACAGCATCCTCTATGGCAATGCGGCCAGCGACTGTACAGGGGCCTTGGCACAGGATGTCAGCAACCTCATCGGAACCGGGACTTGCAGCCAAAGCGCCATCACCGACAATCCAAAGCTCGGTGCGCTGGTGGGTTCGCCCGCCTATCATCCGCTGCCAGCCGACAGCCCGGCGGTTGATGCCGCCAGTTCGGATATATGCCCCGCAACTGACCAGACCGGAACTTCCCGACCGCAAGCGGCTGCCTGTGACCTGGGCGCTTTTGAATATGTCCAGCCCGTGATAGCCGCCGCCCAGGCAGAGATAACGGAAGAGGCGCGGGTAGAGGAAACGGACGAGGCGCCGACGCGGAACCGCCGCCAGCCGAGGCCAACGCCAACGCCAGCCCCTTCAACCTGCCTGTCAGTCCCCAACAGCATTGTTGTTTCCGGCTTCCTTAATGCGACCCAGTGTCGGCAGATTAGCGGCGGCGGCATCGGGATTCCAGCCTTGATTGCCAACTCTATTGATGCCGTTGATATTTACGGTCATGTCCCGCCAGGGATGCAAGTCTGTTTCCGGCAGCCGAGCGGCATTTTAATCTTCCTGGATGCGGCCACCGCGCCGCGCACCCAAATGCCACTGCCCGGCTACCGCACCGCGGACCTGATCTGCGCCCAGATTGACCGGCCGGGTTCGCTTGTCCTCCTGCCCGGCTAAAGCCCAGGGGATATTACAGAAAGCCGCGGGCAGAGCCTATTGTGCTTTGCCCGTTTTCTTTTCTGCCAACGCGGGCATAAACCGCGTCAGATACCGGGCAAGCTGGTCGCGGGCGAAGACGTACATCTGCCTTTCGACAGCTTCCAGCAGTGTCTTGGGGATATGCCGCCACAAGCGCTCGTCCATCTCGGCCGGGTCATCCAGCACAGCGCGGATCAAAGTCGGCGGCAGGCCCAGACGTTCGCCAAATATGTCAAGGGTCTGGCTTTCGCCGGCCGGCGGCAGCTGTTTGGCGATGAAGTCGCGCCAGCCGCACAGCGTCTCCTTGGACATAAAAGGCAGCCAGTCAGCCGGCTGACAGCCGCGCAGGGACGCTGCCTGCCAGCCCCCAAGTTCAGTTCGGTCGCGTTCGTCCATCACCGTCAGAATCAGGTGCAGGGCGAAGAATTTGTCATGGCGCTCTGCCGTCCAGGCTTTGTCGGCAAAATGAGAACGCACCATTTTGAGCGCCCAGGCCTCGTCAACCGCCAAATGGGCGACATACCCCGCCAAAAAAGCCAGATGCGCCGCCTCATGCGCCTGGGCCAAGGTCGGATGCTGATGGAGCAGCCGCTGCCAGGGGCGTTCGGTGATATAGTGCTGATAAGAATAAAAGTGCGTAAGCTCGCGCCCGAGCCCGCTCGCCACCCGCGCATCGGCAACAATGCTGCCCAACTGGAAGGCAGGCCGCTGCCCCAACAGAAGCTGGCGGTAGAGCGGCGCCAAATTGCCGTCCTGAAGCAGATTTTGGGCGATTTTGAGATGGCTGAATGGCGTTGGCATAAGCAGGATTGTAGAGGGCATCGCCCCTGATGACGAGAGGCAAGTCGCCGCCGGCTTATTCGCTGCGCAGCGCCGCGGCCGGCTGGAGGCGGCTGAGCTTCAGCGCCGGGTAGAGGCCGGCTATCAAGGCCGCCGCGACCGCCACCAAAAAGGCCTCGGCAAACTCGCCTGATGAGGGCGTGAACTGCATCGTCCAGCCATAAGAGCGGACATTGATGACATAAATCAGCACCAGCGACAGGGCCATGCCGACCGGCAAGGCCAGCAGCCCAGCCGCCAAACCCATCAGGCCAGTCTGAATCAAGGTGTATTGGGTCAGCTGGCGGGCGGTCATGCCAATGGCGCGCATCAAGCCATATTCGCGCGCCTGTTCCAGCTGAAGCGCCATCAATGCCGACAGGATGCCGATGAAAGCGATGACAGTCGTCAGCAGGCGCAGGGCAATCGTAATGGCAAAGGCGCGGTCAAACACTTCCAGCGCCCCGCGGCGCAGGCTGTCATTGTCCTGCACAACCAAATCAAAATCCGCCAGCCTGCCGCGCAAATCCGCGATGACCGCAGTCGGGTCAGCCTGCGGCTCAATAAAGACAGCCAGGGAGGAGATAAAGGAGTCATCAAAAAACCGATTGTAGACCGACCGCGCCATATAAACCGTGCCCTGGTCGGTGCTGTAATCGAAGTAGACACCGAATATCTCGAAGCTGCGGTCGCCGCGGTCGGTTGTCAGGGTGATGCGGCTGTTCGCTTCGGTGATGCCCCGCCGAAAGGCAAACGGCTCGCTGACCATCACCTGCCCCTCATCGAGGGCGGCTTGATGTTCGTCCGGCGGCACCTTCGTCCATTTGAAACGCCGCCCCTCCCCGGCAATATCAAAATCGCTCGCCAGCAGGTTGACCGGCAGCAGGTCGGGATAATCGGGCGCGGCGACGCTGACCGTCCGCGCGGATGAAATCGCCCTGACCCCCTTGATCATGCCCGCCCGCTCCAGAACGACCGCATCGACATCCACGCTGGCATAGTTGGAGGTGAACAGGGGCGGCGAGATAAATATCTGCGCCCCCAGCGAATTGCCCAGCCAATCGGAGACCGTCGTCCGAAAACTGGCAATCATGGCGCTGACGCCCACAATGACGCTGACCGCAATCGTCAGCGCGGCCACCGCGACCGACGTGCGGCTCAATGACCGCGTGACCGCCCGCGGCGCCATCCGCCCCAACGCGCCAAAGAGCCGCCCGGTCACGGGCAGCAGCAGGCGCATCCCCAGCAGGAGCGCCGCCGGCGTGAACAGGGCGCTGCCGACGATGATGAAAAACAGCGCCGCGAAACTCACATACAGGCTCGCGGTCGGCAGCTGCAAGAGAGCCAGGCCCAGCAGGTTCATCACAGCCGCCAGCGCGGTGATGACGGGAAGCAGGCGGCGCGTCTGTTCTTCTTCGCTGGAACGTTTCATCACGCCCGCCGGTGGTGTGCGGGTGGCATCATAAGAAGGCAAAAGCGCCGCGCCGCCGCTGGCAAGCAGGCCGACAGCCGCGCCTTTGACCAAGGTCAGCGGGTCGATGGCGATGTTCTGCACATTGACCGTAAAATACAAATCGCTGATGGTCTGTGCCACCAGCGCCACTGCCCCGCGCCCAAAGACAAGCCCCAGCCCCACCCCCAGCGCGGTGCCAATCAGGCCCAGCGTGAATGCCTCGCCCAGAATCAGGGCGAATATCTGTGCCTGAGTCGTCCCCAGCGAGCGCAGAATCCCGATGACATGGCGCCGCTGCACCACGCTAAAGGTCACGGTGTTGTAAATCAGGAAAAGCCCAACCACCAATGCCAGCAAGCTCAAAGCCTGCAAATTGATCTCAAAGGCGGCGGTCATCTGATCCAGGGCGTTCTCGCGCTTGACATCCACCAGCGAAACCCCCGCCGGCAAGACCTCCCTAATCCAGCGCAGGTCATCGTCAGCATCCAAAATCAGGTCAATGCGATGGATGCGCCCGACCAAACCGACAATCTCCTGCGCCGTCGCGATGTCCGCTATCATCAGGTCATCAAGCGCCTGCCGACTTGTCTGGTTTTCTGGCTGTATCACACCGACCACCCGCGCCGAAGTGAACCTGCCCCCGGCGCTGATGTCAAGCGGGGCGTTCAATTCCAGCTTGAGCGCCTGCGCCAGCGATTGACTGATGACCACCGCGCCCGGCTCGGCAATCAGGCGATTGAGCGCCGCAAAATCCACCCGTTCAGCCTCGCCAGCCAGATAAGGGCGGAATGGCGCTTCGACAAGGGGGTCAACGCCCAGCAGGCGCAAGGCGCGGTCGCTGCCAGACACGCGGACAAATTCGGATACGACCGGCGCGCTGCGCTTGATGCCCAAATCAATCCGCAGGGTGGCATATAATGTCGAATCGAAGCCATTGGGGCCGCCGACAATCTGATGGGTCGCCCGCCCGATGATGCTCTCGCTGCTCAAGGCGAAGGCGCGGCTGGCCGAGCCGTTGGCAATGTCGATGGCGATGACCACAGCCACCCCCAGCGCCACCCCCAGCACAAACAGCATACTCTGGAAGGGGCGGCGGCTGATGTAACGCCAGCCCAAACGGATGATGACAGGGCTCTTTCGGTTGATTTTGCCCGCTCCTAAAGCCCGAACATGTCCTTGAAGGTCTGCAAGCGCATCAGATAATCATCAAGCCGCTCGCCATGTGGATACACCGCCAGTTCAGTCGCGCCCAGTTTGTCCCAGCCAGCCACATAGGCTTCCCACGCTCGTTCGGGCAGGCGCTCGGTGATCAGGCGCGTGTGCAAACCAACCTTGTCCGCCCGCCCGCATTCCTCAGCGAATGCCCAGTATTTGTCCGTGAGCTTTTGCGCCTGCTGCGGCGGCCAGCTGTGCGCCACCCATCCATCACTCAGCCGCGCCGTCCGCCGCAAAACCACATCCGCCGTCCCCCCAATCCAGATGGGTATCGGGCGCTGGCGCGGCAGGGGATTGATGCCGGCATCGTCAATTCTGTCAAATTTTCCTTCATACTTCACCAAATCCCGCGTCCATAAAGCCCGCAAAACCTCTATTTGTTCCTCAACGCGGGCGCCGCGCGTTCCAAAGTCACAGCCAAGTGAGTTGTATTCAACCGCATTCCAGCCAACGCCCACCCCCAGCCGCAGACGTCCATTGGAAAGCAGGTCAACCTGCGCCGCCTGTTTGGCGACCAGCGTCGTTTGACGCTGCGGCAGAATCAAGACGCCAGTCATCAAACCGATGCTTTCGGTCAAGCCCGCCAGATAAGCGAACAGGGTCAATGGCTCGTGGAACATATCTTCATAGGTATAGGGGCTGCCAGCCGGCCAGCCTTCGCGTGCGGGGTTAGCGCCCAGCACGTGGTCATAAGCCAGCAAATGATGATAGCCCAGGCTCTCGGCCGCCTGAACAAAATCACGAATGACCATCGGGTCATCGCCCAGCTGAGTCTGCGGAAATACCACACCAAATTTCATCATCGCCTCCTGCCTGCAAAATGCGCCTAGCCCATGCTAACCAAGACAGGCCGATTATGCCAGATGATACAGGATTATCCTCTTGTGTCCTCTTTTTAATAAGGCACGCGGCTCAATGCTTTGCTTTATGAGGTGATTATGTGTATTAGTAGCCGGGCTCGCTTTACTTCTCGTTTGTTATTTGGTATTGACATTCTCGGATAAAGCGCTTCACTAACCGGTTATGAGCGAACGCAAGTTCACCGCTAATTGATCTAACCCAAACCAGTTTGGATCATTTTCCATAAGAACGCGCGGATTGCGGGGTATTGTTCCATCCTCAAGTGCGATAGTCACCGGCAGACAAACCCGCCAGTCGTCATAAGAACACCTTCGCAAGGCCTCATCAGTCTTCACATTATAATACTGTTTGAGCCACCTAATTGCTTCCTTATTCTCTATGAGAGGCAGTCCGCGATCTAGCGATCTACCGCGAAAAATGGCGTTTGACACATTACACAGCAACACATCAAAGTCACCAACCTCATAGCGGTCGTTATGCGCTTTGGTAAAATTGCTTCGTGACTTATGGCACTTCACAGAAAAGTGAGGGGCATTGGTAGTCCGTGTACCGAGACTAAATCTGCCTCGTACTGCATTTTTTGTCTCTGCCTTTAACCTGTCACCAGTACGACGGTAAGTGATACTCACATCCTCATCATATTTGCCGGGTTGAGGATTAAGATTTAACTTTTGAACATCCCAATCTCTTGAGTCAAGTGTTTGTCTAAGAACTGCCGCTCCAATATATTCAGTAGCCTTGCCTCGAATCATCGGCAATACTTTTTGATCCTCTAAAATGTCCAGCAGGTTTTCTCTAGGTATGTTATATGTGTCACAGTATTCACGAATGCCGGCGTAGACACGGTGGGCCTCATCGTGATTAGACATAATAGTTCCTTATGAAGAGTTCTCTGCCTTTAGAGCGAACACCGCGAAATCCGTCTTTCAGCTTGTAACCATTGCGCTGGTCATCTGTACGACTAATCGTGTAGTTCCACTGCTTATGGTCAACTGAGTCAACCCACTCATACATCGTTCTCACTTCAGGGTGATCGTCATAAGTTAGCAGGAACATAATGCGACCGGAGTTTCTTTTAAGACACTCTACCAGCCGGTTATGGTCGGTTTTATCAAAGACACAGTTGTAGAATTTCTGTTGATCTGCGTTGTAATACGGGGGATCTACAAATGCAAATGCGCCGTTCGGTAAGGCATCTATGACTATTTCGAAATCCATTGAAGTCAGTTCCGCTCCTTGCAGCTTGTCAGATACTGTCCGCAAGTGAGGCGGCCAGTTTTCCGGGCGCATTGAGTATTTGCGCCCATAGCCCCAATAGCAGTTCTCAGAGCGCATGATTCCACTATAAGAGGTTCGATTTAGATAAAACCACCTGAATGCACGTTCAAGTCCGCTATTCGGCTGGTATTGATTCTTATAATATGCGTGGTTAGCCTTCGTTGCCTCGACCCCGTCCAACAAGTTTATTAGGTCTTCTACACGATCACGTATCTGCCGGAGCGTGTTGATTACATCAATGTCGAGATCGTTTAAGCTGGAGAATTGTGCAGAAGCCTTCGCAAAGAATACACTGGCGCCACCTGCAAACGGTTCGCAATAGAAGGTGTGTGGAGGTATTTCGTCCAGTATCAGCTTCCTTGCATAGAACTTGCCACCCGGGTATCGAAAGGGGGAGTTAGAACGGTTAGAACGCGGGAGCAGAAAGTTTGTTGATGGAGACAACTGTGTAATGTCCATATTGGGTTCCTTTGTTCCCTTTCATTGTATATTACCTCACCTAATCAAGTTCTGATACCGCAAACGCTTGCCATCTGCAACTTGGGAATATGAGTCGATTTCTTAAATGGACCACTTTACTTGCACAAACATAAGGCTTATTATTTTGCTTGAACGCAGCAGACCCAAGCACTGTCGCCAAACGGCTGCGATAAAGTTTTTGAAGACCAGCCCCAAGGGCCGCCATGCCAGATTTATCGGTTGTGATTGTCAGCTACAACACGCGCTGCCTGCTGCGGAATTGCCTGCTTTCCCTGCGGGCCAGCGCGGGGCTGGCGCTGGAAGTTATCGTGGTCGATAACGCCTCATCCGATGCCAGCGCCGATATGGTTCGGGATGAATTCCCCGAAGTGCTTTTGCTGGCACAGCCGCAAAACACCTGGTACTGTGGCGGCAACAACATCGGCATCGACCATGCCAGCGCCGATTATGTGCTGCTGTTAAACCCGGATACGGTGGCCGCCCCAGACGCCCTGGCGCGGATGCTGCGCTTCCTGCGGGCCAACCCGCATTTCGTCGGCGTCACCGCGCAGATGCGCTACCCCGACGGGGCGGTTCAGCGCACCTGCTCCAAAATCCCCAGCTATCTTAGCCTGCTGCTGAATTATACCCTGCTGGGCCGCCTGTTTCCGAAAGCAAAAAACAGCATCCATGCCGACCTGTTTTATGCGGATTGGGGGCGCGACAGCGACCGCGATGTCGAGGTGATTCCCGGCTCCTGCACCCTGATGCGCCGCCAGGACATTCGGCTGGATGATGATTTGCTGCTCTACTTTCCCGAAGATACGCTGGCGCTGCAACAGCGGCGGCCGGCGCATTTTCTGGCGGACGCCAAAATCGAACACCACGAGAAATCCTCGACCCGAACGCGGCTCGCCATCACCATCTTCTTCCGCGATATGCTGGTCTACTGCCGCAAGCATCACGGCATGCTGCCCATGCTGCTGCTGTGGTGTCTCAGCCGACCCGTCTATTGGGCGCTGTGGCTAAAAAATCGCTAGCCCTGTTTGCCCCCGGCCGGCTGCGCTGACTAATGCTGACCATAAACGCGCGAGTCGGAAAATGTCAGGCTGAAGCCATACCAGCGCGTCAATAATTGCATCGGGCGGCTGCTCGGATTGTCCTCATAAACCGCGTAGGGAACGCGGTCAATCTCGCCCTTGCGGATACAAATCCGCCGCCCCTGCCAGATGTCTTGAATACCGGCGGGCGGAATCTGATCCATCGGATAGAAGACAGCCTGCTGACCTGAGAAAATCCCCAGGCCCTGGGTCATCTCTGGCAAGCGGTCATCCACTCGCTGCATGGTGCGCCGAAAATGGGGCGGTACAATGCCTTTGCGCTGCACCAGACCGCGCCCAAAGAACTTTCCCATGAAAATTTTGCGCCAGGAGAAGGAATCGGAACGATAAAATTCGACCTGTTCATATTCGGCAATGGCAGCTTCAACAGTGGTGATCTCTACCGGCCAAATATCCAGCCGACAGCCTTTCAGTGGGCCATGCACCGCTTCCCCAGTGATGTGATCCCAGTAGGTTCCGGTCTTGTAATCCCACATCAGCGCCAGACCGTTGTACAATCCCGCTACCGCAAATTGATAAACCTCGCCATGAACAATCGGAGTTAGACCAACCCCACTGTTGCAAGGCGCTCAAAAACTGATGAGATAAGGTTCTCCGCCAGCTTCTCCCTGAGCGATATGATGATAGGCCATCTGTTTGATGAGAAAACTTTTGACGCTGCCGCGCTTCTCGATCAACAGCAATTCTTCCTGTGGCTTCAGTCGGGCTTTTTGCAAGGCTTCGCCCTGCCCAGGAACGCGAAAAGGCTGAAACACCGGCTTGTCCTTCAAGTGCGCTTTCGACAAATCGAATTCGCCCACACCATCCTCCCAAAATATACACGGCCACTGTCACGATTATAAATTGCCCGCCCCACAAGTCAATTGCGGTGTACAAGCGGCGGCGACTGCTCTGGGATTTCCATGACAGGCACAGTCGCACAAGCCCTCAAAACGTGGTAATATATTCCATCACGCACTCAAGCTGACTGGTGAGAAAGCAAATATGCGCATTCTGGTCATCTCGGATATTCATGCCAACTACACCGCTTTCGAAGCGGTCTTGCAGCACAGCGATGGCGATTGGGATTTCGTCTGGTGTTTGGGCGATGTCGTCGGTTATGGCCCCGACCCCAATGAATGCGTCGAGCGGCTGAAAACCCTGCCGCAGCTGTGTCTGGCGGGCAACCATGACTGGGCGGCGCTGAATCGGCTGGATATTCGCACCTTTAATCCCGATGCCCGCCGCGCCGTCGAATGGACACAGGCCACCCTGACAGCGCAAAACACAAAATTTCTGGAGGCCTTGCCCGTCACCTTTGTCATCGGGGAGTACACGCTGGTTCATGCCAGCCCGCGCGAACCGATTTGGGAGTATATCCTGGAGCCCTTGGTCGCCGCCCTGAACTTCCCGCATTTCGAGACGCCCTACTGCTTTGTCGGTCATACGCATCAGCCTGTCATCTATACCCTGATGGATGAAGACGGGGATACGCGGTCGGCCCTGCCTCGGTACAGCCAGCCCCATGCCCTCAATGGCAGGCGGCAGATTATCAATCCCGGCAGCATCGGACAGCCGCGCGACCAAAACCCGAAGGCCGCCTATGGCATCCTCGATATGAGCAGCGGGGTCTTCGAGCATAGGCGCATCCCATACGACATCCAGGCGGTGCAAAGCCGAATGATGCGCTACAGCCTGCCGAGGCGGCTCATCACCCGTTTGGAGCACGGACTGTAACTGAAACCGGCACATGTCAAGCGAACCCAGCCATAAAATGCGCGCTTATCTGGCGGAAATCTACCGATTGGCGGAGCGCCAGCCCGAGCCAGCCGATTATGTCAGCACTTCGGAACTGGCTGATTCGCTGTTGGTCAGCCCGCAGGTGGTCAGCCGCATGGTCAGCAAACTCAATCAACTGGGGCTGCTGAATCACGCGCCGTATCAAGGCATCGCCATCACCGATAAAGGGCGGATTGAGGCTTTGAAGCACATCCGCTGTCAGCGCATTGCCGAAGTTTTTCTGGTGCGGGTTATGGGCATCGACTGGCTTCAGGTTCACAGCGAGGCGCAGCGCCTTAGCGATGGACTCAGCGAAACGGTCGTCAGCCGCATGTATGAGATGGCGGGCAAACCCGCCTTCTGCCCGCATGGCGAGCCTATCCCGAATGAGCGGGGCATCGCTGCGTCCATGGCGGACAGGCTGCTGTCGCAGGTCGAAATCGGCAAAACCGTTCGCATCAGCCGTCTGATTACCCGCGAACCTGACCGCTTGCAATACATCGCCGCCTTGGGTTTAATCCCCGACAGGATTTGCACGGTGATTCATATCGCCCCATTCGATGGCCCGATGCAAATCAAGCTGGACAGAGAATATCGCATTATCGGCAACAGCCTGGCTCGCTTGATTCGGGCGCGGGAAATGGGCGGAGTGGTCTCTTGAGCCAGATGCGCTTTACCTGCATAATAGCCAGTGAACCCTAAGCGAATATCAGAGGCAAACCCATGAAAATCGGTGTACTCGCCCTGCAAGGCGCATTTATCGAACATATTCAAACGCTGAAACAGCTGGGCGCAGAGACGGTCGAAGTCCGCCTGCCAGAGCATCTGGCGGGGCTGGATGGTCTGATTATCCCCGGTGGCGAAAGCACCACCATCGGCAAGCTGGCGACCGATTATGGCTTGATTGAACCCCTGCGCCAGTTCGCCCAAGCGAAACCCACCTGGGGCACCTGCGCCGGCATGATTTTTTTGGCGAAGGACATCGGCATCGATGAACAGGCTATCCTGGCGGCGATGGATATTCAGGTCAATCGCAATGCCTTCGGGCGACAGATCGACAGCTTCGAAACTGATCTGGAGATTAAGGGTTTGGCGGGGGCGCCCTTCCATGCGGTGTTTATCCGAGCGCCGGTCGTCACCAAAGCCGATGAGCATGTCAGCATTCTGTCGCGCCTGGATGATGAGCGCATCGTTGCCGTTCGGCAGGGTCATCTGCTGGCAACGGCATTTCATCCGGAATTAACGCCAGATTCCAGGCTGCATGCCTATTTTTGCGATATAGTGGAAGCGACGGTCGGCTAAGTTCAGACACGGGGGAGGCGCGGCGATGTCATTCAATCAGGATGTCGATTGGGTTCGGAATCAGCCCGATAACGATGAGGAACAGGATAAAAGCGGGGTATCCTCTTTGATGGATTTGGTGACGGGCGGCCTGGGGGATGTTCCCGCTAACCTTGACGATATGGAGGGTCCCTCGCCCGAAGACCTTGCCGAACTGGATGCGCTTGAAGACGGGGCGGAGCTTGAGGCCGTCCCCGCGCTGAGCCTGCTGTCCGCGCTGGACGAGCCAGAGTTGGTCTCGCTGGAAGGTCTCGATGATGCCAACATCGACGATATGGATGATATGGATGATGAGCCCTTCGATGACGACGATGATTTCATTGACAGCCTGATAGAAAATTATCTTGACCTGGATGACGATGAACCCGATGACCAAGGCTATGACCTGAAAGACGAAGAGGATGAGATTACCGACTACCATGACCTTTACGGGGACGATGACAGCATCATTCCCTCATTCCGCGAAGAGGATTCGGATGACGAGGATGACAGCGGCGCCGCATTTTATAACAACCTGCGCTGATTCGGGGCGGCGGACATGGATGGCATAATTATAGCGGGCGGGCGGGGCAGCCGAATGCGCCCCCTGACGCTGGATACGCCCAAACCCCTGCTAAGCCTGCAAGGCCGCCCCATTCTCGCTTGGTCGCTGATGAGCCTGCGAGGAATCGTCGACCGCCTGCTTCTGGTCGTCAATTATCTGAAAGACCAAATCGAAGCCTTTATGGCGCGTCAAACCCTTTTTAGCGCTTATACGCTGGTCGAACAGCTGCCCAAGCCCCTAGGCACCGGCCACGCGCTGCAATGCTGTCAGGCTCATCTCAAAAGCGATGATTTTCTGGTCGTCAATGGGGATGACCTCTACAGTCAGGCGGCCTTGCGCCAGCTTGGCCGGCAAAAGTTTGGCATCCTGTCGATGCTCAAAGACGATTTCGACCAATATGGCGTCATCCTGCGCGATGATGACGGGCATTTCATCCGCATCGACGAAAAGCCCCCCCGCGACCGCTTCCGCCCGCCCGCCCCGTGCAGCATCGGCGCTTACAAGTTCACCACCCAAGTTTTTGATTGCAAGCTGGCGAAATCGCCGCGCGGCGAATATGAGATTAGCGATTATGCCAGCCAGCTGGCGCGGCGGCACCGCGTCACGGTGGTCGATTCGCCCTTTTGGCTGCCGATAGGCAACCCCGCGGCCCTGAAGGCGGCGCAGTCGGTGGACATTCGCCGCTGGATTCCCGAACCCGGCCCCTAAATCAAACCAATCGTCCCCGATTCTTGAGGGGCAGGGCTTGGAAACAGCAAGCGGATATGCGACAATCGGCTTGTACCATTTTTCACAATGAGGGAGGGTTGACAGCCGGCATGATTCGCATCACCTATTCGGCAGAACAGCAGGGGCTTGCCGAGCAGATTCGTGACGATTTGGCTGGCGCGCCCCCGCCAGCGCAGCCCATCCTGCTGGTGCTGGTCTCGGCGCCATCCAACAGCGACCCAACCGTGCAAGCGGAAATCAGACAAGCGCAGCAAAAGGGCAGCCGCATCATCCCGATTCTGGCAGAGAACACCGCCCTGCCAGAACTATTGGCTGGCTACCGGGCGCTCGACTTTGCCGCTGGCTATCATCGGCGGCGTCTGTGGCGCAGCCTGTCCCAGGCGGCGATGACGAAGGCAGAGGTTCGACAGGCAAACCGCCGCGCGCTGATGGTCATCGCGGGCATCGCCCTGCTGATGTTTGGGCTGGCGATTGTCACCCTGATGAGCGGGCTGATTGCCTTTCCCGTCGATGAATATAACCATGAAGCCACCTTTCAGGCGCAATGGATTCATGGGATGATTGGGGAAACGCTGGAAGCCGCGCAGCCGCGCAGCACCCAAGATGCCCTGCATTTCGAGGCGACCCTGGCCGCGGCGCCCACCCGTCTGTTTCTCTATATCCGCGCCACCGCCACCGCCATGCCCAAGCGGCAGGAGGAATAATGCCAACGGGGGATGTGCTTGTCATCGGGGCCGGGCCCGCCGGGCTTAACGCCGCCTATGCGCTGCGGCAGGCCGGGCTGGAATATCGCATCATTGACCGCGCGGCCACGCTGGCCTCGACCTGGAGCAGCCTGTATCCATCCATGCGCCTGAATACATCGCGCTTCTTCAGCCATTTTCCCGAACGCAAATTCCCCCTGCATTATGGCTTGTTCCCAACGGCAAAGCAGTATCACAGCTATCTGGTGAAATGGGTCGCAGACCAGCGTTTGCCGATTGACTTTGGCATCGAGGTCTATCGGGTGGCGCCGCGCGGCGATGGCCTGTGGCAGGTCGAAACCAGCGCCGGCATCGAAAGCTATCGGGCGGTGATCGCGGCAACTGGCGTGTTCAATAATCCCCAAATGCCCCAGATTGCGGGGATGGCGAGCTTCGGCGGCGAGATGATGCACTCACGCGACTTCCGACATCCCCATCAAGTCAAGGGCAAGCGGGTGCTGGTCGTCGGCAATGGGCCCAGCGGCACCGACATTTCCGTAGCCGTCGGGCAAGTCGCGGCGGGTGGCTTTGCTTATCTGGCGATACGAACTGGGGTCGATTTGCGCCCGCGCTATCCCTACGGGCTGCCGCGCCACGCCTGGATGCTGCTGGGGAGCTATCTGCCGGATAACCTCTGCCAATGGATTCAGCGGCAGACTGGCGCCATCAAATACAATATGGCGGATTTTGGCGTCTGGGAAGCGCCGGCCAACAGTGGCAGCGCCGTCCCCTACCGCGGCCCAGAACTCCTGAATGCCCTGCGCGCGGGACAGGTCAAGGCTGTGCCGCATCCGCTGCGTTTTGATGCCAAGGGCGCTGAACTGGCTGATGGCAGCTATCTGGAAGTGGATGCCGTCATTATGGCGACTGGTTTCCTGCCTGTGCTGCATCGCTATCTCGATATCGATATGCGGTTCAGCCATGCCAGGGTTGAGCCCGAAACAGGCTGTGACTGGGATATTGGCCCGAACGGGATCCGCGGTTGGCCCCTGCGCGACCTCAGCCAGCATCCGAATGGGCGGCAGGTGCTGGGCTATGAGGGACTGTATCTGGTCGGGGTGTTTTATAAAGGCCGCGGCGCTTTCTATAATATGACAGTCGAAGCTGCCATCGCCGCCGAACAAATCAGGGAGTACCTGTCGCAGCGCCAAGTTCTCGGCATCGCTGTGTGAGTCATCATGTGCCGCAGCCTGTTCATCCTCACCGCTGTGTTCAGCCTGCTGGGCTTGCTGGCAATCGCCCTGCGGCTGCTGCTCGGCGCATGGTTTCCCCCGGCGGTGGCTGCCTATGTGAGCCGACAGGCTGGCAGCCCGGTCATCATCATTCACGACCTGAGCCACGGCATCAAGCGGCGGCTGGCGCATGATGATTTTGTTGAGCCATCATTTTCGCCCGATGGCTCTTTTTTGGCGCTTACCCAAGCGCTGCGCTATGGCAGCGATATTCTGGTCTACGACTATCTGAACGGCCGCGCCGCCAACCTGACCCCATCGACAGCGATTGCCGAATCGCCAGCCTGGTCGCCCGATGGCGAATGGATTGCCTTTGCCAGCAATCAGGCGGGCGATACCAATGTTTATATCATCCGCCCGGATGGCAGGGATTTGCAGCGCATTACGCTCCATGCCGCCGGTGACCGCCAGCCGACTTGGTCACCCGACAGCCAATCCATCGCCTTTGCCTCGAATCGCGGGCAGGGCTGGGATATTTTCAGCCTGCACCTGCCCAGCGGAACCGTCAGCCAACTCACGCGCCACCCGGCGCCCGACACGATGCCCGATTGGTCGCCCGATGGCAAAAAAATTGTCTTCGCATCAAAGCGCGGTGGCGTCTCTTCGATTTATGTCTATTCGCTGGAGACCGATGCGGTCACGCCGCTGGTGGTCGAACCCCGCCACGACCACCGCCCCAAATGGACGCCCGATGGCCGGGCGGTGACCTTTTCGCGCTCGGTGGATGCGGTCACGCGCATGATGCACTATGACATCGCCAGCGGCTCGCTGACCCCGCTCCAACTGGATGAGCCCCATGCCGACTGGCTGACCTGGCTGAAACGCGGGACATGAGAGGGATTTTGTTACTTAACAAATTTAAGAACAATTAAATCGATTTGCAGTATCAAGGCTGGTTTGTCGTTTGTTTTACCCCCCATAACGCATAGTTCAATTTATCAATTCTCTTATCGATGATGTCGCAATAGACGGGATTTAATTCAAAACCAATACATTTTCTATTAGAGCATAAACAGGCTTCTATTGTCGTACCCGAACCACAAAACGGGTCTAATACCATTCCATTTGGTGGACAACTTGCTTTTACCATTCTTTCAATAATTTCTAAAGGTTTCTGTGTAGGATGGTTTTCTCTCTCTTTATGCTGACGATGTAGACGCGAGACGCTCCACACATCTTTTGGATTATACCCTTTCTCCAGCCACTTGCTCCCTACAAATATAGACCGGGTTCTCGCCTTTTTTGTTTTCTCGTCATACGGGATTCTTACAGAGTCAATATCAAAGTAATAATCCTTAGTTACAGCGAAATAACCGATGGTATCATGTACAGACGAAAATCGTCTGGTAGACCCTCCCATGCTAGGGACGCGCCTATCCCAAATAATTTCGTTTATCATAATTAATTTTTTCTTTATAAAATAGAATATCTCTGGTGAGTGCCTCCATGTCGTAAATATGTATAGGCTGCCTGTTCTTTTTAACTTGGGAATAACAAGATCGAGCCATTCGATTGTCCAATCCACGAGTTCCTCAGCACCTTTCATATCTGAATCATTACCATAATCTTTTCCTAATCCGTATGGCGGGTCTGCAATAACAAGATCAACTGATTCATCTTGTATTAGGTGTGCGTTAGGTAAGAAATCTTTGTTGTGCAGTTCGTATGTCATCGCAGTCTGATACTCCTTGAGTTTTCCTGAAGCAGCGACAAAAATTCTTCTCTTGTTCTTTCTTCAGGGTCGGCATAATAATATGCTTGAATTTTACCGTTGCTGGGATTTACATATATCGGGAGAAACTGTGGTGAGAATGTGTGTATCTTATCTTTATTGAATGTTATTTTTGTGTTATCAAACGAAAATTGAAATACGGCATAAATAAGGCGGAAGTCTGATTTGCTTTTATATTCCTTATACAATTTTTCTACTGCTGCTATATCATTTTTGTTTTGCCTCTTGGCACTGGTGATTTTTATATTGATGAAATATCGCTTGTCCGTTTCAGTTAATACTTCACAATCATACAGCTTGGTGTCATTCAAATCGAAATCAACATCCTTAACACCCAACCCCTCTTTATTGTATTTTGCCTGTTGCACAATTACTTGCTCAACAATCCAACTTACTGATCTTGTGTGAGGCTTAAGTCCATAAGGAAGAATTTTGGGATCAGTTATATGAAAACTAGGCATAATTTTCACAACCTTAGAAAAAGAAATGGTGCATCTCGTTTAGTTCGGCTTTGATCTGACTTATTTCATCATTCATATTGGTCTCAAACAAACCCCGCCTGCTCAATCAGATATCGACATCACCATATCCGCCCCCTACAGTAACTAATTTTGCAGCTATTCTCAAGGGCAGGGGATCAACAAAATAGCGAGCGGCAGGCTTGTCCAAAAGCAGGGGCTTCAACCCCGCGCTTCCGCCTTCTGCGGCTGATAGTTTCGCTCATGCTCGAGGAGGGCCTGCTTGCGCTCGATGCCCCAGCGATAACCGCCCAGGCTTTTATCCTTGCGAATTATGCGGTGACAGGGAATCACCAGCGCCACCGGATTGCTGGCGCAGGCACTGGCGACGGCGCGGCTGGCGCGCGGCTGCCCCACCGCGGCGGCAATCTCGCTGTAGCTGCGCGTTTCGCCAACCGGTATCTGCTGAAGCTGCTGCCAGACCTTGATTTGGAAAGCGGTGGCGCGTACATCCAGCGGCAGGTCAAGCTGCGGCTGTCTGCCTTCCAGATAAGCGATGATTCTCTCAACCCAATAACCCAATCCCTCGTCATCAGGAATGCGCTCCGCCCGCGCGAATTCGGCTTCCATCTCCGCAATCAGCGCTTCATCGCTGTCTCCCAGGCTGATTTTGCAGATGCCGCGTTCGGTCACGGCAACCAGCAGCCGTCCCAATGGACAGGGCTGAACACTATAGAAAATCGTCATGCCTTCACCTTTCTTTTTGTAGGTCGATGGTGTCATGCCAAGCTGTTCATCGCTGCGTTCATAGAGTCGGCTGGAAGAGCCATAACCGACCGCATAAATCGCATCCGTAATGCGCTGACCCTGCCGCACCTGCGCCTTAAACTCCTCGAGGCGGAGATTGGCGGCATATTGATGCGGCGATACCCCCGTCAGCTGTTTGAAGGTTCGCTGGAGATGATACGGGCTGATGTGGAAGGTCTTGCCCAACTCCTGCAAACTGGCGGCGCGAGGATGAATATCATGCAGATAGGCGCATACCTCCGCCACCAAATCTGCCCTTGCCCTGCGTCTTTGCTCGGAATTCATCAGAACAGCCTCCATGGATGCCCCTAGCATAAACGAAGCAGGCGGCGCCAACACTCTGATTCTTGCGCAAATTGTCTTGGGGATGAGCAGCATCAGACAGCCACTAATTTTCACCCCAGGGGCGGATAAAGCGCTCCCGCTCGACCCCCAGGGCATCAGCGACCCGATTGATGTAATTGAAGTAGCCGATTACCTGCGTGGCATCGTGGATGGCGACATCATCCAGCCCAACTTGGCGCAGGGTCTGGATGTCGGCTTCGCTCATAGCGGCGGGCTGGATGGTCAGCTTCTCGGCATAGGCGCACAAAGCGCGGTCAATCCGATTCAGCGGCGCCGTCCGCCAGTCCCGCGCCAGCGCATGGACAAAGGCATCCGCCGCGGCCTCGCTGTCAAATCCTGCGACCTCGGCCCGGAGGTCATGGGCATGTGCCTGTATTCAGTAATGGCAGTGATTGGCTTGGCTGACGACGACCGCCAGCATCTCGCGCTGAACCCGCGACAAGGGCGAATGAGCGAACATGGCCGCGCCGTACATCTCCATAGCGGCTTTCATCACCCGCCCGTTGAGCGACATAATCTGCACGATATTCCAGATGCGCCCGGCGCGTTTGACAGCTTTTTCCAGTTCTTTTTTGAGCAGCCCGCTCGCTTGGTCGAGAGGTATCTGCTTGATATACGGCATAAGACCGCCCTCGCTAAAATAATTCCGGCGCCTGAATACAGCCTGTGCTTACCAGTTCGGCAGGGTTGGGATAGTTTGAAGGAACTCCCGGCGCTGTAACATCTTCGCCCGCTTCGATTTTAGCCGCAGCTTCATAATTGAGTGCCAGCAGCTGCGCCAGAATATCATCATCGGCGCAAAAACCATAAGCAGACAATACCACTTTATCGAGGGTTTCGTGCAGGCGGCGCAAGGGATTTATCCCCGGCTCTTCCAATGTGCGATACATATCCCGTAGTGTCAAGGTATCACTGGTCGCCATCCGTTCCCGCCGAAATTCATGCAAGGCGCGTCCGGCATCCGCAACCGCTTTGACCTGTTCGGGTGTGGGCTGCTGTGGAAATGGAAAGGTGTCAAACACGCTGTGGGAGGTATAGCGGAATCTTTCTGTCAATGTTGACCCTTTTTGCGTGAACCACTGCCAATGGGCATTGGATTGCAATATCCCGAAGGTGTAATCGTCTTCAAAAGCGAAGACTTTCATCATATTACTTGGGCAGATACGATTCGAAACAAAATCAAAAATAGGACGCTTGGTAACTTGAGAGCAGCAAATATAGCGATCAATCGTTTGAAGGTAGACGGACAATTCTGCTTGCCTGTTGTTATGAGTCCACCACTTTGTGAGTCGTTGCTGCTGGACGCTGTTCACTTGGGAATCCGGGTTTGCCACTAGAGCTTCTTTGTTTTTTCTTCTTTCGGCTTTCGCCTTTTGCATTCTGTCAGGCAATACCGTCTCGGAAATAATTTTGTATAGGTCTGGGAAGTTGCGTATTTCAATAATATCAAAATCGTTGAAGTCAATTACATAACGGCCGGGCAGTCCTTTTGCATTGCCAACCAAGTTACTTCCGCTAAGATACGGAATCAATACTTGCTGATTGCGCTTGTCGCGCTTCACTAACTGTTCGGCCTTTGCGCCAGAAACCAAAAAGCCAGGGCTTCCTGTTATGTTTCCACTAAATACCCGCTTGGGTTTTGTGTTGACACGTAGCTTTAGCGCCCCGCTCACATCCGTTTTGTCAGATAAAGAACTATTTATTTGGGGCAATTCGACAGTGCGGAAGATATATTCTTCAGCTTCGTTCTCGCCAGCAAAGAAGTGCAAACGCTTCGGTTTTATTGGGGATTTGCCTTTTGTCCAATTTGCAATAGACACATGAACATTCGCCTCTCCTGACCAAGGCATGGATGAAACCGCGTCATAAATCACACCGTCATTATTCACAATATAATCAAGACTCCCAATCCGCGAATAATTTTGGCGGATGGTGTTTGTACCTACCAAGCCAGCTCGAGCTCCTGCTTTCATATTATCATGCGCCTTACGAAACCAATAAACGCAATAATCAGCTTGACCGTGCACTTCGCTGAATGCGCTTTGCACAGCGCTCGTATAGGCAATGCCGTGTTCCTTTCGCCTTTCTCGAAAACCCAAGTAAGGCGGATTGCCGATACAAGCATCAAACTCGACCCACTTGTTAAAAAGCGCATCTTCGTTTTTGATGTTGGCATCCAGGTTATCCAATGGCAGCGGCTGCTCATCCGACTCAAATTCATCCACCGCCAGTTTCTTGGCAATCATCAGCGACACCTTTGCCAATTCCACCGCGAAGTCATTAATATCGTAACCATAAAATTGCTTTGCCGTCACCCGCCGCGTCAATTGTGTTACATCGCCGCCCAGTTCAATGATTCGCTGGCGCAGTTCGGCTTCCAGCGCTTTCATCTCACGATAAGCGATATACAAAAAGTTGCCCGAGCCACAAGCAGGGTCAAGCACAATATAATCGCATAATTCATCATATAATTTGTGTGCATCCGCCAGCATATTGACTGATTCAATCGCATTTCGCCAAGGTTCAGCGATGACAGGGTCTACAATCCGTTTAATATCCAGTTCGCTGGTATAATGCGCGCCTTCCTTGTGTCGTTCTTTTCTGTCCATGCTGTATTCAAATATATTGCCGAAGATTGACGGACGAATCTTCGACCAGTCCTCACTGGAGGCATTGGATAACATCTGAATTTGTGGCGCTGACAAAAAGACTGGGTGAATCTGATTAAATATGCCCCCGTCAAAATAATCCACATCATAAAAGCGTCCACCGCGGCGTTTGTGTTTGGGATAATTCATCATGATGAAGAGCAATGCCATCAGATCATGCGGATTGTCAGTAGAGGTAGCCTGCTCCCGACAGGCTTCGATAATGCGGGGCAGAGTCGCATTCGGGAGTAAGCCGACATCCTCCGCGAACATCGCCACCATGCACTGAAGCGTAAAACGCTGTGCAATGTCTCGCCCGACTTCATCCCCAAGAGAATCAAACAGCAGCGCCAACTGATATGCGGCATCTTTGGTCACTTCCACCTGATTATTCTTAAAGACAGGTGTACGGTTTGAACCCGGAATCAAAAACTCAAGAGCGGCTCGGCGTTCAACAAGTTCACTTATTTTGACCTTATCGACCGGATCATAAAATTGGATTTGGAAGTCAAAAATCCAGATTTCGTCAAAATTGCATAAAATGGCATAACGCGGTCTGTCAGGCAGGCTCTTCCAGTATTCTTCCAGTTGAGTGTAATGCTTCTTGAGGTCTTCACCTCGCTTTTTCATCTCGAACAAACATTTTTTTGGCACAAGGTAATCAGCAAAAGATACGCTGGATCTCCCGTTGAGTCTGCGCCGAATACGTTCTTCAAATCTGCCCGCCTCAATCCCGCCAGCATGACCAAATGCCTTCATCAGATGATCCAAGAAGATTTGTGATTCCCCTTTTTCATCGCCTTGGATATTCCCACGCCACCAGGCGACAAAGTCCTGTAAAGCCTGCTCAATTGCCATACTGTCCTCGTTTCAATGGAGAAGCATTTTACCGCAGGCAAATGCGCCCAACAAAAAGAGAGCGAGCCTATCCGACCCGCCCTTCGCAAAAAAGGAGAAAGCCAGCTTATCTATTATGCAGGCGCGGGTCGAGCGCATCCCGCAGACCATCGCCTATAAAGTTGACGCACAGCACCGTCACCGAAATCAGCATGCCCGGCCAAAATACCAGCGTCCAAGTAATCGTCAGATAATCTTTGCCATCAAAAAGCAGCCGTCCCCAGGTTGGAAAATCGGGCGGAAAGCCCAGCCCAAGAAAAGACAGGGCGGATTCGGTGATAATGGCGCTGGCGATGCTGAATGTCGCCGCCACAATCACCGGGCTTAGGACATTCGGCAGGATATGGCTGCGGATAATGCGGTCGTTTTGCGCTCCCAGGGCGTTGGCGGCGGTGATGAACTCGCGCGATTTGACGGTCAGCACCTCGCCCCGCACCAGCCGCGCCGTCGGCATCCATTGCAGCCCGCCGATGATGGTCACCATCAGGATAAAGACGCCGCCTTCAGGCCCAAAGGAGGCTTTCAGCGACTCGCGGAACAGCATCGACAAGACGAGCAGAAGCGGCAGTTGTGGCAGCGCGATAAAAATATCCGTCAGGCGCATCAGCGGGTTGTCAAGCCAGGGGAAGTACCCCGAAAACAGCCCCACCGCCGTGCCGATGGTTATCGAAACCAACATCGCCGACACGCCAATCGACAGCGAAACCCGCCCACCCTGCAAGGCGCGGGCGAGCGTATCGCGCCCCAGATTGTCGGTGCCCCAGGGATGCTCTGGCGAGGCGATCTGATAGGCATCGATAATATCAATATAGGTCGGATCCATCGTCCAGAATAAGGGGCCAAAAAGCACGCCCAGCACAATGACCACCAGCACCCCGACGGCTATCATCGCCAGCTTGTGTCTGCGAAATTGACGCCAGGTATCGCCCACAAAAGTGCGCGCCTGCTGCACTTCAGCCGGATCCATGTCCATTCGCTTGATTTTGGTTGTTGTAGTCATAATCACCATCAATCATTAACTGTAGCTTACGCGCGGGTCGAGGATGCCATAAAGCACATCGGCAACAATGTTAAACACCACAACCAGCACAGCGAAGATAAAGGTCACCGTTTGCACTGTGGGCAGGTCGCCCCCTTGGATGGCGATAATCAGATATTGACCAATGCCATTCACACGGAAAATCTGCTCGGTAATCAGTGCGCCCGAAAAAACGCCGGGGATGCCCAGCGCGAGCAGCGTCACCACCGGGATTAAGCTGTTGCGCACCGCATGACGGGTCACCACCGTGCGCTCGCTCAAGCCTTTGGAGCGGGCGGTGCGGATATAATCCTGCTGCAGGTTATCCAGGGTCGAGGCGCGGGTATAGCGGCTAAGCTGCGCGGTATAGAACAGAGTCAGCACCGCCACCGGCATAAACATCTGCCGCAGCTGGATTTGCAGCGATTCGATATCGGTGACAACGTGGGTGGTGTCATACACCGAGGGGAACCATTTCAGGTTGACGCTGAAGATGATGATGAACATCAAGCCGGTGAAAAAGGTCGGCACCGAAAAGCCGAGCATCATCGTGAAAGTCCCCACCTGGTCAAACAGTGAATACTGTTTGTACGCGGAAAATATAGCGATGGGTACGGCAATCAAGGTGCCCAGGATATAGGACGAGCCGACCACCCACAGCGTTTGTGGCAGGCGCTCGGCGATAATGTCTATCACCGGGCCGCGGGTCGCCCAAGAAATCACCCGCGTGCGGTCTTCCGAGCCGGGCAGGGTGATGCCCGTCACGGTCTCAAAGAAATTTAGCGGTTCGGCAATAAAGAATTGATTGAGCCATTTAAGATATTTGACCACAAAGGGGTCGTCAGCGCCCAGAGCCTCGCGGATTTTCTGGCGCGTTTCTGGCGGAATCGTCAAGGGAAGGTTCCCGGTCGGGTCGCTTGGCGATAAATCCACAATGGCGAAAATGATAAAACTGATAACAAGTATAGTCGGTATTGCCGTCAGCAAACGGCGAATAATGTATTTTCCCACAGGGCTTTACCTCATCCATGACTCGGTTTCTGTTGGCAAGAGGGCGACAGCCGCCACCCTCTTGCTTGGTTCTTATGGATGGTCACGCTAGCTGCGTGCCCATTCGGCTATATTCCAAAGCTCGGAATCCCAGGCGTTCATGGCTACCCCACTCACAGAGTTGGAATGGGCGGCAACGCTGCCGCGATACACCAGCGGAATCATGACGCCATTCTGAACCAGCAGATCGTTCATCTGAATCGCCAGCGCAGCCCGTTCCTCGAGGACGCCAGTTTGCGATATCTGGTCTAGCAGAGCATCATATTCTTCGCTATACCAGCGCGGCACATTCGAGCCACGCCAGTTGTTCCAGGGACCGCTGATTTCGGTCGTGCGCCAGTTGCCCATATAGGTTTCGGGGTCCGTACCATTCGAGCCGTTGGTGTACATTTCGATATCGGTATAGAACTTGCCGTAGGTATCCGGGCTGGCCGGGTCGCCGCCGAAGAAGACGGCCGCATCAATGTTGCGCAGTTCGGTGTCGACGCCAATTTCTCCCCACCACTGCTTGATGAGCGCCTGCGTGCTTTGGCGGACGGCATTGGTCGATGTCTGATAGGTAACGCTGAGCGGAATGCCGTTGAACTCACGGATGCCATCGCCATCACTGTCGACGATGCCGGCTTCGTCCAGCATGGCATTGGCGCCTTCAATATCCTGCACCAAGCAGTCATCGTTGTTGGTCGAAGCATAAATCGGCGGACCGGGCAGCACGTTGCAAGTGGCGACGCCACCAGCGCCATAAAGCTGTTCGGCAATGGTGTTGCGGTCAATCGCCATGGACATCGCCTGCCAAACGGCCGGTTCGGTCAAGAAGGGGTGCGCGTTAGAGCCATCTTCCATCCAGACCGAGCGAGTCTCCGCATCCAGCATGGGGTCGGGATTGGTCTGGTTAATTATCAGGCGCTCGACATTAGTGGCGAAAGCGACAACCACCGTACCCTGTCCCGCCGCTTCCATCGCGCCCAAAACCGCCGGCGAAATCTGCAAGTTCCAGGCATAATCGGCTTCGCCCGTTTCCAAGACGGCACGGGCAGCCGATTCAGCATCGCCGCCGCCTTTGAAGATAGCGCGGGCAAAACCTGGCTTGCCTTCCTCGCGGTAGTTTGGATTGGCGGTGTAGGTGACCACATCGTTGGCGCGGAAGTCTTCGACCATAAAGGGCCCGGTGCCAATCGGGGCGAAGTTCTGTTCGGTGCATCCCTCGGCTGCCATACCCATACAATCGGCAAACTGCGCTGCCTGAAGGATTGGGGTGAAGTAACCGACAAAGGGCCCATAGGGGAAGGGCTTGGGACCGCTGAAGGTGATTTTGACAGTGTAATCATCCAGCGCTTCAATGCTTTCAACACCATCAAATTGGCTCAGCGTCGAACAGCCGCCTTCGGGGTGCATGCAATACTCACCAGTGAAAACGACATCGTGGGCCGTAAAGGGCGTGCCATCCGACCAAAGAATATCCTCACGGAGATTCCAGGTGATGGTGGTCAAATCTTCAGAAACGCCGCCATTGGCAACCGTTGGAATCTCGTCCACCAGCCAGGGCACCATCACCCCATCGGGATCGTAGCGCACCAGAGGTTCAATCACCAGCGCGGCGGCTTCCAATTCCTTCGTGCCACCCGACAGATACGGGTTCAGGCTGGACGCCGCCTGCCAGAACAGGATGTTCACGGTATCCTCGCTTTGTGCTATGGCGAAGCCCCCAAAGGAAGACATCACCATCACCACAACGCACAGAATCATAAATTTGACACGTAAATTTCTCATCGTTTCCTCACTTAACTCAGTTTGATAGATAAACAGCATGGCCATCAAGATTATACCGAATCTTGTGGCTTGCCTGCAAATCGCGGGAGAGGCGCCCTCGGTCAAGGATGCCCCGCCCGCGAAAAAATCACGCTAAGAGTCGGTTACTCCATGCGATACCAGTCCTGGACATTCCACATTTCCGAATCCCAGCCGTTCATATCAACACCGCCCAGGGAGTTGGAATGGGCGGAAACGCTGCCACGGAAGACCAGCGGGATGATGACGCCATTTTCAATCAGGATGTCGTTCATTGCCTTGACCAGTTCGGCACGGGCTTCAATGCCGCCGGTCTGCGTCAATTCGGTGAAGAGCCTGTCGTATTCTGCATCACAGTGCCGCGGCACATTCCGTCCCAGCCAGCCGTTATCTGGCGTCGGCGCTTTGCCACAAATCCAGCGCACCATGAAGGTCTCGGCATCCGGACCACTTGTGCCACTGGTAAACATCTGAACATCAGTATAGAACTTCTGATAGGTATCCGGACTGGCAGGGTCGCCACCAAAGAAGACCGAGGCGCTGATGTTGCGGAGTTCGGTTTCAATGCCGATTTCCGCCCACCATTGCTTAATCAATGCCTGTGTGCTTTGGCGGACGGCGTTGGTGGAAGTCTGATAGGTTAAGCTAAGCGGTATGCCATCGGCTTCGCGTATGCCATCCCCATCGGTATCGACGATGCCGGCATCATCCAGAATCTGGTTGGCGGCGGCAATGTCTTGTGAACAGCCGAGATAAGTTTCCGAAACGTTGACCGGAGGACCATTGACCACATTGCAAGCTGGTTGACCGCCGGCGCCATAAAGCTGTTCAGCAATGATGTTGCGGTCAATCGCCAGTGACATGGCATCGGCAACGGCTGGAATCGGCAGGAAGGGATGTGCATTGGAGCCATCTTCCATCCAAACCGAGCGATTCGGATTGTCGGGGCTTACGTCAGTCTGATTGAGCATCAGACGCTCGACGCTGGACGAGAAGGCGACAACAACTTGCCCGTTGCCAGCCGCTTCCATACCGCTCAAAACAGCCGGTGAAATCTGCAAGTTCCAGGCATAATCGGCTTCAGCAGTTTCCAACACAGCGCGGGCAGCCGATTCGGCATCGCCGCCACCCTTGAAAACCACACGGTCAAAGGCAGGTTTGCCTTCTTCTCGGTAGTTCGGGTTCGCCACATAAGTCACCACATCATTGGGACGGAATTCTTCTACCATAAACGGACCCGTTCCAATCGGAGCGAAATTTTGCTCAGTGCAAGCCGCCATATTGGCCCCCATGCAATCAGCAAATTGCTGTGAATTCAACACCACTGACGATTGCGAGACGAAGGGGTTGTAAGGATAAGGCTTGGCGACGCCAAAGGTAATTTTCAGTTGATTGTCGCCAATATCCTCCATATTGACCACATCTTCAAAAAATTGCGTGGACGAACATCCGCCCTCTTCGTGGGTGCAGTATTGCCAGGTAAAGA
>DAOUKA010000471.1:0-36972 GCA_034421915.1 Anaerolineae bacterium
GTGTCGGCATGGATGCGCCCAATGCGACCCGCTCCAATAAGACCTATATTGATAGTCACACACTCCCTCCTCAAAAATACGAAGTAGCATCTGTTTATGGGTTAGCTTATGATATATCATTCCGAGTGAAATGACAGGTCCATCAGCCGAATCGCAGCGCAAATGGGAAAGGTGACATACCCGCCTTTGCCTATTAGGCGATATAATTAAAGTAATTGATGACATCTGTATCAATCAAAGGACATGCGATGGCAAACCAGCCGGACACGACTTTGTTCAGTGAGTTTAAGGCTTCTAGCTATGAGGAGTGGCTGGCGGTGACCCGCGAATCATTGCCTAACAAGGCATTCGATGATCTTATTAAGCGCAGTTACGAAGGTTTTGAGATTCAGCCACTGGCACACTCGGCAGACTTGGCTGGTATCAGTCATAAAGATACCCTGCCTGGACAGTTTCCCTATGTCCGCGGGACACGGGCTGATGGCTATTGCTCACAGCCTTGGCTTATTGCTCAAGACCTCTATGTGAGCGACCTGCGGGAGTTCAATCAGGCACTTATTCATGCGCTCGCAAACGGGCAAACTGCAATTTATCTGGATAGCAAGCTTCATTTGAATTGGGTTGAAGACCTGGAGGTCGCCTTCGCTGATATTGACTTGTCTCAATTCCCGCTCCTGATTCAAGTCGAGGCAAAGTCCATGAAGCTCTATGGATTGCTTGCCGCTTACCTGAAGGGAGATGCGCTGCGGCAGATTCGGGGTTGCCTGGGTTATGACCCCTTAAAAGCACTGGTGCAGTCTGGTAGCATGTCAGCTGATGTCTTTGATCAAATGGCAGCTTTCGTTCGGCTGGCAGATAGACAATCGCCCCAGCTTGACACTATCGCTGTGGGGACAGAGGTTTATCATGATGCTGGCGCTAACGCTGTTCAGGAAATGGCGCTGGCAATGGCCACAGCTGTCACCTATGTGAGAGAAATGACGCAGCGCGGTCTGAGTGTGGATACTGTCGCTGGCAAAATTTGGTTTTTCATGCGGGTCGGTGAGAACTTTTTCATGGAAGTTGCCAAGTTGCGTGCTATCAAAATGATTTGGGCGCAAATCGTGGCGGCATTTGGCGGCGGTGCGGCTGTCCGGAAAATAAAATTGCATGTCAGTACCGCTAGCCGCAATAAGACTCGCTATGACGCTTATGTTAATATGTTGCGTTCTGTTACTGAAGCCATGGCAGGTGTAATTGGTGGCGTCGACAGCTTACAGGTTGCTCCTTTTGATGCTGCCTTGGGTGAATCGAATGAATTCTCGCGTCGTATTGCCTGTAACCTCCAGTTAATTTTGCAGGAAGAGGTTAAGCTCATTAACCTGGTTGATCCGGCTGGTGGTGCTTGGTATGTTGAAAAATTGACTAGTCAACTGGCAAAGTTAGCTTGGGATTTGTTCCAGCGAATTGAGGAGCAAGGGGGGGTGATTAAGGCTTTACAAGCGGGGAGTATTCAGGCGCAAATTACATCAGTGGCGGATCAACGTTGTCAAGATCTAGTGAATCAGCAGGCAGTCTTGGTTGGTATTAATCGGTATCTTAACCTTGATGAGAGTTTGCCTGAAGTTCAAAACTTGCCATCATATAACCATTGTGAGTTTGTTGTTGAGGAGTGTATTGAGGTTAAGCCACTTCGATTAAGGAGGCTGGCTGTCTCTTATGAGGAACTTCGCTATGATGGTGGAAGCTCTTGCTAGTAGAGAGGTACTTGGCTTTATAGATGTCTGTTGTTGGGGTGGATTGTTTTATTTATTTTGTTATTGGTTTTTATGAGGAGTAGGTTTTTGGTAGATGCTCCTGATTTTACTAGGGTTGTGTTGCAGACTGACTATGCGAAACAGGACAAAGCAGTATGGCAGCCTACCGCAAAATGTATCTGGCAAACTTCGGAACGGATTGATGTCAAAGCACTACACACCGCCACGGATCTGCAAGCGCTGGAGCATCTAGGATTTACTGCCGGCATTCCGCCTTATCTGCGGGGTCCCTATCCGGCGATGTATGCCCTCAAGCCCTGGACGATTCGACAATATGCCGGGTTCTCGACTGCCGAAGAGAGCAACGCTTTCTACCGCCGCAATCTGACAGCCGGACAAAAAGGATTATCGGTCGCCTTTGACTTGGCCACCCATCGCGGTTACGATTCCGACCATCCCCGTGTGGAAGGCGATGTCGGCAAAGCCGGGGTTGCGATTGACAGCATCCTCGATATGAAAATCCTCTTTAATGGCATCCCGCTCGACAAAATGTCGGTCTCGATGACCATGAATGGCGCAGTGCTACCTGTGCTGGCATTTTATATCGTCACCGCCGAAGAACAGGGAGTCGCGCCCGACAAACTCACTGGCACAATTCAGAATGATATTCTGAAGGAGTATATGGTGCGCAATACCTACATCTATCCGCCAGGTCCCTCTATGAAGATTATTGCCGATATTTTCGCTTACACTGCCAGCCACATGCCCAGGTTCAACAGCATCAGCATCAGCGGTTATCACATGCAAGAAGCTGGCGCCACTGCCGACATTGAACTGGCTTATACGCTGGCAAACGGCCTGCAATATCTGCGAACAGGCTTGCAGGCTGGGCTGGATATTGATTCCTTTGCCCCGCGCCTGTCCTTTTTCTGGGGGATTGGCATCAATTATTTTATGGAGATTGCCAAAATGCGGGCGGCCCGGATGCTGTGGGCAAAATTGGTCAAGCAATTTAATCCCCAAAATGACAAGTCGATGGCATTGCGCACACATTGTCAGACATCTGGCTGGAGCTTGCAAGAACAAGACCCCTTCAACAATGTCGCGCGAACTTGCATTGAAGCCATGGCAGCCGCCTTCGGTCATACGCAATCGCTGCATACGAACGCACTTGACGAAGCCATTGCCCTGCCTACCGACTTCAGCGCCCGCATCGCCCGCAATACACAACTGTTCCTGCAACACGAAAGCGGTATCACCGATGTTATTGACCCCTGGGGCGGCTCGTATCTGGTTGAGAGCTTGACCCATGAACTGGCGCACCGCGCTTGGTCTCATATTCAAGAGATTGAAGATCTCGGTGGCATGATCAAGGCCTTGGAAATCGGTTTGCCCAAGATGCGCATCGAAGAAGCCGCCGCCCGCCGTCAGGCGCATATCGACAGTGGCAAGGAAACCCTGATTGGCGTCAACAAATATCGCCTGTCATACGAAGAGCCTATTAATATCCTAGAGGTCGATAATACAGCCGTCCGTGAAGCGCAAGTCGCCAGACTGGAACAGTTGCGCGCCGAGCGCGACGAGGACAAGGTACAGGCAGCCCTCACGGCACTCGGACATGGCGCCGAAACTGGCACGGGCAATCTGCTGGCTTTGGCAGTCGAGGCAGCGCGGGCGCGGGCGACCAATGGCGAAATTTCGGCAGCGCTGGAAAAGGTTTGGGGACGGCACAAGGCGGTCATTCGCGCGGTTGCCGGCGTGTATCGCAGCGAGTTTGGTGATGATGAGGAAATTGCCGAAGTTCGGCGCCTGACCGATGAGTTTATGCTGCGCGAGGGACGCCGCCCGCGTATCATGGTCGCCAAAATGGGACAGGATGGACATGACCGCGGCGCCAAAGTGATTGCGACTGCCTTTGCCGATATGGGCTTTGATGTCGACATCGCCCCGTTGTTCCAAATCCCGTCCGAGGTGGCGAAGCAGGCAGTCGAAAATGATGTCCATGTGGTCGGTATTAGCTCCTTGGCCGGCAGCCACAAGACCCTGCTGCCGCAGCTGGTCGCCGAACTGGACAAGCTGGGGCGTACTGATATGATGGTCGTGGTTGGCGGTGTTATTCCAGCACAGGATTATCAATATCTCTACGAGCACGGCGCCGCGGCTATTTTCGGGCCAGGCACCGTCATTCCAGTAGCGGCGCAAAAGGTGTTGAAGGAATTGAATCGCCGTTTGACTGCGCCGACACCTGACGAACGGCGTGGATGATGAGCCTTGACAGCTACAAGCGCGACATGGATGTCTCCGCTTATGTTAGCGGGGTGCTGTCCGGGGATCATGCTATGCTTGCCCGCGCCATCACCCTCATAGAAAGCGCTGCCCCTCATCACCGCGCCGCAGCGCAGGATTTACTGGGTCAACTGCTGCCTCATAGCGGCAAGTCCATCCGCATCGGGATTACCGGGGTGCCGGGCGCCGGCAAAAGCACCTTCATCGATGCCCTGGGCGTCTATCTAAGCGAACGGGATTACAAAGTCGCCGTCCTGGCGATTGACCCCAGCAGCAGCGTAACTCGTGGGAGCATCCTCGGTGATAAGACGCGCATGGAGCGCCTCTCCCGCAGCAAAAATGCCTTCATCCGCCCCTCCCCCACCGGTGGCATTCTGGGCGGTGTTGCCAGCACGACCCGAGAAACGATAGCAGTCTGCGAGGCAGCCGGTTACACTGTCATTCTGGTCGAGACGGTCGGCAGCGGACAAAGCGAAATCACAGTGCGCTCCATGGTGGATTTCTTCTTGCTGCTGTTGATTACCGGCGCCGGTGATGAACTGCAGGGCATCAAAAAAGGGGTGATTGAAATTGCCGATGCCCTGCTGATTAACAAGGCAGACGGGGATAACAAAATCCCGGCACAGGCAGCACGCGCCCAGTTCAACCGTGTTCTGCACTTTTTGACGCCGACAACCCCCGGCTGGACAACCCGCGCCTATGCCGCCTCTGGCTTAACTGGCGAGGGCATCGAAAATATCTGGGAGGTCATCCAGGCATTTGAGGAAAATACAAAGGTTTCGGGCGTCTTTGAACAGCGCCGACAATCCCAAATGCGGGCATGGCTTCGTTATCTGGTTGAGGCTCAACTCCATGCCTTTTTCTTCCAGCATCCGACGGTACAATCTGCACTCCCCGAAATCGAAGCGGCTGTTATCCGTGGCGAAATCCTGACGACAGTCGCCGCGCAGAAATTGTTAGGGCTGATATTGCCATCTGAAAATGAGCGTCAATGAAGCTACTCTCGCGGTGACAAATCCACCTGATGCTTATGCCGCATCACTTCAAGGGTATGCCTGATTTCCTGCTGCTTGCGCTCTGCTGACCAGCCGAGTGTCCTGGCTGCAAGTTCCGCCAGTTCATCCAGCAAATTAGAGTTCAAGTCGCCCAGCATGGCAATGACCGAACGGCGCAGCACCAAATCGTCCAGCCGTCCGAGTTTTTCCGCTTTGAGGATAAACTCAATTTCGCGCTGGCTATAGCTCGGATAATACGTCAATGGCTGGTCGTTTGCCTGCGAGATGTAATCGGCAAAGTCTTCGGCACGGGTGCCATAACGCTCGAATAATTGGCGCAGACGTTCCAGCGGCAGTTCGCTGGTGCTTTGCAGCCTTCGCAGCCAATTTTCTCGCGCTGGTTCACTGCGTGGATAACCGCGTCCGCCGCCAATCGAGACATTTTTTGTACTGGTCTGGCGTGGCTGTCCCAAATCTTCCAGGATCCGATCCGTGGTTTGTTCAGCAAAGGCGCGGAAGGTTGTCCATTTGCCCCCCACCAGGGAATAAATCGGATATTTGAGGCTGTCGCTGGCGGGAATCGTTTGGATGCTGTGGTCACGGCTGATTTGCCCAGGCGCGCCGCCTTCGCTGTAGGGGAGCGGCCGCACACCAGCGAAGCTGAAAACAATATGCGAGCGGTCAACCTGAATCGCCGGAAATACCTTGTCAATCATGCCCAGAAGATAATCCGTTTCGGCTTCGGTCGACACGGCATCATCGGGATTTTCGATACGAATATCGGTCGTGCCGACCATGACCCGCCCCAAATACGGGAAAATCAGCACAATGCGACCATCATCATTCTCGAAGAAAATCTCGCTGCCGCAGGTAGCCGCCAGCAAATCAGGATGGTCAAGGATAAGATGCGACCCTTTTGTCCCGCCGATGAAGCGCTGCCGCCTCTGTCCCAGATGCCGATTAACAAAATCAATCCAGGCGCCAGCAGCATTAACCACGACTTTGGGGCGGACGATGAAGGTCTCGCCAGTGAATTCATCTTGGAGCGTCACCGATTCATCATCGCCAGCTACAGCACTGACATAATTCAGGGCATGGCAATCTCGGTAGCTTGCCTCAGCATCCAGCACCATTTCCAGGCAGATGCGTTCGGGATAAGGCATCCAGGCATCATAATAGGTTGCCGCACAGACGATCTCCGGATTCAGTTGGGGATATTCACCCAGCGCCGCCGACCGCCATCTGAACTCATGGCTTGGCATATTCTGATAAGCGCGGACAAAAGATTCGTAAAGCATTAGTCCCAGTTTGATGACAATAGCGCCTCGTTCTGTCGGACGATCCAGCAAGTTGAGGAATTTCAGCGCCGCGTTCCACAAGCCCGAAAACCAACGGAAAACGGGAATGGTCGTGCGCAGGGGTTTGGCATAGTGTGGAGCATTATTCAGCATTCGGTTGCGCTCGTGCAGCGCCTCTTTCACCAAGCGAAATTCCCCATTTTCCAGATAGCGGAGTCCTCCGTGCAGCATATGTGAGGAAGCGGCACTCGCGCCCGAACCGAAATCGCCACGATCCACCAGCAGCGCATCCACTCCCTGCAAGGCCAAATCGCGGAACGTCCCAATCCCGTTGACCCCCGCGCCAATAATCAACACCGAGACCTGCGGCCGGTTCTGGAGCGACCGCAGGATTTCCGCTCGATTCATCGCACCAGCTTTCCGCATTTATAACTCCCGCACGGCACGGATCAGGCTCTTGCCGGTCATCTCGGCTGGCGGCGCAATCGCCATCAACTCCAGCACAGTCGGCGCGACATCCGCCAGGCGCCCCCAGCTATGCAGGTCATAATAGTTCCTGGCGTCAAGGACAAACAGCGCGACCGGCCCCACCGTATGATAGGTATGCGGCTCGCCGCTTACCACGTCAATCATGCGTTCACAATTGCCGTGGTCGGCTGTGACAATAGCAACGCCGCCCTTCTCCAGTACCGCGTCCACCAGCCTGCCAGCACAATCGTCAACTGCTTCCACTGCCTTAATCGCCGCGCTCAAGGAGCCAGTATGCCCAACCATATCGGGATTGGCAAAGTTGACCAGGATAAAATCATCGTCTGCCTGGCGGAGACGCTTGAGGGTTTCCGCAGTGAGTTCCTTTGCGCTCATTTCGGGCTTCAGGTCATAGGTAGCGACTTTGGGCGAAGGCACAATCTTGCGGGTTTCGCCAGCAAAGGGGGCTTCGTTGCGCCCATTGAAAAAGAAGGTAACATGCGGGTATTTTTCTGTCTCAGCGGTGTGATATTGCGTTTTGCCTGCCTTGCTAAGTGTCTCTGCCAGTGTATTTCGCAACAATTCTATCGGAAACAGGATCTTGTCTGTCAGACCCGCCATGTATTCGGTCATCGTAAGCAGTTGCAAATCATCAATTTGCTGGAAAACATCCGCAGCTTCAAAATCGCTCTGCGCAAAAGCCTGCGCCAACTGACGCATTCGGTCGGCACGGAAATTATAACAGAGTAGCACATCACCAGCCTCAATCCGCAGGCTCTCATCGTCGCCGATAACGGTTGGGGCAATGAATTCGTCTGTCACGCCCCGGTCATAAAAACCTTGAATCGCAGTCAGCGCGTCGGGGGCGGTTTGCTCACTTCTGCGGAATGCCATCGCTTCATAAGCCTGGCAGGTACGCACCCAGCGCTTGTCGCGATCCATAGCATAATAGCGCCCACTGACTGACCCGATGCGTCCATTGCCATCGGCTTCAATCTTCTCCAGCAATGCCCGACAGAATTCGATGCCCGCTTGAGTGGGCGTATCGCGCCCATCAGTAATCAGATGCAAAACGGGATTGATGCCATTTGTTTTGGCGATGTCCATCAGCGCATACAGATGGTCAGAGTGGCTGTGCACGCCACCATTCCCCAGCAAGCCAATAAGATGCAGTTTTTTGTCATCGTTTTGGATATATTGAAGGGCATCTTGCAAGATGTGAATTGTACCAAGTGTCCCGTCTGCAATGGCATTGGCAATCCGTGAAATATCCTGGTAGACAATCCGCCCTGCCCCCAGATTCAGATGCCCGACTTCGGAATTGCCCATCTGCCTGGGCACCAGTCCGACTTGTTCGCCCGAGGTATGAATAATTGCGCGTTCGCGGGTCTTCATCCAGTTGTCGAAGTTGGGAGTATTGCCCTGCCGGACAGCATTGCCATGTTCAGCTGCCCGTATCCCCCAGCCGTCCAATACAATCAGCATGACTGGTTTTCTCGCCATTGCCACTATCCTTTATCTCTTACTCAGCGCTTATAACGCGGATTTGTGAAGTACAAAGCGAGCCTTTCGTCCGGATTCATTCCAGCAGCGCAGAGCCAAGCATGGTAGACGCCCGCGGCGGCAACGGAGCGTCTCGATGATACAGTCGATTTGAATCATAAGTCGGGTCACTTTCAAAACCAAAGTAGACAGACGGCTGCTCAACCAGCTCAACTGACAAATCCTTGTTAATCTTGAACAGCAAGGTATTCTGTAGATGCGGTTCGATTTGAACATGTGGACGAGAACATACCCAAGTTAATTCTCTCAAGCAAAACTGCGAATGTGCCGGTGGGGCATGGTCTTGATGGAGGACATGAAATGCACTATGAATCACATAAGCCCGAGACAATTCAAAGATATCCAATGCTTCGAACTGCTCTTTGGTCATTTGGGCTGCTATTATGAGATGGGTATCAGGTTCTATCTGCGGTGCGATTTCCAATATATCGTGTAATATGATTGCTTTGTTGTTCGCGCTGGTTACGAATCGCTCATGTTGCAGTATCAGGCGCGATAACGCCGGAAACATCAGGGTTAGGCAGAGTACGACAATGGTCGCATTACGATATCGGAGACCTACAATTGGTGCCGCCAACAGGGCAATTAGACTAAATACCGCAATCGCAGCCCCAATCGGCACATAAAAATACATCCGCCACAAGCCACTGTTGTACCGCTCTAACCATACCAGCACACCCACCGACGGCATGATAAACAGCAAACCGCTTATCAGTAGAATGCCGATTTGTCGTACAGATAGGAATGTGTCAAATGTGTCAATATCTTTAGTGTGTGCCAAATACCAGGCAATGCTAGTGACAAGGACGAGCATAACGATTGTCAGTGCAAGCCAAGTATTCTGCTCTAGCGCAGTCAAGGCATCCTGCCAGCCGTCAACAAAAGTATAGCGGTAGACATTGCTCATCACGCGAAGGAATGTATTAAATACATCTGGCGCAACACCATCCGGGGTATTGCCGAACAAATCACTCCCGTAGAAAATCTTGCTGGCAGATAATAGCAACATCAAGTAAGCAATTTTGAAAGCCGGGAACAGGTACCAAATGACAGTCAGATTGAAGTTCCTCCAGCTTAATCGGCGGCTGAGTAATAACCACGACAGCGGGATGACCAAGATGATGACATAAGCAGATTCGACGGTTGTCACGTTGAACATCAGTCCCAGCCAGATGCCCAGCAAATGCAAACGAGTCGGATTCTTCTGATAATCCAATACCAGATAAACGGCAGCCAAAAGCGAGAGCATACTAAATTGCAGCGACAACGACCGCAGTAACATCAAACCAGGATTTACTGGATAAACCATAAACAGCATCGTTATCAGAAAGGCATATAAGCAGGGGAGAATCTTGATTTGGCGCAAAATACCATATAACAAAACGAGCTTGCCCCAGAACATCAAGAAATTGATCAGATGATAACCGATAAAGGATTCCGAGCTAATGATATATGCCAAAGAATGCGGTACCAGTGCCCAGAAGCGGGAAACCAATTCGTTGTACCATTTTGTATTTCCGCCTTCCCAATAAGCATTGAATATCCATTCTTCCCAATGTCCGATGCTTTCAAATCCGAAGGGCAGATACAACAAAAACACGAATAGCAGAAACCCGCCAATAACGATAAAGTCAGATATGCGCTTGTTTTTCAGACCGTACCGCAGTGCCTGAACAATCAGAGGCATAAAAACAAGCAGAGCCAAAATGATGCCAAACAATTGCCAGTAAGGATGTATGAACAGACTTCTAAGTATCAACAGCAATTCTGTTACTAATGATTTGTAACTGGATAACCCCAATATCAGCACGAGAGCAAAGACTGTCAGCCACAATGGAAAAGGCTTATTGAGATCATTGGTGTGGGCATAATACAGGGCAAGTATCCCAGTAAGCACAACTCCAGAAGATCCGAGAAGAAAGAATATAAAATCGGTCAGGTTCGATGTTACTTGAATGGTATATACAAAGAGAGCGAGCACCACCAATACCAGGCAGGCCAGCCGGGGTACCTTGAGGGTTTGTGTCAACAGTTGAAAATTCAAGTTCATCTTCAAGTTCACCCAATAATCTCCGACCTTTTGCGGCTGCTGTCCCAGCGAATATCAGGAATCAACACATCAATGTGAGCTTCGATACGGTCTTTGTTGTCCAACAGGTCAAGCATGATTTGCTTCATCACAGATTGGATGTCACAGGTCGGTTTATAGCCCAAGTCAATCAAATGCTGACGATCCGGATTGTAATAATGGTCTTCCAGTTCGGTGCGCGGATTGTCATAATGCTTGATTTCGACAGTCAAGCCAATCGCTTCACCGACTGCTTTGACCATATCCGCCAGTTCGGTGATGCTATAGGCATTCTCAAATTGATTGAAAATACGGAATTGACCCTGTTCAGGCGGATTTTCGACCACCAGGCGCAGACAAGTCATCGAATCCACCAGCGGCAAGAAACCTCGCTTCTGTTTGCCAAGACCAAACAGGGTTAAAGGATGACCAATCACCGCCTGGCAGCAAAAGCGATTGACCGCCGTGCCAAAACATTGATCGAAATCAAGGCGGCTGCGGAGACGCCTGTCACCGTCCATCTCTTCAATCTGACTCCCAAAGACCACCCCTTGCATAATATCAGTCGCCCGCAATCCCCACATTTTCGAGGCAAAATGCGTATTATGCGAGTCGTGAACCTTGCTCTGATGATACCAGCTGCCCGCCTGACGCGGAAAGGGCAGGCGATCTCGGCGCCCCCGAAATTCAACTTCAAAGAAACCTTCGGGAATATCGACATTAGGTGTCCCGTATTCGCCCATCGTACCCAGCTTGACCAGATGAGCTTGTGGCACAACTTCTTTGATTGCCCACAGCAAATTCAGATTGTTGATGATATTGTTTTGCTGAGTCCAAACACAATGCGCTTGATCCATCATCGAATAGGCTGCCGAGGGCATTTGACCCAGATGAACAACTGCCTCCGGCTGGAATTCCTCAAAAAAGCCTTTTACAAAGGCATAATCAGTTAGATCGCCAATACGAAAATCCAAATCTGTCTTAAATTTTTCTTGAAACGCTTGCAGGCGAACCTGGCGGTCAGCAATCGGTATGGCGCTTGTGCCGCCCACTTCATCTACCCATTTGCGCCGCAGCATCAAATCCGCGCCCGCGACTTCATGCCCATGAGCGGTCAGATAAATTGCCAGAGGCCAACCCAGATAGCCATCAATACCAGCGATAAACACTCTCATGCCATACTCCTGCCTGCCATCTCATGCCCGCGCTCATCTAATCCTGACAATCTTACAAGGTTCACCAAAGATTTGAATAGTTACTCTGTAATTTGGCATCTCTTATAGGTTGCGAGCCAATAAGCGGATATAATAGCCATCCGTGCATTCAAAAATATGCTAAGGATTAGATTGCGAGCCCATCTTGACACAGAGTAAAGACAGAACCGTTAGCTATCGGCAGCTTGTCCGTCAAAACAAGGCATTTCGTTATTTGTGGTCAGGTCAAATTGTCAGCCTGTTAGGCGACTGGTTTAACTTGATTGCCTCCGCCTCTTTGATTGCTGCCTTGACGCAATCTGGCGCTGCGATTGGTGGGTTGTTTGTACTGCGTATGCTAGCTCCCTTTTTGGTGAGTCCATTTGCCGGTGTGGTGGCCGACCGTTATAACCGCAAAACCATCGTGATAGTGACCGACATTCTGCGCGGGTTTGTTGTGCTTGGGCTTGTGCTGGTACGCGAACCACAGCAGGTCTGGTTAATCTATGTATTGACCACCATCCAGAGCGCATCACAAGGGTTCTTCTTCCCGGCATGGAATTCGATACTGCCAGACATCACCCAGCCCGAAGAACTGGGCGTCGCCAACGCCCTGTCATCAGCAACCTGGTCAGTGATGCTGGCATTTGGCGCTGCACTGGGCGGAATTGTCTCGGGCATTGTCGGGGTCTATCCAGCTTTTATCATTGACGCCATGACCTTCTTCCTAAGCGCAGCGATTATTTTTCGGATGCCTTATCGGTCACTCTTGTCGCGGGATTCCGATCAATCCATTCTGGCAGGGATACGGCAGTATGTCGATGGGCTGAGCTATCTGCGCCAACATATTGATACCTTTACCATTGCCATCAACAAAGGCATCCTTGGTTTGCTGGTCATCGGGTTTTATCAGGTGGTGCAAGTCACCATTGCCGAACAATACTTCCCAATCGGTGATGGCGGCAGCATCAGTCTTGGCTTGATGTATGTATCGTCGGGGATTGGATCCGGGATTGGCCCCATACTGGGTCGTTATTGGGCAAGAGACCGCGGCCGACAACTGCGGCTGGCCATTGCGATTGGATATGCTTGCTGTTTGTTTGGTTTTCTCATCACCTCCACCCTGGCTTCATTTTATATCGTGCTTGCCGGAGGATTCCTGCGCGGCATCGGCGGCGGTTTGGTGTGGGTATTGGGAACGCAGCTGCTGTTGCAGATTGTCCCTAATCAAGTGCGCGGACGAGTCTTTTCAACTGAATTTGCCATGTACACCCTATTTAGCGCACTTTCATCCGGTACGATTGGCGTGTTGATTGATTCGCCCTTGGGCATATCGGGCATTTTGCTCCTGGGATCGGGCTTGCTAGTCATTCCAATCCTGATATGGAGCCTTTGGATCGTCTTCGGAAAACAGGATGTGCTGCGAATTGAAGAGGGCACAGCACTGTCTTAAACGACATAAACAAAGGGCAGCCATGATTCCATTCAATCAGTTGAAACCCTTGCATGACCTACACGCGGATGAAATTGCAATAGCGATGAGACGGGTAGCGGACAGCGGCTGGTATATTCTGGGACCGGAAGTTGAGGCATTTGAGCGTGAATTTGCGGATTATCACGACATCCCCTTTGCCATCGGTGTGGCAAGCGGCACTGATGCTATTGAGCTTGCCTTGCGAGCCGGCGGTATTGGATCGGGTGACGAAGTGATTACAGCGGCGCATACAGCAATGGCAACCGTTACTGCCATCGAAAGCAGTGGTGCGACCCCGATACTAGCGGATATTCACCCTAACAGCTTTACGCTGGATCCGCAGAAAGCATACCAAGCCATCACCGCCAGAACCCGCGCTATCGTTGTTGTTCACCTTTATGGATGCCCTGCCGACCTGGATGCGCTTAAATCCATCGCTGACGCGCATGACCTCCTCCTGATTGAAGATTGTGCCCAGGCACACGGAGCAACCTACAAAGGACAGAAGGTTGGCACTGTCGGACATTTTGGCACATTCAGCTTTTATCCGACCAAGAACCTGGGCGCCTATGGTGATGGCGGCGCTGTCATTACACACGATGCCAAGCTGGCTGATAACCTGAGAAAATTGCGCAATTATGGTCAGACAACCCGTTATACTCATCAATCACGAGGGACAAATAGCCGTCTTGATGAGCTACAAGCAGCCATCTTACGTGTCAAACTCAAGCATCTGGATGCCTATAATCAAGCCCGCCGAGAAATCGCAGCGATTTACAATAACGAACTGCAAGGTGTCGTGACAACACCACCTGTTGCAGCAAATGTCTGCCATGTCTATCATCTTTATGTCATCCGCGACAGCCAACGCGATCAACTGATGGCAGAACTCAAAGCGCTTCATATCGGCAGCCTGATTCATTATCCCATCCCGATTCATTTGCAAGAATCCCACCGCGACCTCGGCTTAAGCATGGGAAGCCTGCCAGAGACCGAAAAGGCAGCGAGAGAAATCCTCTCCCTGCCCCTGTACATCGGGTTGACCGATGATGAAGTTATCCGAGTCTGCGACGCCATTCAACAATTGAGAGGGGGCTAATCCCAATGGATTTTGGCGGCGCCTTTCAAGGCAAGCGTGCCTTGATTACCGGCGGTATGGGGTTCACCGGCAGCAATTTGGCGATTGCGCTGGTCGATGTCGGCGCTGATGTTACGATTGTAGACGCTATGATTCCCGGTTATGCCGGCAATCTTTTTAATATCGCACCTGTCCGCGGCCGCGTTGCCATCCATTTCTGTGATATTCGGGATGTCGACGCGATGAATAATCTGGTTCAAGCCCAAGATTATGTTTTTCACCTAGCGGGACAGGTGGATCATATTCTGAGCTTGACTGACCCCTTCCCCGATATTGACATCAATATCAAAGGGACTGCCGTTTTGATGGAAGCACTGCGCTGGTACAATCCACGAGCAAAGGTCATCTATACCGGCACCCGCGGGCAATATGGTTCGGCAGTCACCCTGCCAGTCAGTGAAACCGCCCCGACCCATCCCAAGGGGATTTACGAGATTTCCAACCTGACTGCCGAAAAGATTATCCAAGTCTACAACGATGTTCATGGCATTGCGGCGGTATTGCTCCGCTTGACGAACATCTACGGACCCCGCGCCCAGATGAAACATCCACGTTACGGGGTCGTCAACTGGTTTGTTCGGCTTGCAGTGGATGACGAAACCATCCAGGTCTTCGGTGATGGCAAAATCCTGCGCGACTTCCTCTATATTGACGATGCGGTTGAAGCCATATTAATGTCGGCGCTAGAGCCAAAAGCTGTTGGCGAAGTGTTGAATGTGGGCATCGACCAACCGTATAACTTTATCGAATTGGCAGAAACCCTGATTGAAGTTGCCGGCACGGGACGTTGGGAATTTGCAGCCTTTTCACCCGAACGCAAAGCACAGGAACCGGGCGATTTCTATTCGGATATTAGCAAGATACGCCGGCTTGTCGGCTGGACGCCACGCACGGCCCTGAAGGATGGCTTGCGCGAGACCGTCGCCTTTTATCGGCGCTACAAACAGCATTACTGGGGGGATGATGCCACGACTTAATATCCATCCCTCGGTGCGCCGCGCTGCCAACCTGGTCATTCTGGGGGATCTGACCTTGGCACAGGGGGTCGAAGTGGCAGCAAATGTGACCTTCTATCCCAACGTGGTGGTTGGACCCAACACGAAAATTCTCGAAGGCAGCGTCATTGGACGACCGCCAATGTACACCGGAAATATCAACCGTGCGCTTGATAGCGGGGATGCCACGGTGCGCATCGGTGCTGATTGTATCATTGGAGCAAATTGTGTCCTGTATACTCATCAGCAAATCGGCAACAAGGTTCTGATTGGGGATTTGGCATCCATTCGAGAAGGATGTCGATTGGAGGATGAAACGGTTGTCGGGCGGGGAGTTATGATGATGTATGATACGACAGTCAAGGCACGCAGCCGGATTATTGACGGAGCGATTATCACTGGCAATATGTTAATCGAATCCGATGTATTTATTGGTCCCGGTGTCACCACAGTGAACGATAACGATGTGTATCTCAAACGTTTCGGGTTGATTCCCTTTGATGTCAAGGGTCCGCGGGTTCGGCGCTTCGCCTTGATCGGAAGCGGGGCGACTGTTGCGGCAGATATCGAAATAGGTATGGGCGCTGTGGTAGCGCCCGGCGCCATGGTGACGAAGGATGTGGCTCCCTGGACTGTTGTCGCCGGCGTACCCGCACGCGAAACACGAAAAATCGACAAGCACAGCCGCTTGCAACTGCTGAGGCATTTTGGCTTGAATGATAAGGATGTTGAATGAGCTTGTTTTCGATTGTCGTGCCGGTCTATTATAATGCTAGCAGTCTGGCAGATTTATTGCTTGAGATACAGGCAGTCGCCGACAAGAATCTGGATGATGACTTCGAGTTTATCTTTGTGGATGATGGATCTGGCGATCATTCCTTCGCGGTGCTGGACGCTCTGGCGCAATCAGAGCCTAGAATGCGAGTAATCAAGCTGTCGCGCAATTTTGGGTCAAACCCGGCAATCATGGCTGGATTGAGCCAAGCGAAGGGTGATGCTGTCACTGCCATTGCCGCTGATTTGCAAGACCCGCCCGCCCTGATCCATGACATGCTTGGGCTTTGGCACGAAGGCAATAAAGTGGTTATCGCTGCTCGCCGTGAACGTGCAGATCCCTTCCCCACCTCGTTGCTGTCGGATAGCTTTTATAAGTTATTCCGCCGCTATGCCCTCAAAACCATGCCTGAACGCGGCTTTGATTTCTTCCTGATTGACCGCCAAGTTTGCGGACTGATTAACAACATTCAAGAGAACAATGCCTATCTCATGGGCTTGATTCTCTGGCTTGGCTTTGAGCCTTATGTCCTCTACTATGACCGTCAAGCGCGTGCAAAAAAATACGGACAGTCGATGTGGTCACTTACCAGAAAGTTCAAATATTTTGTAGATTCCTTTGTCGCCTTCTCTTATTTCCCGATACGTTTGGCCTCCGGGCTGGGGATCCTGTTCAGCCTGTTCGGATTGATATATGCGGCTTGGGTGATCTTTGCCCGACTGGCACTGGGGATTGAGACCGAGGGCTGGGCATCGTTGATGATTGTCGTCCTGATTGCAGCCGGTATGCAGATGTTGATCCTCGGCATCATAGGCGAGTATATGTGGCGCAATCTTGATGAAACCCGCCGCCGTCCCCGTTTCATCATCGAGAAGATTATCGAACACAAGAAAGATCAAATGCAGGAAGACGAGCCTGATAAAATAGACGCTTACTAATCACCGTATGTTGAGCATCCGCCAATCCAAACTGACGAAAAGGAAAGGATTTCGTCAATTTGTGGCAAAAGGTGTATGATTGTCAACATATCGGCAACTAGCAAAAAGCGAGGGACAGCATGAAAATTCGCGGGATTGTGCCACCGATGGTCACGCCCTTTGATGCCAACGAAGCGATTGATGAAGCCGCATTCGGCGCAGAAGTCGAATATCTGATTGAGGTTGCCGGCGTACATGGATTGGCAGTTGGCGGGAGCACCGGCGAAGGGCAAACCCTGTCCACAGCAGAATTAAGACGTATTGTGGGCCTGGCTCTGGAGCGTGCAGCTGGTCGCATTCCGGTCATCGCCGGCATTATTGTGGATAGCACCCGACAAGCGGTCGAGAAAGCACAGGCGCTATCCGATTTGGAGGTCGCCGCTTTGCAAGTAACCCCGGTGCATTATCTGTTTCGCCCGACTGACGACATGATGATAAAACATTTTGCCACCCTGGCAGAGCAATCATCCCATCCAGTGATCGTCTATAATGTGGTGCTTTGGTCGTATTGTTCGCCTGCATTGCTTGACTGCCTGATGCGCCATATCGACGGGATTATTGGGGTGAAACAAAGCGCAGGCGACCTGAAACTTATGGCGGATTTGCTCATGGGTTCTGCTGATATTGGATTGATTATGTCGGCTGTGGATGCCTTGCTCTACCCCTCGTTTTGTCTGGGAGCGCACGGCGCTATCGCCGCCATTCTTTCGGCAGCGCCAGAGCTTTGCGTTCAGTTATGGCAGCGGGTAGAAGCCGGCGATCACGCTGAGGCACTCGAATTACATCATCATTTGCTACGCATCTGGAATGCGATTATGGCTGACAACCTGCCCGCCAATGTCAAAACTGCGCTGACATTACAGGGACGTCCAGCTGGCATCCCGCGCCTGCCGATGCCTGAAAGTTCGGCAGCGCAAACTCAGGCAATCCGAGCCGCCCTGTTAGCGGCGGGAATGAAGCTGGCAGAGAACGAGGCGACATTGATACCCTAACAGAAAGCGTCCAAGTTACGCCATAATCAAAATCAAATCTGGTTCGATTTAGCCGCAATCGCCATTACTGTCTACGTGATGCGCAGTAATCCATCCCTCGACATCATCATGCTCGACCTTGAACCAGTTCGCTGTGCGTGCGAGGGCAATCCTGGTGACGCCGTTAGCGATTACACCGATTTTCTCGCCAGCGGGAACATCGCGGAAGTTGAGATTGTACAAGGGAATGACTTGACAATTCTCCAGATAAACCATGCCGTCCATGCTATCGGGGATGAGCAACGGATCCTTGTTCATCATCGCGTCATCCATCTGCCCCGCGTTGTCTGTCACCATCATGGCTGGCATGAGTATGACGGTGCCCGGATGACTGATGCGCGTACAAGTCAAGCCATCGCGCGAGTAGTATTCCGGCGTTGTTTGTGTGCGCGGTGAAGTTGTTGCATCAAGGAAGGTGATCGAACCGGATGAAGTAAAGCAAACTTTGGCCTCGACACCCAAAGGACCCCAAACATCAACCGCAGCCAGGGGACCTGCATTGATGATAGATGGGACACCGATACCAGCGAAACCGACTATTTGACATTGAACACTCATCGAATCGCTCGAAACGATGATATGACCCGGTAGGGTGGTGCAGGTCTTTACCGGTGGTTTCTCGCGCATTGCATTACTTACATTACGAGCGCCTCTGCCCGGGCATCTCTCCCCAGTTGTGTACTGTCCTCTGTTTAGACCGTATTCTGCGTAGTTAACGCCATCGCCCAAAGCCTGCACCTGTACCACCCACTCTCCACAAGCCGGCACATCGTAGAGTGTGTATTGGGTTTGCGAAGCAGGCAGGCGAACAGAATGTGCCTCTGCGGGCGGGTATTCATCGTAAGTCCAATCTGACTCCGAATCTTTAATAACCGGACCCCATCCCACCAGATAACCGACGGCATTCTCTACAGGGGACCATATAACCATATTGCCAGTTACACGAAAATTCCGCGGGGTCGGGAGTCTCTCCAGTGCATGGACAAGCAAGAAAGAGAAAAAGAGTGTTGCCACTAACAATGCAACCGCTAAAGTCTTGCGAGACATATTTTGTTCCTGACTGAAATGTTGCTTTTTCACTCTTGTTTAGCTGCAATTATAATAGATGATTTGCCGAACGGCAAGCAAGGTTACCATGATGCTTGCTGTTAGATGAAGCTCTGGCAACAGTTTTTCTCTGTGTTCGCTGAGTCCACTGCATACCCTCTAATTCAGAGGATGGGCTTACAGCATTGCAGTGGAAGTTCATTTTGATGCGATTAGCCTGAATTGCCGCTCCTTATCCTTTCCTTCAAGGACAAAGTGTCATAATATCTTCATCGCTTTGTTGATTTAATCCAAAATAAACACCTACCATAAAGGAGAGCCTGTATGCCTGTTGGAAGCAAAAATCAGACGATTGCCGGGCTGGGATGTCACCACATTGCCATACAAACAAAGGACTGGGATGCCTCGGAAACATTTTATACCGAGGTGATGGGGATGAAAAAAGTTGTCGAATTCATGGGAGGCGGACGGCGGATTGCGCTCCTGGACATCGGCGACGGTAGTCATTTGGAACTCTTTGAGCCGCTAGCCGAGCCTTCAAACGCCATCGCTAACGATATCGTGACCCACTTTGCGCTCACCACCACTGACATCGTCGCAGCGTTGGAACGGGTCCGAGCCGCCGGCATGGAAATCATGCGCGAACTGGGCACCTTCAATATCGGCGGACTGAATGTTACCATCGCCTTCTTCACAGGTCCAAGTGGCGAGGTGGTCGAGTTCTTTCAAGTCAATGACTAAACATATACGGGACAAGCGAACACAACCCATGCCTTGCCGCCCTTTACAACTCGACATAAATCGCGGCATCTTCAATGACAACAGGCAAATGTTTGCGTCTGTCGCCACCCTGCCCGCCGTACTTCTGTTTATTTTCTTCCAACGCTATTTTATCGCCGGCATGATGGTTTCGGGAATCAAGGGATAAATCGTACAATTTTAGCTCGCATCCCGGCACAGGACATACCAGCCGCGCCGACGCTCGCGGACAAAGTGGCACACCTTGTACCCGGCTGCGAGCAGTGCTATCATAGCACTCCGCAAGTAAAGCTGCCAAGTGCGAGCTTGTTCGATATTGGCTTGTTTGAGTACGGCGAGGTGCAGGGGAACTTCGATGCAATAGCGCTCTTGGTTATAAGCTGGCAATTCCCTCTGGCGAAGAAGCCTGCTATCGTCAACATAAACCAGCTTGACATCCTCCAGCTGCCCCACTCCGACATAAGCCGCGCTATGACCTTGCGTCATATCAATTACCTGCGGAGCATCGAGATGCCACACAGCTTCCAGGCGGTCGCTGGCAAGCCCGGCATTGATGCCATCCTGCATGAGGCCATAATGGTCAACATAATACCGGTGCGCCCTGACACCAAGCCGATTGAAATTGAAGTTGGCATTACCGCCTTGCATCGGGTCGAATGTCCAGGCCATCACACGATAACCCTGCCCCAAGGCCCATTCTCGCTGTGCCTGCTTGAGCTTGAAGCCAATCCCCTGACCCTGAAAATCAGGGTGGACACCTGCCATGTGCGACCACAGCCACAGCGCATCAGCCCGTTTTGCCGCAAATGCGAAACAAAACCCAACCATCCGCCCCTCAAGCTCGGCTGCAATGACACTGCCACCGGTATGAATCGCCGCGTTTAAGGTATAGGGCGAGGCACACTCATAAGCCTGCATCCCCCAAATCGCCTGCTGCAATTCGACCGTTCTCAGCAGGTCGGTCATCTCATGGAGTTCACGAATGATTAAGTTCGCAGACATGATTCTGTTTGCATCCAGTGGATAAAACTTAATGATAGCAAGAGGCCTCGCAAAAGAAAAGAGTCGCCATCCAGTTTACAATCCGGCGCCATCGCCCTATAATCAGATACAAATGGCGGCATGAGACCGTGAGCGAATGAGACCTGACAACCCACGATTCCCCTCAGTCGTTGAAGCTATTGGCAATACGCCCCTGGTGGCATTGTCTCGCATCACACAAGGGCTGGCGGGGGATATTGTTGCTAAACTGGAGTTTCTCAATCCAGGTTATTCCAAGAAAGACCGCATCGCCCGCCAGATGATTGAAGATGCCGAGGCACAAGGACTGATTCAACCTGGGGATACCATCGTCGAGTTGACCAGCGGCAATACCGGCACCGGCTTGGCGATTGTCTGTGCCGCCAAGGGCTATCACTTTGTAGCCGTGATGTCCCGCGGCAATTCAATAGAACGGGCGCGGATGATGCGGGCTTTGGGCGCCGAAGTCGTCCTGGTGGATCAGCTGCCCGAATCGACGCCAGGGCAGGTCTCTGGAGGCGACCTGGCACAGGTGGAGGCTAAAGCGCGAGAGATTGTGCAAGAGCGTAGCGCTTACCGCGCCGACCAGTTTCAGTTGGAAGGCAATAAACACGCCCACTATGCCCATACTGCCCCCGAAATTATGCAGCAGTCAGGCGGCATCGATGCCTTCTGCGATTTTGCAGGCAGCGGCGGCTCATTTGCTGGCTGTGCCCAATACTTCAAAGAAAAAAATCCCGCAATTAAATGCTACATAGTCGAGCCAGCTGGCGCCGCGGCACTTGCCGGGGAAACCATCACCCGCCCCAATCACAAAATTCAGGGTGGCGGCTATTCCATGCCGAACTTGCCACTGCTTGACCGTGATTGGGTCGATGGATTTCTGGAGGTGCGCGATCAGGACGCAATGGCTATGGCTCGCCGCCTGGCACGGGAAGAAGGGCTGTTCGTCGGGTTTTCGGCAGGCGCGAATGTTACTGCCGCTCTGCAATTATTAGGGACGATTCACCAGGGACAGACTATCGCGGTACTCCTGCCCGATTCCGGCCTAAAGTATTTGAGCACCGATTTGTGGGAATAAGATAATGAATCAACAAGACTCACGCGATGCCTTTTCGCTTGCGATTTTACGGAAATACAGTTGTCTTGTTTGCCCTGCTTGATGCGATATTGGGCGCCTCGTCCCTGCGCTATCCAGAGAAGATCCGCAAGCGACTCGACCACCTTGAGGAACTTTATGAACAATTCAATCTCTTGACCAGCGATGAGCAGAACAATCAGGCACGCACATTCGGATCCAGGGCATCCCGCAGGGCATCGCCAACGACATTGAGGATAAGCACAACCAGTGTAATCGTTATGCCCGGAAAGACTGCAATCCACCATTGGGTGCGCAAATAATTGCGGCCATCTGCCAGCATCGCGCCCCATTCCGGCGTCGGCGGGCTAACACCCAAGCCAAGGAAACTTAAGCTGGCGCCAGTCACTATCGCGCCAGAGACCCCCAAGGTGGTTACAACAATCATCGGACCCAAGACCCCCGGCAAGATATGGAAGATCATAACCCGCAGCGAACTGGCACCCATGCTGCGGGCCGCCATGACATATTCCATCTCGCGGATGGATAAGGTGATGCCGCGAATCAGACGCGCATAGGTTGGCACGACAAAAAAGGCAATGGCAATAATCACATTCTTTAGGTTCGCCCCCAGCAGGCTCACCAGCCAAATCGCGAGAATCAACCCCGGAAAAGCCAAAATCAAGTCCATCACGCGCATGATGATATTATCGAGCGAGCCGCCAAAGAAGCCAGCGATGAGTCCCAGTGGCACGCTGAAAACAAGCGCCAATCCAATAGAAAAGAACCCTACCTGCAACGATACGCGCCCGCCGTACAAAACCCGACTCATTACATCGCGTCCTAGCTTGTCAGTGCCAAAGGGGTGCAGCCATGAAGGCGCTTGATTGCGTTCCGGCGTATTGCGCTTGATAGGGTCATAGGGGGTGATTTGCGACGCAAAAAGGATGGCGAGCAAAAGCAGAATCAGACAGATCAAGCCAGCGACAGCCACGCGATTGTTGGTGAACTTCAAGATGACCAGCGTATAAAGTCCAGAAGGACGGGCTTTGTGTGGCAGTTTCTTGCTCCGAATGACGGGTTCACGGCTTGTCATAACGTATCCGTGGATCCACAAAAGCGTAGATAATATCAACAATCAGGTTAGCAAAGATGAAAGATGTGGCGACCAGAATGACAGTCCCTTGAATCATCGGATAATCGCGGTTGTGGATAGCATTAATGGCCAGAAGCCCCACACCGGGCAAGCCAAAAATGCTTTCAGTGATGACTGCCCCCCCTAGCAAGCCACTAACAGAAAGACCGACGACGGTAATAATCGGAATCAGGGTATTCTGGAGCGCATGGCGTATCAGGACGCGCCGCTGATTCAAGCCTTTGGAGCGAGCAGTGCGCACATAATCGGTACTGAGAACTTCAATCATGCTAGAGCGCGTTAGTCTGGCAATCAGCGCCGCCTGCCCCACCGCCAGAGTAGCGACCGGCAGAATAAAATGCTTCCAGCTGTCCGCTCCCTGAACAGGCAAGACGCGCAAGCCAACCGAGAAGATTAAAATCAGCATCAAACCTAAAAAGAAGGTCGGTATCGAATAAAAGAACACCGCCACAACAATACCCAGGTTATCGATCCAACTGCGTTGGTACACCGCCGTTATGATGCCGATACCCAGCCCAATCAGCGTGCCAACTGTGACGCTCAAAAAGGTGATTGTCACCGTGAACGGGAATGCCTTGGCAATGACCCCGGCAACCGGTTCCCGAAACTTGACCGAGCGCCCCAAATCTCCTTGTGCAAAGTTGCGCAGAAAAATCATGTACTGTTCAAAGACCGGGCGATCCAAACCAAGATTGTGGCGGATTTGCTCGATTAACTCCGGCGTCGCCCGATCACCTGCCATCACTTTTGCCGGGTCGCCGGGCAAGGCAATCCGCAGCATGACAAAAACAACGGTGGTAACACCCAATATCAAGGGTAAGGCAATCAGGGTGCGCCGCAAAATATACTTGCTCATGCCACTCACCAGCCCCTCTTCAAAGTTTTGAACCTTGAAGAGGGAAATCTGCTAATACTTGCTAACCCCCTCCACCATCCTTCAGATGGAGGGGTCAGATTACTCGGTATCGAAGTAGGCATTCCAATACATGAAGCTCAGGTCGGGATGGATCCACCAACCTTCCAGTTCCTCACGGACACCAGTCAAGGCAGGTGGCACTGCCAAGAAAACCCAAGGCGAGGCATCAATGATGTATTGGCTGGCTGCGGTCACAGCTTCATAACGCAGTTCCGGGTTCAGTTGTGTATCGGCATCAATCAGCAGCTGGGTCAGTTCATCCGTCGAGAACCAGGCGCGGTTGCTGCCTCCCTTGCGACTTGGATCGAAGAAATAGGTCAAAATGCTCGGATCACTATAGCCATAGAGCAAGAGGAATAAATCGTGGTTCCCAGTCGTGGTCAGGTCAACCAGCGCCGAAAATTCCATCAATGCAATTTCGATGGGAATGCCGACATCGCGCCATTGTGCCTCCAGGACTTCCGCCTGGCGCCGCCACTCATCGGACGAAGCCGTGCCTAGAGGCACAGACCAGGCATTGCCCTCTGGGTCCTCGCGCAAGCCATCCCCATCCACATCGACATAACCAAGCGAATCCAGTATTTCACGGGCACGGGCGGGGTCGAAGCTGTAGGCGGTGGCATCCAAGTCAGGATTATGCCCCCAGATGGTCGGTGGCAGGGGTTGATAGAGTGGCTCTGCCAAACCTTCCCATGCCAGCGTGATGAATTCCTCTCGATCGGTAGCGTAAGCAAAGGCACGCCGCAATTCCGGATTCGTCCAGGGTTCCTTGGACGTATTGAAACCGACATAGCGTATCTGGTTCAACTGGGCGACATGCACATCAATGTCGGGGTTGGCTTCGGCATCAGCCAGGTTCTGCGTTGGAATGCCAGCGACGGATATTTCGCCAGTTTCCAGTGCTGCCAGCACTGTCTGTTCTTCACCAATGAAGCGAATCTGAAGCTCATCAAGGAAGACCGGTCCTGGATGATCATACAGCTCCTCTGGCGCCCAGGTGAAATCCGGATTGCGCTCAAGCAGCACATAATTGTCCGTCACCAATTCTTTCAGGATGAAGGGCCCGCCACCGACAGGGCTGGTGCCAAAGTTATCCGGACCCAACGCTTCATAGGCAGTTGGCGATACGATTTCCAAGCCAGACAAAACAAAAAACAGCGGCGCATAAGGCGAATTCAGGTGCATGGTGAAGCTGTAATCACCGTTAATTTCGACTTCCTCCAGCAAGTCCCTCAAATCAGCGCCCTGCGATGCACCCGTATCGGGATCGGCATATCTGTCCAGATTCCACTTGATTGCCGCCGCATCAATCGGCGTGCCATCGGTAAAGGTGGCATCATCAATCAGATGAATGGTCAAGGATTGTGAATCTTCCGAGACCTGCCAGGTATCCGCCAAAAAGCCGACATAGCTCAAATCGGCGGCACGGGCAAACAATGTCGGATAAATGGCATAATGGGGCCAGCTGTGCCAAGAGGATACAAAAGGATCGAGCGAGGTATTGGAGAAGGCATCCGCTACCACCAGCCGTCCCCCTTTGCCAGCAAAAATATCGTCTTGGGCAACCACCACACCGCCAAGCAGCACACCTAAAATCATAACAAGGACAAAAGCAAATTTTGGTTTGAACACTTCTTTTCCTCCCAAACAAACTCAATCAAAACAAATATTCCCTCGTCTGGGTCCATCGCCCCTCCTGTTTATGATTTACGCTGATGATTGAAATTCATCGTAGACGGCGCGACCGATAACCCCCATCGCCGTCTCGACCTCAAAAACCCGTTGATGATGTGCCGCTGGTTGATTCCAATACGGCGCTTCATCCCATTCGGTGAACAAGGTTACAATCACATGGTTACTGTCGCTGATGGTTATGATGCCGCTATCGTTGCGGATGCCGCCAATGGTGCCGGTCTTATGTGCCACTTTAGTGTCCAAGGGCAAAAAGCGCGACAGGCGCACATTGAATTGCTGCTTCAGCAAAATATCAAATGCCGTCTGGCGGGCTTCACCATCAAAGAGCCGACCGCTATACATCCAATAAAGCAGCTGGTTCATGGCATTAGCAGTGCTGACGTTATTATCGGCGCCCTTGCTGAAAGCCAGTCCATCACGCAAGACATCATGGCTGGTTGCCCAGGCAATCAACTCCTCATGCGGCAAATCCACCACTTCTGGCGGAAACAGATGCCGCAGCAATTCCTTGCAGTTCCACTTGAAATAAATATCTGTTAATCCCAGCTGGTGCATGTAGCCTTCAATGACTTCCGCCCCGCCCAAAAAGTCCACAATAATATCCGTAGCGGTATTGTCGCTGATGATAATCATCAAGGTCAGCAAATCGCGCAGGGTGGCTTGCAGCCCACTCTCAAAGTAAGGCATAATGCCGCTTCCCAAGCTCTTGTCCGCATCTTTCAGTGGGATGCGCTGGCTTAGTTCGAATTTGCCCTGTGCAAGTTGATGGCAGGCAGTTGCCAGAAGCGGAATCTTGAAGGTGCTTGCCATCGGAAAGGGTTCCTCACCATTGACCGCAAGCTGTGTGTCCGATTCGATATGCCAGACTGCAATCCCCGCCCGTATGTCCGCCTCACGCACGATGCCCGTGATTTTGCCAGCCAAGCCCATGTCGTTATGCTCCTCTTTCTTTTTGCATCGGCGGCATTTTCCTGCGCTCCCGCCCTTAGCAATAAGGGCAATTTGCCTGCCAAGCTGCTTTGCTGGCTTCCAGACGTTCACGCTGCACTTCGACCCCGATACCTGCGCCTTCTGGGACTACCAGACTGCTGTCCGCACCCAATACAAAGGGGGGCTCACTCAAGTCGGGGTCAAAATAGCGGTCGGTTGCCGAAATATCAGAGGGCAGGTTCACGGCTGGCAGCGCGGCGAAAGCCAGGTTGGCGGCGCGTCCGACCCCGGTTTCCATCAACCCGCCAATCCACAAAGGCAGCCCATGTTCGACGCAGATGTGATACAGCTTTAGACTTTCGCTAAATCCGCCCACTCTCGCCGGCTTCAGGTTAAGAACCCGCAGGGCACCCACCGCCAGCGCCAACCGCAGATCAGTCGCCGATTTAATGCTTTCATCGAGGCAAATCGGGGTTTGCAGGCGGCTTTGCAGTTTGCTGTGTTCATAGATGTCATCATGCGCCAGGGGCTGCTCAATCATCAGCATGTCGAAGGCATCCAGCTGCGCCAGATGGTCAGCATCGCAGGGGCGATAGTCGCTGTTGGCATCCAGCATCAGCGAGATATGCGGAAATGCAGCGCGGACGGCACGCCCCACTTCGACATCCCAGCCGCGCTTGATTTTGAGCTTGATGCGCCCGTAGCCTTGCTCCAGACGCTTGCGAATAGCCTCAAGGGTATCCGCTAGGCTGGACTGAATGCCGATGCTGACGCCTACTTGCGCCTGTCCTTGCGAGGCATGTCCGTCAGGAGCATAGTGGGCGAAGCAATCCGTCAGGCGCAGGTCATTGGTCTTGGCGAAGGCATCCCAGACAGCCGCTTCGAGTCCCGCGCGGGTATGATGATGACCGCGCAGGTGCCACAGCAGCGGCGGGAAATCAGTCGGGCGGGCAAGGGTTTTGCCGATGACGGCCGGAAGCATGAAGTTCGTCAGGATGTGGCTGGCAGTTTGGGTGGTTTCCGCTCCATAACCTGGCCATATCTCAATCGGACATTCGCCCCAGCCGATGACGCCAGCAGCCGTTCGCAATTCCACCAGGACAGCCACCTTGCCGGCTTCGACCCCGAAGCTGGTCTCTATGGGGTCGAGGTAAGGCAGAAAGACCGTATGGGTTTGGATGGATTGGATAGTGATGGCTTTCATATTGGCGTTTTCCCAGGCACAGAACGGCTGTCAAAGGCTATCTGCTTATTATAGAAGCAGGGCCTTGCCACTGCAAACGGATGGCAGAAATGTTGCAGAATTGCATTGTAACATCTATATTGAGGGAAACAAGTCTGTGCACTGTATCAGCCTTGCTACACACAAGCAATAACTCATCCGCATAGAGGAAGGGGATAGCGATGAAAGTATTTGTCGGTGGAATCGTAACAGAAACCAATACCTTTTCGCCCATGCCAACCGGAATGGGAGATTTCGAAGTGATTCGCGCTGGCGATGTTGTGGCTGGCGAGGATATTGGCGGTCATGCTGTGGATATTTTCCGGCGGCGCACACTGGAGCGCAGCTGGGATTTCGTCTTTAGTTTATATGCCTTTGCCCAGCCGGCCGGCACGACCGTCCGCTCGGTCTACGAAAGCCTGCGAGATGAAATGCTGGCTGCGCTGGAAGATGCCATGCCAGTTGATATAGTCTTGCTGCCCTTGCATGGTGCTATGGTGGCAGAAGGTTATGATGACTGCGAAACCGATATCGTCAGCCGCGTGCGTGCGATTGTCGGTCCGCAGGCAAAAATCGGGGTCGAACTGGATTTACACTGTGACCTGACACAGAGCTTGATTGACCAGGCAGATGCGGTGGTGATTTTCAAGGAATATCCACATACCGATATTGCTGACCGCGCCGAAGAACTCTTCACCATTATTGCCGATGCCGCCGAAGGCAAGACCCATCCAACCATGGCAATTTATGACTGCAAAATGATTGGGCTCTATCTAACCCCCTATGAGCCGATGCGGACTTATGTCGATGAAATGATAGCGCTGGAAAACAGCGAAGGCGTCCTTTCGGTCTCGCTGGCGCACTGTTTCCCCTGGGGCGATGTCCCTAGCTGCGGGACGCAAAGCCTGGCGGTGACAGACGGTGATAGGGAACTGGCTGTCGCGCTTGCCAAGCAACTGGGCGAAAAGATATTTGTCCTGCGCCATGCTCTCGACCCGATTTCGCTGTCACTGGATGAAGCGCTTGACAAGGCGCTTTCGTTTGAATCAGGTTTGGTGGTCGTTGCCGATCAATCGGATAATCCGGGTGGCGGCGCACCCAGCGATTCCACCTTTGCGCTACGTGCCCTGCTGGAACGTGGCGCAAAGAATGCGTCAGTGGCGATGATTTGGGATCCAATTGCCGTCAAGGTGGCGATGTCCGCCGGCGAGGGCGCCACGCTGGATATGCGCATTGGCGGCAAGATGGGGTCTATGTCCGGCGCTCCACTCGATTTGCGCGTGACCGTAACCAAGATAATCCAGGACATGAAGCAGCATTTGATTCAAAACAGCGAGAAAGTTGCTGTTTCCTGTGGAGATTCGGTTGCCCTGCATTGCCAAGGGGTTGACATCATTATCAACAGCGTCCGTGTGCAGGTGTTTGTGCCGGATGTATTCTCGAATTTTGGCATAAATCCCAAAGAGAAAAACCTGTTGGTCATCAAATCGACCCAGCATTTTTATGCTGGCTTTGCCCCGATTGCCGACCAGATTATCTACATGGCTGCGCCGGGGGCGATTCCGCCACGTTTCACCGAAATACCCTATCAGCGTGTTGACCTGAATAAATACCCTTGGCAGGATGACCCTTTTAGCTCAACGAGCGGCGCGCACTGAGACCAACGTGAAGATGGCTAAAGCTACAAAATAAGCGACTGCGCCAACCCAGGTCAGGGTGCCGCCATCACCTGCCAGCATCAAGAGCGCCGCGACAGCAGTCAGGATGCCAATAGCGAGCATGAGCGGCTGACTGGCGGATGACTTGAGTCGGGTGTCGGGTTTGGCCGCATCGTTGATGATGTAGCCCTGTTCTTCGAGGCGCTGGCGCGATTCGGGATCTACGCTGGCATAACCGCCGCGGACATAAGCACGCATCTGCTGCAAGCCAAATTGCAGGGGCCCGGTTTCCGGGTGCAGCAGCAGAACCGGAGTCTGCGTGCGCTGGGCGATAATCATGGTTGTGTTGCCGAACAAACGCTGACGCAGGCGCGGGTCGCGGGTCGCGCCCAACACCAGATAATCATAGTCCCGCGCCGCCTGAACCAGAGTCTCAATTCGGTCAGCGCTCTGCTCCGTCAGCAGATTGACCTGCTTACCATCCAGCTTGACGGCTTCAATCTGCCGCTGGAGCGTGCGGCGGAAGCGCTCCTGTTCGTCGGGGGGCACATCGGGTGAGAAGATATGCAGCAAATCGAGTTCCAGTTCGTCCGAATCGGAGAACAACTGAATCAGCTGCAAGGAATAGCCGACCTGCCGAGGCCCGACGACCGGAATCAGAATGCGCCGCGCGGCGGTCGTATCTCCTGGTTGCAGCATCATCACATCGCAATTAACCTCTTTCAGGACCTGTTCGATATTCGAGCCAAGCGCAATCATTTCGTATTGATTCTTGGCGCCGCCCCAGCCGATGACTACCAAATCGGCTCGCTGTTCCTCAACCGTGTCGATAATGGCTGGCGCCACCCGCCGCGCCACGCGGACGATGTATTCCACCGCCACCTCTTCATCGCGCACCATAGCGATGGCCTGTTCACGCAGCGATTCGCCTGATTCGGCATATTGATAACCCGACGACAGCGGCGTTGGCGAGGGAACGGTGATGATGTGCAACAGGGTGACTTTGCCCTGGTTGACTTTGGCGGCATGAATCGCGGGCGGCAGCAGGGTGGACAAAGAATCGGGATTGGCAACCGGCACCAAAACGCGGTAGGGAACATCGGCGGTCGGGGCCATTAGCTCGGTTTGCTGCACAACCGGGCTGCGGTGCGCCCGTTCCTGCCGCGGCCTGGCATAGAAAAAATAAATCGCAAAGCCGCCTGCCATCCAGGCAACCGCAAAGACCCAAGCAATCGGCGACACCTCAAACAAGGACAGCACCAGCAGGAATTGCGCCCCAATCGCAATCATCGGCAGAATCGGGAAGAAGGGCAGCAGATAGCCATAACGCAGGTCTTTGCCATATTTGCTGCGAATGGTGATCACCGCCAGATTGACTTGCAGGAAGAGCAGAATGAACATGATGTCGGCTGAAGCGGCCACATCTTCAATCGGCAGGGCAATGGCGACAAACAAAATCAGCACTCCCGACCATGAGAGGGCAATATGCGGCGTGCGCGTTTTGGAACTGACTTTGGCAAATCCGTTCGGCAGCGCCTTGTCGCGCCCCATGGCAAAGGAGACCCGCGTTGAAGAAAAGGTGGTTGCATTCAGGGCGCTCATGGTCGATAACAAGCCGCCGACCATAATGAGGAAGGTGCCGAAGGGCATGAACTGCGCCGCCGCGCGGGCAATGCCGACCTCTTTCAGTTCGCCCAGCCACTCGTAAATCAGCGTTCCCTCTGGCGGCTCGACCGCGCCAATAATGACAACGGCAACCAGCATATAGATCGGCACCACAATCGCCAGCGACAAAAACACGGCACGCGGGATATTCTTGCGCGGCTCGCGCACTTCCTCGCCCGCCTGAACAATAATCTCATAGCCCTCGAAGGCGATAAAAGTCAGCCCCATCGCACTGACAATGCCGATAATCCCTTCGGGCGCAAAATTGTTGAACTTCTCGAAGTTGATTGGCTCGCCAAAAATCACAAACAAACCGCTCACAATAAAGATGAGGATAATGACAACTTTGAGAACCGTCACGATATTGCCAACTGTGCCGGTTTCCGAAGTCCCGCGATAATTAATGTACAAAAACAGCAAGATAACCAGGACCGCAAAAACCTTCTGTACCAAGGCCGCTTCTGTCAGTTCCAGCCCAAAGGGCAGCAGAATGGGCCCCGAGAGAAAGACACCAACCCCCTCGGCATGAGCTTTTTCCGGATCCAGGAAGAGAATGCGCAGCAATTCGTAGATGAACCCGCCAAATCCAACGCCATAGAGGCTGCCAGCGACAGCGTGTGCAAACCAACTCATCCAGCCCGCCAGAAAGCCGTTGGGGCCTGGCAAGCCCTCTTTCACCCACAGATACCCGCCGCCGGCTTCCGGAATCGCAGAACCCAGTTCGGCATAAACCATAGCCGTCAATACAGTGATGACACCATTGAGGGCAAATGCCAGAATCAAAGCCGGCCCGGCTGTTCCAGCCGCGATGCCCGTCAATACAAAGATGCCTGCGCCAATCATGGCGCCGACCCCAATCATCGTGATGTCAAATAATCCCAGGTTGCGAACCAGTCCTACATTGTGGGTTGATGCCATAAAATTAAATCCTCGATTAGGCCAGTGAATTTGTTGATTTCCGAAACGAACTCATATAATATCAAATTCTGTTCATTGTTCAAGATAAAGAGGGGCTGGAGCTTGTATTCATTTTGGAGGCGAATAGATGGAAACTTCATTTGGCATCTACATCAATGACAAGCTGAAACTGATTAACCATCGGGCATTGCTCAAGGGGGTCCGACATCGTCACAATATCAGTCCGCTTGACCCCAAACCAGGTGAGGATGTCACTATCCAGGTCACGACTGATAGTGGGATGGCCTTTGAGCGAGTTGCTCTTTATTACACCACTGACGGCACTGCACCGAGTGGCAGCCGCGGCGTGGCGGCAAATGGCACGGCGCTTGAGTTTAAGGAAAGAATTGTCGAGTGGGATTCGCTTGCCTGGGGATTCGTAGTCTGTTGGAAGGCGGTTATCCAGGCACAGTCGGAGGGAACGATGGTGCAATATGTGATTAGCGCCTGGTCAGACGAGGGCAGCGAAGTGTATGCCGATTCCCCTAATTTTGATGACGAAAGGCAGCATGCCTGCATGATTCACTTCAAGAACATCCCGCAGAATTCGGTCTGGGTGGATACCGGGCAGTTCCCCTACGAAAATGTATTCAACTATCACGTCGATAACTTCGAGCCGCCGACATGGGCGGATAGCGCTGTCATTTACCATATCTTCGTTGACAGATTCCATCCTGGGTACAGCAAGACATGGCAGCAAACAGCAAACCTGGACGGCTTCTGTGGCGGCACCTTGTGGGGCGTTCACGACAAGCTGGATTATCTGGCGGATTTGGGCATCAACTGCATCTGGCTTAGTCCCACTTGGACAAGCCCAACCCATCACGGCTATGACATTACGGATTATAAACATGTTGAACCGCGACTGGGCGGCAATAATGCCCTGCGTGCTGTCGTCGAAGGGGCGCATCAACGGGGCATACGCATCCTACTCGATATGGCTTGCAACCATATCTCAAACCAGCACCCGATTTTCCTGGAGGCGCAAAGCGATGAGAACAGCCCTTATCGGGATTGGTTCTTTTTCAATGACCAGAGCATTTTGGGCTACAAGGCTTTCTTTAACGTCGCCGGAATGCCTCGCATCAACCTCGATGTCCCTGCCGCACGAGACTGGATGATTGCCAATGCTGTGCTGTGGCTGCGTGATTTTGATGTTGACGGCTATCGACTGGATGTTGCCGATGGACCTGGGCCTAACTTCTGGAATTACTTCCGCAAAGCCTGCCGCGCAGTCAAGTCGGACTGCCTGCTGTTTGGCGAAGTTGTGGACATCCCGCACCGTCTGCGAACTTACGCTGGCAGGCTGGATGGCTGTCTTGATTTTCCCTTGGTTGAAGCCATGCGCCATACCTTTGCGCTTGAGAGCTTGACCGAGGCGCAATTTGAGGCTTTCGCCGCCGACAATTCAGCCTATTACCCTGGCAATTTTGTGAGACCGACATTTCTTGATAACCATGATATGAATCGATTTTCCTACCTGGCCGCAAACGATGTCGCAAAGCTGAAGCGGGCTGCCATACGCCAGTTTCAGTTGCCAGGCCCCCACATTATCTATTATGGCACCGAGGTTGACGTGCCACAGGACAAGGCTATTCAGGAAGGAGGATTTTCCGTTTCCAGGGGGCTGATGCTCTGGGATGAAAACCAGAATCAAGATTTGTTCAGATTTTACAAACAGCTGATTCAAGAATACAAGAAGCGGCAAACTCAATAACCTGCACAGCTTGCGACATTATGGCTTGAGCAGATAAGCCGCATCGTTCCAGCGCAATTCGTTTTTGAACTGACGAAGCTCGGTGGTTTCATCAATCTGAAGATATTCAATACCTGCCATCTCGCTAAAGTCATATACATGCTCGGCGCTTAGGGCCTGACTGAAGACGGTATGATGCGCCCCGCCGGCATAAATCCAGGCGGCGGCAGCGACTTTCAAGTCAGGATGTGGCTGCCACAAGGCACGCGCTACTGGCAATTTGGGCAAATCAGCTTCGGGTTCAATCACATCAAGGGTGTTGACAATCATACGGAAACGATTGCCCATATCGACCAGCGAGGCATTCAATGCCCGCCCTGCCCCGCTGTTAAAGACCAGACGCGCTGGATCCGCTTTGCCGCCAATACCTAGGGGGTGAACCTCCAGACTGGGTTGACCACTGGCGATTGTCGGGCAAATCTCCAGCATGTGAGCGCCCAGCACCGCCATATTATTCGGGTGGAAGTGGTAGGTATAATCCTCCATAAACGATGTGCCACCTTCCAGACCTTCCGCCATCACCTTCATCGAGCGCAGCAAAGCCGCCGTCTTCCAATCCCCCTCGGCACCGAAGCCATAACCGGTTGCCATCAGGCGCTGCACTGCTAGTCCAGGCAGCTGCGCCAGACCATGCAAATCCTCAAAGGTGGTGGTAAAGGCATCAAAGCCTCCATCGCTCAGAAATTGAGTCAAGCCAATTTCAATATTCGCCGCCTCGCGTATCGAACTGTGGCGCTCACCGCCCGTTTTGAGTTCGGCGCTCATGCGATAAGTCGCCTCATATTCTTTGACCAGGGCATCAATCTCAGCATCACGCACCTGATTGACCCAGGCCACCAGGTCACCGACCCCGTAGCCATTCACCTGATACCCGAATACTACCTGTGCCGCAACCTTATCGCCTTCGGTGACGGCAACCGAGCGCATATTATCGCCAAAGCGAGCGACTTTCATGCCCTGCGTCTCGTACCAGGCAGCCGCCGCCCGTGTCCAGACGCTGATTTGTGCCTGGACGTTTTCGTCTTGCCAGTGTCCGACAACAACTTTGCGGTTCATCCGCATTCGGCTCATTATAAAACCGAATTCCCGATCCCCGTGCGCCGCCTGATTGAGGTTCATAAAATCCATGTCGATATCGGCCCAGGGAATGTCGCGGTTATATTGGGTATGTAGGTGCAGCAGCGGCTTGCGCAGCGCCGATAAGCCAGGGATCCAGTTTTTCGCCGGCGAAAAGGTGTGCATCCAGGCAATCACACCGACGCAATTTGGAGTCTGATTGGCTTCGCGACAGATATTGTGAATTTCTTCGGCGGTGGTGAGCACGGGCTGGGTTACGATTTCGAGCGGAATCATGGCAATCGCATTGAGAAAGGCAGCGATTTCTCGTGAATGTTCACCAACCTGTTCAATGGCTTCAGGGCCATAAAGATGCTGACTGCCGGTCAAAAACCAGACTTGATAATCACTTAATGCCATGCTTTCTTCCTTTTGCCTTAATCAAACAAAGGCAGTTCACCAATCTGTTCGGGGCTTATCCCTGTCCATAGGCATTCTGATAGCGGTCATGCAGGCGGGCAATGTCCTCTGATGGTATCGGGATGATGCTGCCCAACTGTCGCGCTGCCCAGACAATCGCCGCATTATCTTCGGTCATCACCGCCGCCTTAACCGCGGCTTCAGCCGACTTGCCGATGGCGAATACTCCGTGATTTTGCAAGAGCGCTGCCGGGCTGCGGTGCTTGGCTAACATATCCACTACCAGCTTGCCAATATCCTCCCCGCCAATCAGGCAAAATCCGCAGCAGGGAATCTCGGCGCCAAACTCATCTGCCATAGCTGTCGTCACGCAGGGGATGGATTCACCGACCACCGAAAATGCGGTAGCATAGCGCGAATGCGTATGCACAACTCCGTTCACATGTGGCAGATGGCGATAGATGTAACAGTGTGAGGCGGTATCGGAGGAGGGCTTGAGTTTGCCTTCAAGCACGCGCCCTTCCAAATCAGTGACGACCATATTTTCAGGAGTCAAATCATCAAACCTGATGCCGCTCGGTTTAATGACCACCCGCCCTGTCGCCGTATCACGGGCGCTGATGTTGCCGCTTGTCCAAGCTACCAAATTATTTTTGGGCAGCTCAGCATGGAGTTGGCAGACCTCGGCGCGTAATTCCGGCAATAACACTCGATGTTCTCCTCAACAGGCACTTCAAGCGCTCGCCTCAGCCGATTTCGGCTTCCCAAACAAGCGCTTGACCAAGCGATTGGCGAAGGGAATCGTCCGTTCCTGCCCCCGCATCGCCACAGCCAGACTGATGATCCAGTTCATCACCAGAAAGATGAACATGGCGATGACCAGTGAAAACAGGGATACGGCGATAATGGGTCCCGCGATGGGAATCAGACCGACCAGATAGCCTACAACCACCCAAACAACAAAGCTCAAAATCATAACCAAAACGGCGGCAATGCTTTGCTGGGCGTGAGTGCGGGTAAGTGGATTGGCGCGATCTGCTGCCAACCCGATGATGCCGCCAACCAGCGGCAGAATATAAGCCAGCATGGCGAAGAGCCGTCCAGGGGTCGCCAGAGACTGACTTTCTTCACGCTTGTTCGCTGGGGACATTGACAACTCCTTGTAATTCCAATTCTTCGGCAAAGTGGCAGCGTGCCAGATGACCGGGCGCAATTTCGACCAGCGGCGGGATTTCCTGCTGGCAAATATCCTGGGCATAACGGCAGCGCGGATGAAAGACACAGCCCGAGGGCGGATTCGCCGGGCTGGGTACATCACCTTCCAGGATGATTCGCTCCATCTTAATCAGCGGGTCGGCAGGTGGCACAGCAGAGACCAAGGCCTCGGTATAGGGATGTTTGGGATTGCGGAGCAGTTCGTCAGTGGGCGCCAGTTCAACGATATTGCCAACGTACATCACCGCGATTCTGTCGCAGATATGCTCAACCACAGATAAATCGTGCGAAATAAAGATCAAGGTCAGCCCAAGGTCATCTTTCAGATTTTGCAGCAGGTTAAGCACCTGTGCCTGTACCGATACATCCAATGCCGAGACTGGCTCGTCGGCGACGATTAAGCGTGGATTGAGCGCCAGTGTCCG
>DAOUKA010000472.1:0-1897 GCA_034421915.1 Anaerolineae bacterium
TGATGGCGAAGGGTATAAAAGATTTTGGGCATCAAGACGACATCCCAACAGATACAGCCGCCGCATGGCTAAAGTCCGAACTTTAGCAGATGATGGCGAAGATTCAATGTTGAGAATGTCAGGGGCTAACCCGACTCCAGCCACTTGAAGGGCTTAAGGCGCGGGCATCAGCTTTTGTCCGACCAGGTCTCCCAATGGACAACATCATCCAAGCCGCGCCGTCCGCCTGCTCGAAGCGGCCGCGCAGCCGCGGCCGCATCAGTCGGATAGCCAAAGGAAATCACCAGACGGGCCTGAAAATCCGCCGGGATTCCCAATAGCTGCCGCGCTTGCTCGGGTTGGTAAATGGTCCCCAGACAGGAGCCAATGCCGATTTCAGTCGCCGCCAGCTGCATATAAGCCGCGCTTTGGCCGGCATCGAAGAAGTGCCACAGGGTGCGGTCGTTTTGGGTGGGGACGACAATGACGACGCACAGCGCGGCGCCGGCGACATGCCCCATCCCGGCGCCCAGCCGCGCGATTTGCCCCAGGCGGTCTTGATCCTGCACGGCGATAAAATGCCAAGGCTGGCTGTTCTTGGAGCTTTGCGAACGCCGGCCAGCATGGAGAATGCGCTCAATATGCGCCGGCTGGAGGCTTTGCCCCTTGAACTGGCGGATTGCCCGTTTGGTTTGTATGGCATCCCAGACTTTCATAATTCACCTCTCCTGTATCAGGTCGGCCCTTCGGGTTAATCATCCACGGGCATCGTGCTGGTATCATAACTGAAAACCTTGCCATAAGACTGCATCTCGCTGCGCAGCATCTCATTCATTTCAGCCTCATAAGCGATTTGAGCTTCCATATCAGCCACCACCGCGAATTCAATCATCACCTCGGCGACAGATTTTTTCACAGTGCGCTTGATAATATCTTCCAATTCACTCACCGTTAGTTCTGCGATTCTCCGATTATCCATGTTTGCTGGGTAAATAAGCGGACGCATTGCGAATTTACCCTCTCCTTTCATCTTCTGCATAAAAGCGATTGTAGCGATAACTGCCTGAATTTGCACTTGATTTGACAAATACTTATGCAATTTTGATGTTGGCATGAATGTTCAAGCACTTACCATTTTATACGTTTCTTTCAATGTTATGTCTCAAAGGTTTATGCAAATTTTACAAAATTGCTGCGCTTCCCTTCCTCTTGGCGGGCGCGAGGACGAGACATCCCTATCCGAGTTGGCTGGGAGACTCGCATTCATCACTTCGGGTGTACGCAGGGCTGAACATTTGTTGTAAAATGATTGGGTTAAACAAGACGATGAAGCATAACGAGGTAGGATTAGGTGAACTTCAACGCACTGGCTCTGACGCTTGCCAGCTTCGGATTTATCGTGCTGGCGGCATATCAGTTTGGGCGCTTCGCAGCGCGCTTTGATTTCCCCCTTATTACCGGCTATCTGCTGGCTGGCATCCTGTCGGGCCCATTTATCTTACGCCTTATGGCGACGTCGGATGTCGAGGCGCTGCGCTTCTTCGATGAAATCGCGCTGGCATTTATCGCCTTCGCCGCCGGCAGCGAAATGGCGCTGGATGAATTGCGCGGCCGCTTTCGCAGCATCGGCTGGAATACAGTGACGCAGATTGCCGCCATCTATCTATTGACCGCCACCGCGATTTTCCTGCTGGCGGATTTTATTCCCTTTATGCAGCCCCTGCCGATGCCCAGCCGCTTGGCGGTGGCGATTTTGGGGGGGACGATTTTTGCGACAAGTTCGCCCTCGTCAGCGATTGCCATTATCAGCGAATTGCGCGCCCGCGGCCCTTTTACCAAGATGGTGCTGGGCGTTACCCTGGTCAAGGACATCCTGATTGTTGTGCTGTTTGCACTAAGCACCTCGGTCGCCCATACC
>DAOUKA010000473.1:0-3509 GCA_034421915.1 Anaerolineae bacterium
GGTATGGGCGACCGAGGTGCTTAGTGCAAACAGCACAACAATCAGGATGTCCTTGACCAGGGTAACGCCCAGCACCATCTTGGTAAAAGGGCCGCGGGCGCGCAATTCGCTGATAATGGCAATCGCTGACGAGGGCGAACTTGTCGCAAAAATCGTCCCCCCCAAAATCGCCACCGCCAAGCGGCCGGGCATCGGCAAGGGCTGCATAAAGGGAATAAAATCCGCCAGCAGGAAAATCGCGGTGGCGGTCAATAGATAGATGGCGGCAATCTGTGTCACTGTATTCCAGCCGATGCTGCGAAAGCGGCCGCGCAATTCATCCAGCGCCATTTCGCTGCCGGCGGCGAAGGCGATAAATGCCAGCGCGATTTCATCGAAGAAGCGCAGCGCCTCGACATCCGACGTCGCCATAAGGCGCAGGATAAATGGACCCGACAGGATGCCAGCCAGCAGATAGCCGGTAATGAGGGGGAAATCAAAGCGCGCTGCGAAGCGCCCAAACTGATATGCCGCCAGCACGATAAATCCGAAGCTGGCAAGCGTCAGAGCCAGTGCATTGAAGTTCACCTAATCCTACCTCGTTATGCTTCATCGTCTTGTTTAACCCAATCATTTTACAACAAATGTCCAGCCCTGCGTACACCCGAAGTGATGAATGCGAGTCTCCCAGCCGACTCGGATAGGGATGTCTCGTCCTCGCGCCCGTCAAGGGGAAGGAAAACGCCAGCGATTTTGTAAAATTTGCATAAACCTTTGAGACATAACATTGAAAGAAACGTATAAAATGGTAAGTGCTTGAACATTCATGCCAACATCAAAATTGCATAAGTATTTGTCAAATCAAGTGCAAATTCAGGCAGTTATGGCTACAATCACTCTTATGTAGGAGATGAAAGGAGAGGGCGAATTCGCAGCGCAGCCGCTTATTTGCCCAACAAACATGGATAATCGGAGAATCGCGGAACTAACGGTGAGTGAATTGGAAGATATTATCAAGCGCACTGTGAAGAAATCCGTCGCCGAGGTGATGATTGAATTCGCGGTGGTGGCTGATATGGAAGCTCAAATCGCTTATGAGGCTGAAATGAATGAGATGCTGCGCAGCGAGATGCAGTCTTATGGCAAGGTTTTCAGCTATGATACCAGCACGATGCCCGTGGATGATTAACCCCAAGGGCTGACCTTGGCAATTAGGAAAGGTGAATTATGAAAGTCTGGGATGCAATACAAACCAAACGGGCAATCCGCCAGTTCAAGGAGCAAAGCCTCCAGCCGGCGCATATTGAGCGCATTCTCCATGCCGGCCGGCGTTCTCAAAGCTCCAAGAACAGCCAGCCTTGGCATTTTATCGCCGTGCAGGATACAGACCGCCTGGGGCAAATCGCTCGGCTGGGCGCCGGGATGGGACATGTCGCCGGCGCCGCGCTGTGCGTCGTCATTGTCGTCCCCACCCAAAACGACCGCACCCTCTGGCACTTCTTCGATGCCGGCCAAAGCGCGGCCTATATGCAGCTGGCGGCGACTGAAATCGGCATTGGCTCCTGTCTGGGGACCATTTACCAACCCGAGCAGGCGCGGCAGCTATTGGGAATCCCGGCGGATTTTCAGACCCGTCTGGTGATTTCCTTTGGCTATCCGACTGATGCGGCCGTTGCTGCGCGGCCGCTTCGGGCAGGCGGACGGCGCGGCTTGGATGATGTTGTCCATTGGGAGACCTGGTCGGACAAAGGCTGATGCCCGCGCCTTAAGCCCTTCAAGTGGCTGGAGTCGGGTTAGCCCCTGACATTCTCAACGTTGAATCTTCGCCATCATCTGCTAAAGTTCGGACTTTAGCCATGCGGCGGCTGTATCTGTTGGGATGTCGTCTTGATGCCCAAAATCTTCCATACCCTTCGCCATCACCTGCACTTTATTGTGACTGTCGGTGTGCTGGCTGTCCTGATGACTTGGCCGACCCTTGTTTATGTCTTTGACACCGAGGCCTTTTGGCTGCCAGTGGGTGACAGTAATGATATATGGATGAAGTTTTGGGATGCCTGGTACGGTCAATCCCTGCTTGCGGGCGAGGCGGAGTTCTATTTCACTGATTTGCTATTCTATCCCCGCGGCGTATCGCTCATTTATCATAATTTTAACGTTCCGCACATGTTGGTGTTTGGCGGATTGCAGGCAATCATGCCGCCATCCAACGCTTACAGCCTGACTTATTTAATCCTTATTTTTTCGACGGCATTATCTGCCTATGTCTATCTTTTATATCTGTTTCAAGATAAATGGATCAGCCTGCTGGGGGCGGTTATCTTTGGCTTTAGCACGCATATTGTCGGTCATCCCGCCCATCCCGACCTTACTCTCATCGCAACTTTGCCACTCTCTGCCTATTTCTTTCACCGCGGCATCCTGGAGCGGCGCTGGAAGTGGATGGCCCTGTCGGGGATTCTCATCGGTCTCACAGCATTTATTGGCATGTACATCTTCGTCTGCATACTGCTCACCATCGGGATGTATATCCTTTACTTTGCCTTATCGAGGTGGAGAAATCCAAATTTTTGGCTGAGGATAGCCTTGTTATTCTTCATTGTCGGGTCAATAAGCATGCCCCGCATCTACCCCATGATTCACAACACCGAGGATCTTAATGAGGCCTTGGAGAAAGCCGGCGCAACCAAAGATAGACGCAGCGACCTGTTTGCCTATTTTGTTAATTCCAGGCATCCCATAACAGAACCGACATTCCAATCTGGGCTCGATGCAGCAGCGGGCGAAAATTGGTCTGCCACAAGCTATCTGGGATATGTTCCGCTTGTACTGATTGGATTTGGATTTTCCAGAGCGGCCTATCGCCTGAAAATGCTGCCTTGGCTGATATTAAGCCTGCCCTTTCTGTTATTGCGTCTGGGTTCAGTTCTCACGATAAACGGTCAAGCCTTTCCCGATATATTGCTGCCCAAGCATTATTTGAATGAGATGTTTCCCGCCATATTCAAGGCATTTCATGTGGCTGATCACTTTCAAATCGGGATACTGCTGCCTTTGGGTGTCTTGTCATGCTATGGGTTGATGGCGATGATGCAGTCGGTGTCGGCGCGGCGGCGTTCTTGGATCGTCTTGATTGTTGCTGCTTTAGCCGCCTTTGAGGGCTATCAAACAGTCGAGGAGCGAGTCATTCGTGACCAGCAGCTTGAGTTTGTTCAATGGCTGGATAAGGAGGAAGCGGATTCCATTCGCCTGATTAATCTGCCGATGGGGCGTGCACCATCAAAGTATTATGGATTTCTGCAAACATTGAGCGGCTATCCACATGTCGAGGGGCTGGCCTCACGCACCCCAGCAGCCGCTTATGCTTACATAAGTGAAAATCTTTTGCTGGATAATTGGTACAAAATGATCGGCATCCAATGTTCGCTGTCGAATCGGGCAGAATATCTGACTGCCTTGGATAACCTGCTCGATGATGAATTTTCGCATATTGTTTTGCATGATTCGCTCCTCGCTAGGCAGGAGACAAG
>DAOUKA010000474.1:0-3449 GCA_034421915.1 Anaerolineae bacterium
CTCTTTTCCTCGCCCTACTCAGATGTTTCACTTCGAGCGGTTCCCCTCCCTTAACGGGATGCCGCGGCTTGAACCGCAGCGGGTTTCCCCATTCGGACACCTGCGACTCTTACGGTCTTATGCACCTCATCGCAGCTCTTCGCAGCATAACACGTCCTTCTTCGGCACGACATGCCTAGGCATCCTCTGTGCACCCTTCTTCGCTTTACGCCATATATCATGCGGAGACACCGACTTGCTTGAACTCGCGATACTTCGCTATTACCTTCGCATTGATCTATTATGCAACTGTTAAGACGCACCTGCCACCATAAGGCAGCAACTCCTGTGGAGACAAAGGGACTCGAACCCTTGACCTCCTCGGTGCAAACGAGGCGCTCTCCCAACTGAGCTATGTCCCCTCACAGGAAAACATATTCTGACACAGCATTATTATCCTGTCAAGGGATATTTCAAACCAATTCCAAAACCACAATGACAACTGGCGGCTGCGAAAGATAACTAAAAGGAAGTGTCTAAATCAGTGGATGTTAGTCTTTACTAATCTCTCCCCAAAGTATTGGAGAGGGGAGCTTTACCGCGAATTTGTGAGTCCAGTCGGGTGTTTGATACTCCCGTTTTTCGATACTCCTCACAGCACTGCCCCCTTGCTATTTCAGCTAAAAAGCCATATCCTTATAGTTAGCATGATGTCCAGACGACAACTGTATAATGATAGAGCTTGTGGCGATGTCAAGGAAAAGATCTTTTGTACACCGATAATGAAATTTTATTCCCGCATGATGCCATTCCGGCGCTGCGGCAGACCCGCGGCAGAAAATGGGCGCAGCTGATCGACAGCCTGTCGCAAAAAAAGGAAACCAGCGTCGAAGTCCTTGCCTTGATGTGGGTGATGATTGAGCTTAACGGCTGCCTGCCCTGCGAGACCGACAGCTATCGGGCGATGCGTGGCTGCACCGCCTGCGCCCAGCAAACCCTGCGGCGTTTTACTGGCAGCGATGAGGAACTGCTGCAAAAATATGAAAGCGCAGTGGTCGAATTTCGTGAGTATGCCATTTGTTTTGATGATTAGCACGATATTCGTCCAACTATTGCCAGGAAATCAGATTTGACAGGCATTTGCCAACTGTGTTACACTTTGTCGGCGCGGTTGTGAAGACTGCCTCTATTTTAATTTACCTAGTTTAGCTGAAGGGTTGTGTGCCAATAGCAAGCTCACCACACAGAATCAACCGCAACATACGCGGTGTACATGAAGTCAGACTCATTGATAACACCAATACCAATGTTGGCGTGGTCAATATCCGTTATGCACAGGAACGCGCCGACCATGCCGGGCTGGATTTGGTCGAGGTAGCGCCGAATGCCAAACCGCCAGTCTGCCGTATTATGGATTATGGAAAGTTCCAATACGAGCAGCGGCGCAAGGAACGCAAATCGAAGAAGAATCAGGTCAAGGTGACCGTCAAAGAGATTCAACTCCGTCCTAAAACGGACGAGTATCATCTTCAATTCGACATCAAGCGCGCTGCCAAATGGCTGCAGGAGGGCAAAAAAGTGAAGTTCCGCGTTCGCTTCCGTGGGCGCGAAATCACTCACCAGTACATCGGGCGCAACCGCCTCAGCCGAATTGAAGAGGCGTTGAAGGATGTCGGCGTCGTAGAGCAGCGCCCGAATATGGAAGGCCGGGACATGCTCATGATTCTGGCGCCAAACAAGGACAACAAGTAAAAATCGGAGAAGCAGCAGTGGCCCGCAAGAAGAAGACCAAGTACAAACTCAAGACGCACAAAGCGACAGCCAAGCGTTTCCGTGTGACTGGCACGGGGAAAATTGTTCGCACCAAAGGCGGGAAAAGTCATTTGCGCCGCCGCTCGGCAAAACGTGTCAAACGTCAATGGGACAAGATGCTGGAAGTCAATCAAAAGGCAACCCAGCGCCGTGTCCGCCGCCTGGCGCCCTATCTTGGCAAATACAAAGCCAACCCGCCCGCCTAAGCCCTTAACAAACAGCCAGCGCGAAAATAGCTGCTTGACCCCGATGCCATTTCGGGGATTTTCATGGATGGAGAAGAGACATCATGGCAAGAACAAAAACCGGTTTCGTCAGGCGCAGACGACACAAGAAAGTCCTCAAGCTGACCAAAGGGCAATGGGGGACGCGCAGCAAGCTGTGGAAACGCGCCAACGAGGCGATGATGCGCAGCCTTTGGTATGCCTATCGCGACCGCCGCCAGCGCCGCCGCCAGCTGCGCCGTCTCTGGATCCAGCGCATCAATGCCGCCGCTCGCCTGAACGGCATGAAATACAGCCAACTGATATATTGCCTGAAACAGGCTGACATCGAGCTTGACCGCAAGAGCCTGGCAAACATCGCTGTCCATGATGCCGAAACTTTCGGTAAAATTGTGGCGCTGGCAAGGCAAAGCCAATAAACCGACAAGCAGCCATGAGCGTTGCATAAAGGGTCATCGGTCTGACCCTGTTTTTGGTGGCCTGTGGACATTATCACCAGCACACAAAACAAACGTGTCAAATATGTCAAGGCGCTGCAAACAAAAGCCCGTCTGCGCCGCAGCGAGATGAAGCTGATTCTCGAAGGCCGACGGCTGATTCACGATGCCTTGATGCGCGGCGGCAAAGCCGACCTGGCTCTGTATTCGCCAGAACGGGCGGATTATGATTTAATCGCGCGGCTCCAGAACAAAAAATGCACACTCATGCCGGTCAGCGATGACATCCTGAAATATGTCAGTGATACCCAGCAGACATCGGGCATCCTGGCGGTCTTCTACATACCCAAGCCGCCGCTGCCCCGCCAAGCTCGCCGCGCCCTGATTATGGACAGCATCCGTGAACCCGGCAACATGGGAACGATTTTACGGACGGCTGCCGCCGCCGGCATCGATATTGCCATTCTGTCGCCGGGCTGCGTCGATCCTTATAATTCCAAAGCGCTGCGGGCGGGCATGGGCGCACATTTCAGGCTGCCTGTCGTCGAAGCGGGCTGGAACGAAATCCGCAGCTTTTGCGGCGCTCTGACCGTCTATGCCACTCGCGCTGATGCCGACACCGCTTATACGGATGTCGATTGGACGGGAGCCTGGGCATTGATGGTGGGCAATGAAGCGCATGGCATGAGCCGACAAGCGCGGAACATGACACAAAACAGCGTTTCCATTCCCATGTCCAGCGCGACCGAATCGCTCAATGCGGCGGCCGCGGCCGCGGTTGTCCTGTTCGAAGCGCAGCGACAGCGACTAAAACAAGGGCAAGATTGAACAGCCCGTCTTTTATTTGCCGTGTCGATGCGGTAGACTGGTCGGGGCAGGCGCAAAGAATCAGGAGAAAGCAACTCATGGCAAAAGAATTTGATGTCGTTGTGCTGGGAGCCGGGCCCGGGGGTTATGTCGCCGCCATCCGCGCCAGCCAGCTTGGACTGAAGACCGC
>DAOUKA010000475.1:0-14799 GCA_034421915.1 Anaerolineae bacterium
TTCCGTTCGGGCGTTACCACTGTGGTGGATACCGGCACTGCTGGCGCCAAACACTTTCTGCACTTCAAACGCACTGTGATTGACACCGCCAAAACGCGCATCTTTGCCTTCATCAATATCGTCAAATCAGGCATGATTGGGCCTTTTGAGCAGGATGTCAATGAAATGGATGCCGAATTGGCAGCCGCCATCGTACTCGCCTATCCAGCCGAGTGCGTCGGTATCAAAACCGCTCATTATCGGGTGTCGCGCCCGTTTGATGCGGCGCACCCACCCTGGGCAGCGGTAGACCGAGCGCTGGAAGCAGCCGATATTTGCAAGAAGCCTTTGATGGTCGATTTCTGGCATCGTCCCGACCGCCGCTATCAAGACTTGCTGCGCAAGATGCGACCTGGCGATATTCATACCCATGTTTATGCCCAGCAATTCCCTATCTTAAGGGATGACAATCGCCCCCAGGACTTTTTGTTTGAGGCACGCGAGCGCGGCATCATCTTTGATTTGGGACACGGCGCAGGCAGTTTTTGGTTTCGGCAAGCCATTCCAGCTTATCAGGGCGGCTTCGGTCCCGATTCGATTAGCACCGACTTGCATATTGGCAACGTCAACGGAGTTGTCCACGATATGCTGACAACCATGTCCAAATTGCTGTGCATGGGGATGTCTCTGCAAGAGGTCATCTATCGCTCGACTGTGACACCTGCCCGTGAAATCGGGCATCCGGAGTTAGGTCATCTGGGCTTGGGCGCTGAAGCTGATATGGCTGTCCTGCAACAGCATGAGGGACAGTTCGGCTATGTCGATTGCGGTCAGGCGCGAATGATGGGAGACCACAAACTGACCTGTGAAATGACCTTGCGGGCTGGCGAGATTGTTTATGATGTCTCCGGTCGCTCGCTGCCGGCTTGGGAAGACGCGCCAGCATCCTATTGGGAAATACGTCATCCAGAGGGGCAGGGTTAATTATGGCAGATTATCAATCGCTGGGCATCCGCCCGCTTATTAATGCCTATGCCACCGTGACCAAATATGGCGGTTCCATCATGCCGAAAGAGGTCGTGCAAGCCATGAACGATGCCGCCGCCAGCTTTGTAGATTTGGCGGAGCTTCAGCGCAAGGTTGGGGAGCGCATCGCCGAACTGACCAACAACGAAGCTGCTTATGTGACCTCTGGCGCGGCTGCTGGCGTGATGCTGTCGGCAGCGGCTTGCGTGATTCAAAATCACCCCAAACACAGCCACAGTTTCCCGCAGATTGCCAACCTCAAAAATGAGGTCATCGTCCAGGGCATGCACCGCAATGGCTATGATTTTGGGATTCAGCAGGTTGGGATGAAGTTTGTGGAAGTGGATTCATCTCCGACTGCGCTGCAACAGGCCATCACCGCCAAAACAGCCTGTATCTTCTGGTTTCAAGGTGCGATGAATGCCCCTGATGAGATTCCTCTGGCGGATGTGATTGACATTGCAAAGGGCTATCCTATTCCCGTGATTGTCGATGCGGCGGCGCAACTTCCGCCAGTGGATAATCTTTGGCATTTTACTCAAATGGGGGCGGCGCTGGCACTCTTTAGCGGTGGCAAAGATCTGCGCGGACCCCAATCGACCGGACTGCTTCTGGGTCGCCGTGATTTGATTGAGTCGATTCGGCCTATCTGCAACCCGCATCATGGTCTTGGACGGGCGCTGAAAGTCGGGAAGGAAGAACTGATGGGGCTGCTCGCAGCTGTTGAGCGTTACTTGAGCTTGGATCATGTGGCGCGGGCGGATTATTGCGAAAGCACAGTGCGGCTGTTTTGCGATGCGCTTAACCGACTTGAGGGGGTATCTGCCGAACGCGCTTTCCCCAACGAAGCCGGGCAGCCGCTGCCTTGGTGTCGGGTCACCATTGATATTGACCGACTCGGCTTTACTTGTGATGCTTTGGTGCAAGCCTTCCTCGATTTCGATCCAGCAATCGCGGTCTCACCTCATAGCCAAAGCCAATTCCATCTCAATCCGATGACGCTCCATCCTGGCGAGGAGAAAGTGGTGCTGGATGCCTGTCTCGCGCTGCTGCGGCGCTAACCCGTGGGGCAGGGCAGGCGGACACGATTTATTGCGGAATATGGCATGAAAGCATCATAATGACATGCAAACAAACGAAACGGGGGCGTGATGGGGCGGGAATTTGAATTGTATGATTTGCGCGTGACTGTTGCGGCGATTGAAGGGCGCTCCGTCTGTGGTCTGGCGGTTGGAGATTATTTCGAGTTGACCGAAAGCGCCAAACTGCGCATCCCCACCGACAAGCATTTTTGCATCTATGCCTTGAGTTCGGTATTGCCACTGCTCGCGGCAAAACAGCGGGAACTGGATGACAACGATTGGCTGGCGCAGGATTCCGTGGCGGCTTGTCCTGATGTGGACGAACGTCTTATCATGCGCATCGAACGCATCCGCAAACGCACTTTGGACAGCGACGACCTGACATAAGCCTGCTCTATGTCCCTTGTGTAATTTGTATAAATCCACGCTGCGGAGTGGTGCCAGTCGTGTAAGATAAGGTTAAGGATTTCAGCGTTAGCGGAGGATTTGATGACCAAAGAACGCAAGCATATCAAAGTGACCTATTCCACGCTGGGCAGCCCCGACCCGCTCTTGCATCAGTATTTTGATGAGGATGTTGCCAAGCTGAAGCGCAATCTTGGCAAGACTTATCCCATGTATATTGATGGTGAGTGGGTGGCTGCGGCAGATACTTTTGAAAATCGCTCGCCCATCAATACCGATTGGCTGATGGGGAACTTTGCCAAGGCAAGCGAAGCGCATGTCAATCAGGCGGTGAGAGCAGCAGATGCGGCATTTCCCGCTTGGCGTGATACCCCTTGGCAGGAAAGGGCTGCCTTGCTCAACAAAGTTGCCGATCTCATCAGCGAACGCCTGTTTGAAATATCGGCAGTGGTCAGTATGGAAATCGGCAAAAATCGCCTGGAAGCCATTGGCGATGTCGAAGAAACAGCTGACCTGATTCGCTACTGTGTGATGGCGATAGAGGACAATCAGGGCTTTGACCGCCAGCTGCTCAGCGAAAGCGACCACCATCACAATCGCAGCGTACTCAAGCCTTACGGTGTCTGGGGTGTGATTGGTCCCTTCAATTTTCCAGCGGCGCTCACTGGCGGACCCAGCGGCGCGGCCCTGGTGGCAGGCAACACCGTTGTTCTCAAGCCATCTGCGGAAGGCTCGCTGACCGCCTGGATGCTGGCACGCTGCTGTGAAGACGCTGGGATTCCCAAAGGCGTTTTTAATATGGTGCTTGGCGGCGACGAACCCGGCAAGGCACTGGCAGGACATCCCAATCTTGCTGGCATCACCTTCACTGGCAGCTATGAGGTGGGCATGAGCATCATCAAGACCTTCCCAACGGCGGTAGGGCATTATCGTCCGGTAATTGCCGAGATGGGGGGCAAGAACCCGACCATCGTCACCGCCAAAGCCGATTTGGATAAAGCCGCGCTGGGGGTCATGCGTTCGGCATTTGGCTTGACGGGGCAAAAATGCTCGGCATGTTCACGGGTTTATGTCCATGCCGCGGTGAAAAATGCCTTTCTGGACAAGCTGGTGGACTTGACCGAGAACCTGAATGTTGGCGATCCAACCCAAGCCGAAACCTATATGGGCCCCATCATCAGCGCCGATGCTTATCGAGCCTATCAGGCTTATATCGAGGAGATGAACGCGGGCAAGATTCTCATCGGCGGCAAGACACTTGAGCTCGGCAAAGGTTATTTTGTCGCACCGACGGTCGTCACCGATTTGCCGAGTGACCATCGCCTGTGGCAACATGAGATGTTTGCGCCCATTGTGGCTGTCCGCGAGTTTGCTGAGCCTGATGAAGCTATGGATTTGTCCAATGATGTCGCCCTCGGTTTGACAGCGGGCTTGTACAGTGAGGATGAATCCGAAATAGATTGGTTTCTCGATAATATCCAGGCCGGTGTTCTTTATGTCAATCGGAAAGCCGGTGCCACCACAGGTGCCTGGCCTGGCTATCAGTCCTTCGGAGGTTGGAAAGGCAGTACCGGCAGTGGCAAAGCGGCAGGCAGCTGGTATTATCTGCAGCAATACATGCGCGAACAATCGCACACGATCGTTGAAGGCGATTAAGCCCCAAAGCAGAGAGATATGATGACAGCACAATCCAAGGTCGTTTTATTAGATGGCGGCATGGGACAGGAGATTGTCAATCGGGGTGGCAAAGTCGCCTATGGCGAATGGGCGGTGGCTGCCTTGTACGAAAATCCCGATATGGTGCAAGCGATTCACAGCGACTATATTCAGGCGGGCGCTGATGTCATTACTACCAATACCTATAGCACCACCCGAACTCGGCTCAAGCATATTGGTATGGAAGACCGCTTTGAAGAACTCGTCCAGCTAGCGGGGGAGCTTGCCGTTCAGGCTTGTGCAGCCGGCGGCAGGCATATTCGCATTGCAGCCAGCCTGCCGCCGCTCGAAGCCAGTTATGTTGCTGAATTTGCGCTTTCCTTTGCCGAGATGGTCACACAATATCGTGAGTTGATGGACTTGCTTGACCCCTATGTCGATATTTATCTGGGCGAAACCTTGTCCACTGGTCGGGAGGCACGCGCTGTACTGATGGCCGCCCAAAATCGTGACAAACCAGTCTGGGCAGCATGGACGCTGCAAGACCACGGCTCAAGCACCTTGCGCGGCGGTGAAAGCCTGCAAGCGGCGCTGGCGGGCCTTAGCGAGTTTGCTCCTGATGCTATTTTGATTAACTGCTGTGCACCGGACAGCATCTATAGCGCATTGCCGGCGCTGCGCTCAAGCGGCTTGCCATTTGGCGGCTATGCCAACGGCTTTGTGGAAATCCCGGACGAGTGGGCTTCCCGCGGTGGTGTGATGCAGCTCAAGACCCGTACCGACCTGTCGCCCGATGCTTATGCGCGACAGGTTCAAGATTGGCTTGCCGCCGGTGCCGCGATTGTCGGCGGCTGCTGCGAGGTAGGTCCGGCACATATTACCCGCCTGCGCCAGCTGCTCGACCAGACCCAGGAGTCAAGCGAATGGCAAGCAAAAGAGCCGTGATTACCGGCGCCGGGCAGGGCATGGGACGCGCGATAGCCCGCAAGTTCGCCGCGAGTGACATTCATACGATGCTGGTCGGCAAAACCGAAGCGAAACTGCAAGCGGTCGCCAAAGAGATTAGGGATCTCAAGGGCGAAGCCAGTATCCATGCCTTGGATGTGACCGATGATGTTGCCCTTGCTGGTTTGGGGCGGATGCTGGGCGACAGCAGCGTGGATATGCTCATTAACTGCGCTGGTGATTGGCTCATCCAGCCGCTGCAAGACACCAACAACGAGCAGCTTGACCACATCCTGAAGGTGAATTTGCGAGCGCCCTTTGTTTTATCACGCACCTTGCTCAGTCATCTGCGCCGCAGCGACAATGCCAGCATTATCAATATCGGCTCTCTGGTGACATCCATTTCCGTGCCCTCTGTGAGTGCTTATACAGCGGCGAAAGTTGGCTTGCGCGGTTTAACAGGCGCACTTGCTGCCGAGCTCAAGCCGGATTTGATTCGCGTCGTGATGATTTCGCCCGGTCCGGCGGATACACCCATGCGTGCCGCTGCCTCGCCGGATATTGACAAGTCTGTTCTGGTGCAGCCCGAAACCATTGCGGATATGGTTTATGCGCTGGTCACACTCCCGCGCGGCATAAGCACCAGTGATTTTGTCTTGTATTCGATGCGCTGGGGTTAAGTGTAAGCATCCAAGCCAGGTTAGAGCTTCAGGCGCGGATCGAGGATGTCGCGCAGGCCGTCCCCCAAGAGGTTGATTGCCAGCACCGTCACCATAATGGCCAGTCCCGGATAAGTTGTAACCCAGGCGGCAACGCGAATGTATTCGCGCCCTTCGTTGAGCATTAAGCCCCATTCCGGGTCGGGCGGTTGTTGTCCCAAGCCGAGGAAACTCAATGCTGCTCCCGAAATGATGGCGCCAGCCACGCCATTGGTTGCCACAACGATAATCGGCGCCAAGACATTGGGAAGGATATGCTGCAACATGATGCGCCAAGCTGTTGCGCCTGATGCCTGGGCTGCGACGATAAAATCAAATTGCTTGATGGACAGCGTACTGCCGCGCACCACCCGCGTATACACTGGAATGGAAGAGATGCCGACAGCGATCATCACATTTTGCAGATCACGTCCCAGCACCGCAATAATCACCAGCGCCAGTAAGATGCCCGGAAATGCTAGCATGATATCTATCAATCGCATAATTAACACATCCATCCAGCCACCCAGATAACCGGATATCAATCCAAGCAGGGTGCCGATAGTGGCGCCAATGGCAACCGAAAAGACACCGACCTGTAGCGAGATTTGACCACCATACAAAATCCGCGCCAAGATGTCCCGCCCGAGGTTATCGGTCCCCATTAGAAAAGTCGCGTTTGGTGCTTGCAAGCGCTGCCGCCGAAATTGCTCGGTTGGTTTATAGGGGCTAATCACCGGTGCCAAAACCACCAGTAGGATAACCGCCAGCAAGACAATCGACCCCGCCATGACATTGCGGGAACGCACAAAACGTCTGCCAAAGCGCAGCCATTGTGGCTTTTGGGCAGAAGCAAGGCTTGCGGGAGCATCAGGATTAGACATAGCGAATGCGGGGGTCTACAAAAGCATAAATAATATCAACGGCGATGTTGACAAGGACATACATCAAGGAGATAAACAAGGTCATGCCCTGTACCATAGTAAAGTCTTTTTGCAAGACAGCCTCAACATACATTTCCCCAATCCCAAGCCGGGCAAAAATCGTTTCGGTCAGCACAGCGCCACTGAGCAGATTACCCAGCATCAAACCCAGGATGGTTACGACAGGAATGAGTGCATTACGCAAAACATGACGGCTAATCACTAGCCGCTCGGCAATGCCTTTGGAACGCGCTGTCAAGACAAAATCCTGATGGAGTACCTCCAGCATACTCGAACGTACCATCCGCGCCAATGATCCCGCTGAGACCAGCGCCAGGGCGACCGCCGGTAAGATCAGCCGTTCAATCCCTCCCTGACCAATCGCCGGCAATACTTTCAGTTGCACTGCAAACAGCAGAATCAGCAGCAGCGACGACCAGTAAACCGGCATCGAGATTCCGACCAGTGCCAGGGTCATTGTCAGGGTATCGATGATCGTATTATGATACAAAGCCGCGACGATGCCGACGCTAATGCCAATGCTTGTTGCAATCAACAAAGCGGCGACTGCAAGTTCAATCGTCCAGGGCAGGCGTGTCAGAATTTGATCCATTACCGGTACGTTTGTTTGCAGTGAGCGCCCAAGGTCACCCTTTAAGGCATTGCTCATATAACTCAGATATTGCAGATGCAACGGGCGGTTTAATCCCATGTCTTCCCGCACCCGCTCCAACAATTCAGGGGTACTGCGTTTATCGCCTAAGAAAACTTCTGCTGGATCTCCTGGTGTCAGATGCAGCATCAAAAATACGGCAACCGTCACCAAAAAGATGGTGGGAATCGTTTGTAACAGGCGACCAATTAAGTATTTGCCCATGCGAGCCTGGAGGTTAGTATCAAATGCGTTGTATGAAAATAAGAGTAGGGGCAGGACTGCCCCTACAGCGATGATCGTCCGATATAGCTTCGCTTGAATTAAGAGCCGATACTTGCAGAATAGAAGTTTGGCACGAACCCGCCACCTAGAATCGTCACATTTTCAACTTCGGGAATCCCGGCATAAAGAACCACCGGGTCATTGTAGAATACCATCAGCACCTCATCTGCGATTTTCTGCTGGATTTCGGCATAGGCAGCCGCACGGGCTTCAGGATCACTGATACCGACGGCGGCATCAATCATGCTGTCCATCTCGTCGTTGCGATAGTTGTTGCGGTTGGTGCCGCCACCTGCATTGGACGAATGATACAAAGTGCGGAAAACACCATCTGGGTCCGTCTGAGTATCCCACCACTGCTGTGTGTTGTGTTCGCCAGCACGAACCACAGTGAGGTAGGCGGCGATGTCTGCCAGATTAATCTGAAAATCGATGCCAATGGCATTCAAATCTTCTTGCAAAAATTGAGCCGTTGCCGCACTCAGAGGCCGGTCAGGTGACCAGTGTTCGAGGGTCAGTGTCACGCCATCACGTTCACGGAAACCTGTTTCTTCGTTCATCACCCACCCGGCTTCATCGAGCAGCGCGGCGGCGGCTTGCGGGTCATAAGGATTCTGCTGACAGAAGACATCCGTCCAGCCAAACATCGAGCGGGTGAGGGCGCTGCAAGCCCGCGAACCCAGCCCGTCATAAACGATGTCCTGCATAATATCAATGTCAATCGCCTGCGCAAAGGCTTTGCGAACGGCAAGTTCATCCGTTGGCGACTTGTCTTGATTAAACATCCCGGAATAGCCGTGACCAGCCTGGTCATACTGGGTCACAACAAAACCCTCACTTTCATCAAGCCGCCGCACATCCAATCCGGGGATATTGTCAATCATGTCCACTTCGCCACTTTCCAGCGCTGCCAAGCGGGTGCCCGGATCCGTCAGAATCTTGAAAATCAGGCGATCAATATCTGCCACTCCAGAGCGACCGAAGACTGCTTCATTGCCCCAGGCATAATCCGGGTTCTTGACCATCACCACTTCGGAATCGGGTGTGTAAGATTCGAAGATGAAAGGACCGGTGCCAACAATGCCAGAGAAACCCCAGTCAGCGCCCAAAGCCTCTACCGCCGCTGGCGAAATTGGTCCCAGTTGCGGGTGCGAAACACCATCCAGAAAGGCGGCGTTGGGGGATGAAAAGCGGACGGCGATGGTGTGGTCATCAATCACTTCCGATTCCAGATAAGGACCAATAAAGCTGAATGCCATCTGAGACTTCGTATCGGGGTCAACGATGCGATCAAAGGTGTATTTGACCGCCGCAGCGTTGAAGACGGTGCCATCATGGAAGCTGACATCATCGCGCAATTCAAAAATGTATTCGGTGGCATCTTCATTGACCGTCCAGCTAGTAGCTAATCCCCGATGGAAAACACCCAGAGGCTGCTGCTTGACCAGGGTATCAAAGACATGTCCGACAATCACCTCAACACTGGAGAATGTCGTTGCCGTTGGATCCAGTGTATCGACAGCACGGCTGATGCCAAAAGTCATGACCATTTCGTCCTGAGCCGAAAGCGGGGCGAAAACGAATGCCGATAACAAAAGCAGGGAAAGTACCGAAGTTAAGAGACGCGAAAAAAGTGGGGTTTTCATGTGGTTCTCCTTAATTAATTATAATTAATGCTGTGAGCAGGGTGATGAAACTACTCCAAGAACTTAATCTGTTTGCTGTTTTGTTGACAATCCATTCCGAAAACTCTAGAATATGAATCGAAAGGGCGATTATCGACAACCTATTATCATAAATTATAGTTGTTCTGGTGGACCCTGTCAAGAAAATGGCGTTGCGATTGCGATCGGATTAAGGCCACAAGGCAGTCAATTTATGGCAACTATTCTTGAAAAGATGCGCTGGCGGCAAATTCCTATCGGTGGCACATCAGCATTTGGAACAGCCAGTTTGTCGCTGGGAGAATTTGGCAGCGGCTCCCCCGGTATTCTGATTACAGCCGGGATTCATGGGGATGAGGGACCTTGGGGCGGCTGGGCGATCCGCAAGTTGCTCCAAAGCATTGACGAGGGCGAAACGCAGGGGCGCATCCGGGTTGTTCCGATGGCGAATCCCCTGGCAATGCAGGCGGATAAACGCAATGCTCCCCTTGACCAACTTGATCTCAATCGAGTATTTCCAGGCAATGCCGCCGGGTCGTACACCGAGCGCGTTGCCCATGTATTGGCGACCGCTGGACTAGCAGATTTGGATTATGTGGTTGATTTACACGGCGGCGGCAGCTGGTGTGTGAATGCCTTCGTCTTTGAGATAGAAGGTGGACATGACTTGTCTTCGGCATTTCCAGCCCCGTTCATCGTCAAGGCGCCGTCTCGTGATGCCAGCTTGACCGGCTACGCCCGCGCCAAAGGTTTGACTGTTGCCGCCGTCGAAATGGGTGGACGCAGCCAATATGAGGCGCAATGGGCGGACAAAATTGCCGCGGGTTTGCTGCGAGCCCTGGCGAAGACAGGGATTGTCAGAAGGCAGCTACTGCCGCCCGTCAATCTCCCCATCGCTGTAACAGACATCACGGTTTTGCGTCCCAATCGGGGCGGGATTTTTATGCCAGCGCTGAATGCCAGTCATATCGGAACTATTGTAGCCAAGGATACCTTGCTGGGGCAGATGCTTCATCCGGCTACACAGATGCTGCTGCAAGAATTTTGCGCCCCCTTTGACGAGACGGCGCTCTTGTTGCTACGTCCCTTTGTCGCCCAACTCGAAGCCGGGGGGATGACTTATGTCGTCGCCCAGCCCAGTCATAAATAATAACAGGAGCGCTTGCGATGCCAGATAAATTACGTGTCGGAGTGATTGGCGCCGGACGCTGGTCCAAGAGCGCCCATCTGCCGGGATTTCAGCGTTCGCCACATAGCGATGTTGTTGCTATCTGCGACTTGAATGAAGCAATGGCGAAAGATGCCGCCGCCTGTTTTGGCGTTGAAGCGGTTTATACCGATTATGAAAAGCTGCTGGCCCGTGAGGATATTGATGTGATTGATGTCTGCACTCGCGGCGGTATCGGGGACAGGAACAATCACGAAACCCTAGCTTTTGCTGCCCTTGAAGCTGGCAAACATTGCCTGTGCGAAAAACCAGTTGCTCATGATTATCGGCGTACTTGGCAGGCACATGAACTGGCACAATCCAAAGGGCTGAAAACCAAGGTCGGCCTGACCTTTCGCTATGCGCCAGCGATGCAGTACATGCGCGATTTGATTGTTGATGGCTTTGTTGGCGAGGCATTTATCTTTAATGGCTACGAGCAAAATTCCCAATTCATTAGCCCGACAGAACCCGTTACCAAAGTCGATTTGATTCCAGAAACTGCAAACGAGGAAATCAAGGTCTCATCCATTGAAGGTTATGGTGCGCCGATTATTGACCTGAGCTTGTGGTTTATGGACAGTCCCTTAAAAAGCCTGGTCGGATTGCTGTATAACTTCGTGCCTTACCGCACTATGCCGGACGGACAAAAGATACGGACCCACATTGATGATGGCGATGTCTATATCGGTGAATATAGCCAGGGCGGCTTCTGTACCATTCAATCCAGTTATGTCACCGTCAACAGTTACCCAGGATTAGAAGCGCGGCTCTATGGCTCGGCGGGTGCGCTCTTGTGTCGCCTGGGCGCAGAACTGAAAAACAAGGAAGTCCTGCGCCAATCCACCAGTCCAAATGCCCATGAGGTTGAATATGTCGAGGTGGGTATTCCCGACTGCTATTATCCGCCAGGCTATACCCGCGGCGAACCCTGGCCATCTATGTTCTATGCCAATCTGGTTCACAATTTCATGGAAGAAATCGTCATGGACAGTGACGAAAATCAGGGCAACTTCGCCCAGAGTGCGCGGGTGCAGGAGATTATCAATGCTGTCGAAATCTCTCATCGTGAGCGCCGCTGGGTCGATTTGCCACTTGAGAGATAAACCGCCATAAAAAAGGACACCTGTTGCCAGATGTCCTCCTGTTAATTGCCGCCGTTGCAATTCGCTTATTCCATCATATCATCCACGGCGATGCTGACGCGAATCAGCGCGGCTGTGGGTGAATACGAATAGCCATCGCCACTATCTGCCACCAACTGCACAACTCCCATTTCATCGGCGCCGGTGTTGGGTTCGGCTTGACGTGGTGCCTGGTCTGTGCCGACGCCTGGCTCCTGATTGACTTCTGTGCCAGCATCCCACAGGTCAACATGGCCCGTTACCGAGCCTTCGACGGGATGCCCCATATCATCAAACAGGGCGATGCCGTTTTCGTCGGGCGCGAAGAAAAGGTCATTGGACTGTACAAACATAGTCACAAACGACAAAGATTGACCGACAGAAGCCTCGAAGCTGAAGCTGTAAGCGCTGCCGGGGAATGCTGGCCCAGGACTATCTGCGCCATCAGGCACTGCTTGGACACCGCCCTCTACGGATTCTGCCAGCATGGCAGGGTCGCCATCTTCAGCAACCGCTTCCAGACCGACGCCGCGGTCGGCTTCACCGCTATTGAAGAAGACGCCTTCGCCCATCATATCCTCATGGACTTTCCAGACCACCGGCGCCAGCGGAGTCGCGAAATCGCCGCCACCCAGTACAGCTGCCAGCATGGCAGGATTGCCGTCTTCTGCCAATGATTCCAGCCCATAGCCATAATCGGCCATGCCATCAGTGAACAATGCCCCGTGCATCATCATCATATCGTCCATCATCATATCATGGGATTCCACCACCCAGACCACCGGTGTAATCGGAGTGGGATACATAGAATCGCCGGATACGTTGTCGATGCGAACAGTGAATTCGCCCATGTCGCCGGCGGTGAGGGAAACCGAGATGATGTCACTGGCTGTCGGATAGCTCAGACCATCATCCAACGCGCTGGCAGCCTGCACCACGCCCATTTCATCAGCGCCAGTATTCGGGCCGGATTGACGCGGCGCCTGTTCGTCGCCTTCACCAATGGGTTGATTGACTTCGGTGCCAGCGTCCCATATCTGTATCTGGTCGCTCACATCGCCACTGATGGCATTGCCGTCTGCATCATAGAGCGCGATGCCGGCGGCATCCGGCGAGAAGAACAAATCGTTGGACTGTGCCAGCATGGTGGCGAATGTCAGGGTATCGCCTGCTTGTGCCTGGATGACAAACTCATAAGCGCCGCCAGGCACTGCTGGTCCCGCTCCGCTTTCGCCGACAGGAATGGCGGCTACACCGGTGTTCTCGTATAGTCCGATGCCCGATATATTTTCTATCGTCACTGTGAACGAGACCGCTTCGCTATCTTGTGCCAAGCCAGCGAATTGGAACGCGAATAGCAGCATAACTGCCGACAAAACTTTGTGAATCATGGTGCATCTCCTTTACTTGAATAAATAGACAATACCAACAAATTACAGGCTTCTCACCTCCTTCTGGGAGAGTAGGGCGGGCTGCCAGATTGTAGCTTCAATAAAACGTTCGCCATCCGGTCGGTCATTGAAATAATAGACACTGACCACCGCGCCATCCGCCAGCGCCACCGCCCGCACGTACCCGATGTCGTGACTGCCACCCCCTTCGCGCAGGAGTATCCGGGAGTATACCATGTTTTGGAGCGTGGTAACATCACTTCTTGCTGCCGCGTATTGAAGGCTCGCGGCATAGCTTTTGCCGCAGGATGTCCAAGGGGTCGCCGTCAGCAAGTAAAGACTCATCCAGGCCCAGTACCGTGCTGTAAAAGCGCCGATCCAAAGTCTTTCGGTTATCATCTTTTTCCAGTTCATGCACAGGCAGCAAGGGCAGTTGATTCATTTCATCAAACAGTTGCGCCGCACGCTCAAGCTGGTCAGCCTCCAGTGCGGTTACATCAAGGACTGGCAGTGTTTGCAGCGTCGTTTTTGTGAGTATGCCGCGGCCGGACTGCTGTTTGGATGAATGCCACCAGAACATCAGCAAACCAAGCGTTGTGTTTGCCCACAATACCAAAGCCTTCTCATGTGCCGCTTCCGGCAATTGAATCGATATCCAGGCACGTCCGCCGATGGTCTTGCGAGCAGTGAATTGCATTGCTGTGGATTGACTGTTGAAGCGAAAATCCAGGTTGGAATGACAGTGTGATGCGGTTAGGAAAAGGTCTGCTATTTTTTGATCGACAATGGCTTGTTCCTCTTTAGACGCGGCCTTATAGGGAATGCCGTCGTGGTCAGCCTCGAACATCATGGTTCTTTCACGGTCGGCATTATGTGCTGACAGAATAGGATAGGTTGGCACATAATTGTGTTGCAGCGGTCTTAAGTCAAACGGTCTTCTTGTTCCGTCTCTATGCCTTCGGCTTACATCCAAATGATAAGGCCCGATTTTACCAATCGCCGCCGCGTTCTTCATAGCTATATCAAAGACATTGGTCTCTTGTTGGGTGGGCAGCCAGATTCGTTTTTTGTTTGCTAGCTGATAGGCGGTTTGAGCCAGCGAGAGATCGACGATACGCGCCAGTTTCCAACCACCGGCGGGCGGCAAGGGGGCATCTATCGCTTGTCCCGCAATTTCATCGCCAAATTGAATAATGCTGCCTCCCACTGGGCCATCTTCCAAACGTCTGAGCGTCTTATTCCTAATCAATTGTCGGATTTGTTGGGCAATCGTTATGCTGTATATTGGATAGTCCGGAGCCTCGTTGAGAACCACAAAGACAGCCCGTGTTTGCCGCCGGCCGCTTCGTTGACCAATGACCAAACATTCTCCCATGCCGGTATCCGCCGAAAAGGACATCTCGGCGCCATTTACGCCCGCAATCGAGATTAAAATAAGTCCATCATACGCGCCGGCAAGCTGCCGACGGCATTTTTCCCATGACGATCCGGTCAGCAGCGTTACAGGCATAACGAGCGCCAGCATCCCGCCGATCCTTAGCTTTTTATCGGCAAGCGCCATAAACGTCGAGGCCTCACCGGCGCTGCCATGGGCAATCGTGTCTTTGGTCAGGCGCTTGGCGGCTTTTGCCATTGCCTTCTGCTCGGCGGCGCTGGAGCCAAAAGCCGCGAAGTTAGGGTTGGGCGTATCGGGGATTCGTCGTTCATGGTTGTTCGCCCGTGTAAATGGCGGATTCATAATCACCATATCGAAGGATCCATG
>DAOUKA010000476.1:0-5421 GCA_034421915.1 Anaerolineae bacterium
GTTCAATCTGCCGTCCTGAATCTGCTGGCACAGCTGCAAGCCGAAAGGGGCAGCGCCTATGTGTTTATCTCGCACGATTTGTCCCTGGTGGGTTATCTGGCGGATACCATCGCTGTCATGTATCTGGGGCAGCTAGTTGAAGTCGGTGCCGCGCAGGAATTGTTCCAGCCGCCCTTCCATCCCTATACCGAAGCACTGGTCTCCGCGATTCCAGTCGCCAACCCCAATCACAAAGCCGAGCGCATTTTGCTAAGCGATAATCTGCCTAGTACACAGAACTTGCCCACGGGCTGTCGCTTCCACACCCGCTGCCCGCGCAAAATCGGTGACATTTGCCAGCAGGAGCCGCCGCCCTGGCGCAATAGTAGCGGACACTGGATTCGCTGTCATATCCCGCTGGACGACCTCCATCAGCTTCAGCGCCAGCCGTCAAACCACGGTGAGAAGGTTTAGACCGCTATGCTGCGTTTTTTGAGACGGCGCTTCCTCTTCTTCATCTTTACCTATCTGTTAAGCTCGATTATTATTTTCTTCCTGCTCCGTGTCCTGCCGGGCGATCCAGCGCGGGTGATTGCTGGCGGACGGGAAGCCACCCCCGAACAAATCGAGGAAATTCGCGCGGAATTGGGCTTGAATGCCCCTGTTCCCGCGCAGTATCTGGATTGGATGACAAACTTCATCCAGGGTGAATGGGGCCAGACGATTGCCTTCCGCGGCGCTGACAACCGCCAGCTTATCCTCGAACGCAGCTTGAATTCGGCTCGCCTGGCTTTGGTTGCCCTGCTGCTGTCCGTGCCACTTTCAGTCACCTTGGGGGTTATTGCCGGGCTTGCCGAAAACAAACTGCCGGATATAATCATCTCCCTGCTTAGCCTATCCTTTGTCAGCTTGCCAGAGTTTGTCACCGGCTTGTTTCTCATCAACATCGTGGCATTGCGCTGGGCGGATAATCCCCTGGCACAAGCGCTGGGCTGGTGGTTTCCTGCAAGTTCCGCCGTCCCCGCCAATGCCTCCTTCGCCCAGATGCTGCCCGCGCTGTGGCTGCCGGCATTCGCTGCCACCCTGGTTCTGCTTGCCTACATTTCCCGCCTGACACGCGCGGGCGTCATCGAAGAACTCAAGCGCGATTATGTCCGCACCGCCGCGCTCAAGGGCATACCCTACCGCGATCTCATCCTGCGACATGTCCTGCGCAATGCCCTCCTGCCGACAATTACCATCATCGCCATTAGCATCACCTGGTTGATTAGCGGGCTGGTCGTCATCGAATTTGTGTTCGGCTTTCCGGGGCTGGGGAGCCTGCTCATCGCCGCCATCGAGCGCCGCGACCTCTTGCTGGTGCAATCTATTGTCATGGTCACCGTAAGCATCATCCTCTGTGCCAACCTCGCTGCCGATATGATGTACGGCTTTCTCAATCCGCGCATCAAGCTGGAATAATGGCTGCCCCCCACCCTGTCGCGGAAGCAGTCCTTCTACCCCATACTCACAAATTGCCGCTCATACAGCGCATAATACAAACCGCGCCTCGCCAGCAAATCGGCGTGGCTGCCCGTCTCGATGATTTTGCCCCCATCCACAACGCAAATCACATCGGCATGGACAATCGTACTCAGACGATGCGCAATCACAATCGAACTGCGCTTCGCCAGCAGCTTTTGCAAGGCATCCTGTATCAAGGCTTCCGTGACCATATCGACGCTGGAAGTTGCCTCATCCATAATCAGAATGCGCGGGTCAGCCAACATCACGCGGGCAATCGAAATCAGCTGCCGCTGCCCCACCGACAGATTGGCGCCATCTTCCAGAATTTCAGTGTCATAACCGGCCGGCAAATCCTTCACAAATTCATCGACATTCGCCAGCTTGCCCGCCTCAATCACATCCGCCAGGGTTGCAGCAGGACGACCAAAACGAATGTTATCGGCAATCGTGCCGGAAAAGATAAATGGGTCTTGGGATACCAGCCCCATCTGTCGGCGCATGGAGCGCTGCTTGACATCCCGCACATCCATCCCATCAATCAGCACCGCCCCTTCGCTCACATCATAAAACCGCGCAATCAAGTTGGCGATGGAGGTCTTGCCAGCGCCCGTCGGGCCAACCAGAGCCACCATCGTGCCCGCCGCGAAATCCAGGTTAATCCCCTGCAACACCGAAACCCCTTCACGATAGGCAAAGCTCACATCCTGAAATTGAATCCGCCCCCTTATGGGTGGCATGTCCGCGGCATCCTCTTTATCGTTCACCATCGGCTCGGTATGGAGCAGGTTAATCACCCGTTCGCCCCCAGCCATCGCGGTCTGCATGGTGGCGTAGAGTTGGCTTAATTCCTGCACGGGCAGGAAAAAGCGGTTGACATAAGCCAAAAACGCAATCACCGTTCCCAGCGTCAAGCTCCCATGCGCGATGCTAATCCCACCAAAGAGCAGCACAATCGCGGTCGCTACCATACTCAGGAATTCGACTGTCGGCAAAAACACAAACGACAGCGAAATCGCCTCAATATGAGCATCACGATTGGCTTGATTGACCTCATCAAACTTCTCGAAGGTCGTGTCCTCATTGGCAAACGCCTGTATCACACGAATGCCCGTCAGGTTTTCCGCCAGGTCACCGACCAGGTGGGCGTTGCGGGACCGTGTCTTGCGGAATGCCAGCTTTGCCCGCCGCGCAAAGAGCATCGTCACCAGCACAATCAAGGGGATAATCGAAAACGTGACCAAAGCCAGCTGCGCGTTCAGAGACAGCATCACCAGGATAATGCCCGCCAGCAGCAGGCTGTCGCCGATGAGCGTAATCAAGCCCTGTGACAATAACTGATTGATTACCCCGACATCGCTAATCACCCGCGAAATGGTCACACCGATGATGTGCCTGTCATGGTAAGCGAGGGATAACTCCTGCAAGTGCCTGAATAATGCCGAGCGCAAATCGGCAAGCACCTTCTGCCCGACCCAACTCAGCAAATAACGTTGGGTCATCGACGCCAGATAGGAGCCAGTCAAGGCGAGCAGCGTCGCCAACACAATCCGATTCAAACCCGCAATATCGCCCGCGGCAATTGGCCCGTCAATCGCCACCTTGACCAAGAAGGGCGTCACCAAAGTCAGGGCAGAGGCTACCAGCATCACCACAAAAGCGGCAATCATCCGCAGCGCATAGGGCCGCACAAAGACCAGCAGATGCCATAACACCCGCAGATTAAAGGAACGCCCTTCCACCTTGTCAGCATATTGTGCCAACGTGCCGCCCGGTCCCCCTGTGCGGATGCCGGCAGAGCCAATCGAAAATCCCATAACCTTTACTCTCTGTTGCCCTCAACGCAAATGACGATAATAAATCTCGGCATATAATCCCGATTTCTGCAAAAGCTCCTCGTGCGTGCCGACAGCGGCAACGTGCCCGCCTTGCAGCACCAGCACTTTGTCCGCCATCCGTACCGTACTCAGCCGCTGGGCAATGATAAAGGAGGTGCGCCCTTCCATCAGCCGCTCCAGAGCCAGTTGAATCAAGCGCTCCGTTTCAGTATCGACGCTCGACGTGGCATCATCCAGCAACAGGATTCGCGGGTCTTTCAGCAAGGCACGGGCAATCGCAATCCGCTGTTTTTGACCGCCAGACAAGGTCATGCCCCGTTCACTAACCTGCGTCTCATAGCCATCTGGCATGGCCATGATAAAATCGTGTGCCTGTGCTGCTTTGGCAGCTTCAATGACATCAACTTCCGAGACATCATCCATCCCAAAGGCGATGTTCTCGCGGATGCTGGCTGCAAACAAAACCGTCTCTTGCAACACAATCCCAATCTGGTCACGCAGGGAGTTCAGGCTGACATCGCGCAGGTCATAGCCATCGACTCGAATCCGCCCGCCAGTTACATCATAAAAGCGCGGAATCAAATTCATAATGGTCGATTTTCCCGAACCAGTCGCCCCCAGCAAAGCCACCACCTCACCCACTTCGGCTTCAAAATTGAGCTTATTCAACACCTGACGCTGATTAAAATACGAAAAGGATACATTCTCAAAACGCACTTGCCCTTTAATCGGCGGCAGTTCAATCGCATTCGGCAAATCCCTCACCTCCGATTGGGCATCAAGAATCGTATAAATGCGTTCGCCGGCTGCCGAAGCCATCGCTACCGCCGGGATAATCATGCCAAGCCGCCGCACTGGCGAAATTAACTGCCCCAGATAGGTCGTAAATGCCACCAGTTCACCTATCGTCAGCGCATTTTCAATCACCAGACGCCCACCCAGCCAAAGGATGACGCCCGTACTCAAACTGGCGATGAAATCCAGCAGAGGAATATGCTGCGTCTGCACGATGACCTGCTTTTGCGCCAAGGCAAACCAGTCCTGATTCTTCTCCTCAAAACGCTCTATCTCGGTATCTTCCTGGGCAAATGCCTTGACGATTTTGGCACCGCGCAGATTTTGCTCCAGCACAGTGGTCATCTCTGCCAACTGCTGCTGAATATCCAGCGACAAGGGGCGAAAGATGCGCCCAAAACGAAAGGCGATATATCCCAGCAGGGGCATCAGCAGCATCGACAGCAAAGCAAGCTGCGCGTTCATCAGGGTGAGCGCGGCAAAGGTCAGCAGCATCAAAGTCGACGACTGAAACAGGCGCAGCACCGCGCGACCTGTCAAAAAGCGAATCCGCTCAACATCCGAAATTGACCGCGTCAGCAGCTGCCCGGTTTGCGCTCGGTCATGGTAGGCGAAGGACAGCGAACTCAATTTGTCATAAATGGCATTGCGGATGTCATAGGCGACCCCCTGCGACACCACTTCCGTCCAGCGCCCCAGCACATAATCCACCAGCCCCTTGATGACAGTCAGCGCCATCAATCCCAGCAGCGACGACAGCAAAAGCTCTATATTCTGCTGGATAATGCCAGCGTCAATAATCCAGCGAATCGCCTGTGGAATCAGCACAGCCAAGCCGTTCACCACCAAAGCCAGCACATACGCGCCCACCGCCATATTGCGATACTTCCCCAGCAATATCAAGCTGCGCCAAAGCGAACTGCGTGACGGCGGAGTCCGGGGAGCTTGTGAGAACTTTCGGGTTCGCTGTGCCATAAATACCTGACTCAACTTCAAGACATAGTTTTATGTTAATGGCTTTGCGCATACTTCTTAAACCCTCAATCGCATACTGAAGAGAGCCAATCTGTGCTAAAATGCGCGTGAGGAGGAAATCATCCATGACCCCAATTATCGTTATCGGCAGCGGCGTCTCCGGTTTGAGTTCGGCCTTCCAGTTGCAGCAAGCCGGCTTCGAGGTCAGCATCATCAGCCGCGACCGGCCCCAAAATACGACTTCAATCGCGGCTGGCGCCTTTTGGTCGGGGCGCAAGGCACAAGACCGAGCCAGACAATGGGCGCAAATCACGCTCGACCATTTCCTGGC
>DAOUKA010000477.1:0-1888 GCA_034421915.1 Anaerolineae bacterium
TTGGCGACAGTATAGCCAAAAACATAATCCAGCGCCTCCGCCGCCGCGACCTTGCGGGCTGTCTTGCCGATGACCGCCGCCAGTTCGCCCTCCCAATCCACCTGCGAGGTCAGGCTGCTTTCCCATTCGATAACATCGCCGCTCCCGATGACGGCGCTGGGCATCACCGCAAACACCAGCGGCTCCGCCGGAACTTCGTTGTTCAATTCGCGGGCATGAGCGACATAATTGCGACCGATTGCCAAAATTTTGCCCGGCACCAGCGGCGGCAAAAGCCGCACCTCACCCAGCTTGTCACAAATATCGCCGGCCGTCGGTCTGCCGCCCGCAGCGATGATGTCCATCATGCTATCCGCATCCACGCGCCGAATCGTCCCCCCATCCAACACACCGACGCGGCGCTTTCCATCGATTTCATAGCTTAGCAGTTTCACCCTGTCTCCATCCTTGCGCTGGCTTCCTGTTGCGCCAGTCTAACAAATCCCCCTCAATTCAGCAATCGCTTGCCCGCGCCCGCGCAAAGTCTGCTAAAATGACGGGAGAGCCATCTTCAAATCGGGAGCATAAACTTGAAGATTTTGAAATCCGCGGGATGGCTAAGCCTGATGTTGCTTGTGCTGGCGGCCTGCGGCGGCACGGGCAACCTAGCCGGCGATGCCCAGTCGGCGCAGCGTCTCCTGCCCAATCTCGCGGCCTACACCGCCACCAATGTTGACGCTGCCATAGATGGCGCATTCACGGCTGTAGGCGGCGCGGCTCTGGTTGGCGGGCAGGTCGCCCTCACCGCCGCCGTCGCCAAGATCGAACAGGTGCTGCAGTGCTTCCAGGACCGCGGCGCCATCGCCGCCAAGTTCTACACCGAAACCAATCCGACCGGCGCGGTGCCGCTTGTCGGCGCGGTGCTGGTCATCAACCAGACGCGCATCAACCAGGAGCTTATCAACTGCGCGCTTGGCGGGCAGGAAGGCCTGCCCAGCGCACAGACCATCGCCATCGAGCCCTGCGCCCATGCCGGCACCTTCGACTATCAAGGCAACACCATCAGCTTCGTTTATGTCGGCTCACACCCGCAGGTTTGCGCTCTCTATGAGCAGCACTTTAACAATTTAACAGGTATCGGAGGTTAGGTGATGACTGAATTTAACGGCTTGGGACTGCATCTCGGCAATTTATCGCGCCTCTCGCCCGCCAGAACCCGCTCCATCAGCGCTGAAAACTTCACTGGCGCCAAGGGAAAAGGCGGGATGGCGATCCAAGGCACCGGCGCTCACGCCGCCCGCGACCTGGGCCAAGGCTGGAAGGTATCGCCATCGGTGGTCATCAAAGCCGGCGAAACCTTTACCCTGGCCGATATAGCTGGGCCGGGCGCCATTCAGCAAATCTGGATGACGCCAACGGGAAACTGGCGCTTCTCTATTCTGCGCATCTACTGGGATGATTCGGAATGCCCATCGGTAGAATGCCCGATTGGCGATTTCTTCACCGTCGGCTGGGGTCAATATGCCCAGGTCACATCCATGCCCGTCTGCGTCAATCCCGGCAACGCCTTCAACTCCTATTGGGAGATGCCCTTCCGCAAAAAGTGCCGCATGACCATCAGCAACATAGCCGAAGAAGATATGACGCTCTATTACCAAATCAATTACACCCTGACCCAAGTGCCAGAAGACGCTGCCTATTTTCACGCGCAGTTTAGGCGCACCAACCCACTGCCCTACAAAGACGTCTATACGATCCTTGATGACGTCCAAGGGCGCGGACAGTATGTCGGCACGTATGTCGCCTGGGGAACCAACAATAACGGCTGGTGGGGCGAGGGCGAGCTAAAATTCTATCTTGACGGCGATGAATACCCGACCATCTGCGGCACTGGCACCGAGGATTATTT
>DAOUKA010000478.1:0-3111 GCA_034421915.1 Anaerolineae bacterium
GCCCATGCCATCTCCACCCATGAGGTCAATACAGCCGAGTTTGATTATTTTACGGCGGTGGACGATTTTACGCCGGAGGACACCAGCGGCGCCGGGATGCTGGGCTTGGTCGCCTTCAATTCGGCAACCTATTATCGCTGCGCCCGCATCGATTGGGAGCAGTTGGTCAAAAATCTCCACGAAGATGTCGCGCTTGCGCGGCAGACAGTAAGCGCGTTTATGCAGGCTTTTGCTTTGGTCGTGCCTTCGGGCATGGAGAACTCCTTTGTCAATCAGCATGCGCCGGATTTCCTGCTGGCGGTCGCCCGCCCGAAAAATGACGGCCAGTCGCTTGCCAATGCCTTTGAACAGCCGGTGCGCGTCAAGCGAGAAAGTGGATTGGCCGAGCCATCCATCGAAGCCCTGGCAAGATACTGGGAACAAGTAGAAGCGGCATTCCGTCTGAGCGATCCGACTGTCGCGGCATTGAATCCGCGCGGCTATGACCTGCCCTCGCAGGAATTGAGCCAGGCGACAGTTGCCAACCTGCGCGAATGGGTGGGCGCGATGACGGCTGCCTTGAGCGAGGACTAGCTTATGGCAACTTTGTTAATGCGGATTAGCGCTCCCCTGCAATCCTGGGGAACCCAGAGCAACTTCAGTCATCGTGATACCGGGCGCGAACCTTCCAAAAGCGGGATTGTCGGTTTGCTGTGCGCTGCGCTGGGACGTCCTCGCAGCGAGCCAGTCGCCGACCTCAACGCGCTGCGGATGGGGGTGCGCATCGACCAGCCAGGGACCATCCTGCGCGATTTCCACACCGCCGGCAATGGTGGCTATTACAAAGTCAGCGGTGGCATCGAACGCAAAAATCCCATCGTATCCCATCGATACTATCTGGCGGATGCCAAATTTCTGGTGGGCATGGAAGGCGATGCGACTTTGCTGGCGCAACTGCAAGCCGCCTTGCAGCAGCCGACCTGGTTCTTGTTCTTCGGGCGCAAGGCATTTGTGCCGACTGAACGGATCTGGCTGTCGGATGGACTCCGCGATGCCGATTTGGTTGCGGCTTTGTCGCAGTACCTCTTTCTGGGTGCGGATAAGGGTGCAAAGCGCTTGCGGCTGGTGGTGGAGGATGAAAACGGCTCCGTCGTCCGCAACGACCAGCCGCTCTCCTTCCAGTCGCGGCGCTTCCTGCCGCGTTATTTGCGCGAGTTTTGGGTGTCCAACCCGGCTTATCAACAGGAGGTCTGATGATGTTTTTATCTCAACTGCTGTTTAACCTCAGACATCGGGCGGCGCGGCGCGACCTTGGTGACCGCTATGAATTGCACCGTACCTTGCTCTGCGCTTTCCCAGCGCAGCTGCCGGCGGGTGAGCGGGTTTTGTATCGAGTGGAACAGGCAAACCGACAAGCCTGCGCCACGGTTTTGGTGCAATCGCAAACCCTGCCGGACTGGAGCCAGGCAACGCGGTTGAATGACCCGCGCTATCTGTGCAGGCTGCCAGGGCTGCGGCCCTTTGCGCCGCAGGTGCAAGCCGATCTGCGGCTGCGCTTCCGCCTGCAGGCCAATCCAACCATCAAGTATAGAGGCAAACGCTATGCCATCTTTGCCGAAAGCGAACTGCTGGACTGGCTTCAGCGCAAGGGGCAGGCGCACGGCTTTGACGTCGACCGGCTGGATGTGCGCTGCGTCAAACTTGGCAAGCAATATGGGCAAAGACGCCGACAAACCTGGCATGCTGTACAGTTTGACGGGCTGCTGCAAGTCAGTCAGCCAGAAGCCTTTTCAGAGGCATTGCGGCGCGGCATCGGCAGCGGCAAAGCCTTCGGTTTTGGCTTGCTTTCCATAGCTGCCCGCTCGTAATGCCGAAACTCCCTCGAATTCGTTCGGGGCAGCGTGCAGATTAACAATTTAATATCAACTTGAATATCAATCCCCCAGCCTGGAAGCAACCCTTTGGAGGAAGGAGGTTTTATGAGCAAGTCGTCTCATTTTCCCCACAGGAGTGGGGGACCCTATACCGATTTGCATATTCTACCCAAGCTGCGCGACAGCCTCAGTTATATCTATGCCGAACGGGCCGTCGTCCAGCGTTATCGAAACGCAGTTGAACTGGTGGATGAACGCGGCAAGGTTGCCGTCCCGATTGCTTCCCTTTCGCTGCTGCTTTTGGGCCCGGGAACCAGCATCACCCACGAAGCTGTCAAGCTGCTGGCGCAGAATGGCTGTTCCATTTTGTGGGTTGGCGAAGACAGCACCCGCTTTTATGCCCAGGGCACTGGCGAAACCCGCAAGGCATATCGCCTCATCAAGCAGGCGAGCCTGGTCAGCGACCCGCAGGCGCGGCGACGGGTCGCTCTGGCGATGTATGCTCATCGCTTTGACGAAAAACTGGATCCCGACTTGAGCCTGGAGCAGATTCGCGGGCATGAAGGGGTTCGCGTCCGCAATACCTACCAGATTATGAGCCGTCATTATGGCGTCAAATGGCGCGGCAGACGCTACGATCCGCGCAATATGGGCGCATCCGACCCCATCAACAGCGCCCTGTCGATGGCGAACGCCCTGCTCTATGGCATCTGTCACGCCGCCATTGTCAGCGGTGGTTATTCGCCCGGATTGGGATTTATCCATACCGGCAAGCAGCTGTCCTTTGTTCTTGACATTGCCGATTTGTATAAAACCGAACTGACCATTCCGATTGCCTTCAAAACAGTGGCCTTGGGTACAGATAATCTTTACGCCAGCATCCGCCGCCGCTGCCGCGAAGAGTTCAAAAAAACCAAGCTGCTTCAGCGCCTGCTGCCCGATATCGATTCTGTCCTCGATATGAAAGAGGAGCCACCGGCTGATTACGATGAGGATGAAGGGCCGCGGGGTTTCCCGCTGGATGATCTGGATTTGGATGCGCTGTTTGCGGAGGATGAGATATGGTAGTTATGATTATGGAAAATGTGCCGGTCGGCTTGCGCGGGGAGTTGTCGCGCTGGTTGATTGAACCTCATCCGGGCGTGTTTTTAGGGCATCTTACCGCGATGGTGCGGGATCGATTGTGGGAAAGGGCTTGCGCAGCCTGTCAGGAAGGTGGTATCATCCAAATGTGGACGACGAATAATGAACAGCGCTT
>DAOUKA010000479.1:0-2549 GCA_034421915.1 Anaerolineae bacterium
CGCGTTATGCAAATCAAGCCGATTCCGCCCGACCTGGACAATCTGGTGGATACGGTTCGGGTCTGGTACGAGCAGGGCGGCTGCATCGCCATTGTTTGCAATACAGTCAATGAATCGATTGAAGTGGCACGCTGTCTGCGCGAAGCCGAGGGGATTGACAAGAACGAAGTATGGCTCTTTCATGCCCGCTTTCCGCCAAAATGGCGACATGAGATAGAACAGGATGTGCTTAATACCTTTGGCAAAGATAGCACCGATGACACGCGACCCGAACGCGCCATTTTGGTAGCCACCCAGATTATCGAGCAGAGCCTCGACCTCGACTTCGACCTCATGGTGAGTTGCTGCGCCCCGATTGACCTGCTCATTCAGCGCCTGGGGCGCCTGCATCGCCATCCACATCGCAGTCGCCCGCCCCATCTGGCACAGCCGACCCTGCTGCTGCGCACACCACCCACACAAGATAATGTGCCGGACTTTGGTGTCGATGGGCTAATCTATGAGCGATTCTTCCTGCTAAAAACCTGGCTGTGTTTGCGGGAGATGCAGGAGATGCGCATACCGGACGATATGGATGAACTGATGAACTTTGTCTACAGCAACGAAATCAATATAGAAAACATCAGTCCAGCCTACCGCGAGGCTTTAGCGGCCGCGGCGGACAAAATGGGGCTGAATGACCAAAACAGCGAGTTTCGCGGCACGCAATTTGTCATCGGAAAGCCGTCCGACAAACGTTTGATTGGGGGCTATAGCGCTAGACTGTCTGATGACGAAGAGCGCAACATCGCCACCCGCAATATCCGTCCCGGTATTGACATCATCTGCATCACAGATACGGATTCGCATTTGAAAAGTCTGATTGAGCGCGTACCGAGCAAAGCTGAGGTCGACGACTTATTAAGCCACAAAGTGACTGTCAGTCATCGGGGCGCCAAACGAGCCCTGGAGAGGCTTGAGGAGAATCCCAACTGGGCAAGGAAATCGCAACTCAAATATGCTCGCGTGGTCGAATTTGATGGCGACAGCTTTGATGTGCCTGATAGCCCTTACACGCTGCGACTCACTCAAGAATATGGATTGGAAATTATCAATCAGGAGGAAGCATGACCTATTCATTCAATTTGATTGACCGGCCCTGGATACCCTGCATCACACTGGAAGGCGAGTTTGTCGAGGTCAGCCTGCGCGGCTTGCTGGCACGAGCGCATAAGCTGCGCGAAATATCATGCGAGACGCCCATCATGTCGGCATCCATTCTGCCTTTGACACTGGCGATTTTGCACCGCGTCTTTGGGCCTGAAGGCCTTGACCCATGGGAGGCATTGTGGGAAGCAGGCGAGTTTGATATGGAGCGCCTTGACGCTTACTTTGAGAAGTGGCATGAGCGCTTTGACCTGTTTCATCCGCAGCGCCCTTTTTATCAGGTGCAGGAACATCGGGTCGAGCCGAAATCGCTCATCCATCTGGTGCATCCTATGAGCAATACAGACACACTCTTCAATCACATTACCAATACCGTGGGAGTCAAACTTTCTCCCGCAGAAGCAACCCGTCAATTGATCGCGGCGCGTTACTTCAAAATCGGCGGGCCAGGACCTTGGGGAACCAGATATGGACCAAGTTTCACCGATAGTATTTTCTCCCGCGGCGTGATTTTTTGGGCGTATGGTACGAATCTGTTTGAAACTCTGCTATTAAATCTGGTGGAGTATTCTGATGAGGGGATAATGCCACAAAAGCGAACAGACGAAGACGCACCCGCTTGGGAAATGGATCATTTCTACGCTCGGCGCAACACAACGCGAGACCAGCGGGATTATTTGGCAGATCAAACAGATCAAAGACCCAACATCAAGAAGATCCCGGAAACGCCACCGTTTGGCTATTTAGATTATCTAACCTGGTCAAACAACCGAATACAGTTGATCCCGGAAATGGACGGTGAGCACGCAGTTGTGCGAGAGTATGTGGCTGCGCCTGCATTTAACCTGAGTTCGGATGTGATATGCCCGCAAAAGCGCCACGAGCAAAAGAAAGAGAAAGGAGAGTTCACTGGCGAATATCGCTTCCTCTACTTCAATGAGGACAAAGCTTTATGGCGCAGCTATCATACTTTGCTGCTGCAATCCAGTAAAAGATATAAGCCGTCGGCTGTCGTCCAGTGGGTCGCCGCCCTAACACAAGAAGGCCCGCTCGACGACAATTATCCTGTCCGATTGGTGGCGACAGGCATGCTGGCCGAGAAGGGAAAACCGATTTTCTACCGCCGCGAGGTGATGCCACTGCCGCTGAAACTGCTGCGGAACGAGGAATACGTCAATGACATTACGGGAGCGCTGAAACAGGCGGAAGAAGTCGCCGGCAAGCTGCGCAATGCGCTGAATGCCTTGGCTGAGCATGTTCTCCAGCGCGGCGCGGAAGGCCGACCGGACAGCAATGACCGCAAGCATCTGGTCAAGCAGTGGAATGCGCTGGGGCGATTTTGGATTGAACTGGAGCCGCGCTTCTGGGATTTTATTGAGGAGCTTGTCTCGGATAGCGACCAG
>DAOUKA010000480.1:0-6307 GCA_034421915.1 Anaerolineae bacterium
TTTATGCCAGCTTGAGATGGGCTGGTCGGCCGCGAATGGTGACTCTTCTGCCGCTTTTCAAGACGGCCTCGACATGTTCTTCAGGCACATCGACGAAGGTTTTGTCCTGCTGAATGTCAATGTGACCGATGACATGTCCGGGGATCTGCGCGGTGCTGGCGATTTTGTAGACGACATCGCCGGGGCGGATGCCGTTGGTTTTGCCGACGGACATCATCAGCCGCACCATGCCGGCTTCCTGTCGGCCGCGCCGCCGTTTGCGCCCGCGTTCTTTGCGCCCATCCCGCCAGCCGCGCTCGCGGCGCGGCCGTCTCTGGTCGCGCTCGATGCGAATGTCGCTGATGTCGGTCAGGGATTCGGCGGCTTCCTCGGCGCGGAGGATGCCGATGAGCGCATTCGCCACCTGTTCCATCGAATAGCCCATCTCGCCAAGTTCTGCCAGCACCTCATCATAGCTGTCGTCGGCTGCCTGGATTTGTTCGACCAGACGATCCTTGAATTGGCGCTGCCGAATGGCCAGCACCTGTTCACGGCTGGGCAGCTGGCTGCGTTCGATGGGGCTGCCGATGTAGTTCTCGATGATTTTCAGGCTGCGGCGCTGTCTGGGCGTAATCAGGGTGATGGCTTCGCCCACCCGCCCGGCGCGGCCGGTGCGCCCGATGCGATGGACATATTCGATAGCAAGCTGGGGGATGTCATAATTGACCACATGGGATACAGCCGGAATATCCATACCGCGCGCCATAACGTCGGTCGCCACCAGGATGCTGGTATGCCCGGCGCGGAAACGCCCCAGGATGCGTTCGCGCTCTGGCTGGGATAAATCGCCATGGATGGCGACTGCCGGATACCCCTGGGCAATAAGCTGCTCCGCTAGTTCGGCAGCGCCTATTTTTGTCCGCGCAAAAATCAGCACGCTCTGCGGCATCTCGACTTCCAGCACGCGGCTGAGCGCTGCGATTTTGTCTTGCGGCCTGACCATATAATGCCGCTGCTGGACGTTGTTGGCGGTCAGCTGCTCCGATTCGATGTGAATATAAATCGCATCGCGCATATACTTCTGCGCCATAGCGCGGATTTCTTGGGAAACGGTTGCCGAAAACAGGATGGTCTGCCGCTGGCTGGCATCGGTGGCGGCGATAATCTGCTCGATATCTTCGATAAATCCCATCTTGAGCATCTCGTCGCCTTCGTCGAGAATCAGGAAACGAACTTGGTCAAGCTCGAGCTCGCCTTGGCGAATCAGGTCGAGGGTGCGTCCGGGCGTGCCGACCACCGCCTGCACGCCTTTTTTCAGGCGGCGGATTTGCCGTGCGTAAGGCTGCCCGCCATAAATGGGCAGCACGCGCAATCCGATTTGATGCCCATAGCGATAGACGGCTTCGGCATTTTGAATCGCCAGTTCGCGCGTGGGCGCCAAAATCAAGACTTGCAGGCCGCGCCTGTCAAGCTGCTGTAGAGTCGGCAAGGTGAAAGCCGCTGTTTTGCCGGTGCCGGTCTGTGCCTGCCCCATCACATCGCGCCCCGCCAGCAGATGCGGAATGGCTTCCCGCTGGATGGGCGTTGGCTCTCTGTAACCGATTTGCTGGAGTGTTTCCAGGAGGGCTGGGGCTAATCCAAGAGCCGCAAAAGTGCTGGTCATGTTGACTCCAAAATAAAACCCCGCCAAAAGGGCAGGGCGTCCGAATTAGTTTAATACTATAGACCCAAAATCTCTGGATTGCAATAGAGGGTTTGGCGGCACATTGAGGCACAGGCTCAAACGCCATCCATAGCTGGATGAAAGCGCAGATGCCCGCGCGGGCTGGCGGGCAGGCTCTCATCCAGCACCGCCACCATGAAATGCTCGTGCCGCCGGCTGTCCTGGACATAATCCGAAGTAAAGCCGAGCGGCAGCGCGGGCTGGAAGCCAAAGCGCGGATAATAGGAGGGATGGCCAACCAGGAACATCAAGCCATAGCCGGCATCTTTGGCGGCCTGCAGGCCAGCCCGTATCAGCGCGCCGCCGATGCCCTGCTTTTGGTGGGCGCGGGCGACGGCAATCGGGCCCAAGGCGGGGTACTCGCGCACGGCAGCGCCATCGCAGATTATTGCAGCCAGGCTGTACAAAGCGTGACCGACGATGTTCCCGTCCAGCAGCGCCACCTGTGACAGCCAGATGGCGCCGGCAGCGCGCAGGCGAACCACCAAGGCGGCTTCATCCGGGCGCTGGAAGGCATCTTCTTCGATGGCGGTTATGTGCGGGATGTCGGCCGGTTCTTCCTGCCGAATGAGGAGACGGCGGCCGGCTTTAGTCCTTCCTGATGTATCCAATCTGGGGAGCGGGCTGTTTTTCATGGTGCCCTTTCTATTCTGGCAGTCGATGATAAGCTGACCGTATTCTTTCTGCCAATTTGTTTGGTTTGACTTCATACTTGTTAAAATCCAGTATGTTGTCGTTTCTTATATGGAGTTGTCCCTCGCCGGTATTGCCGCGGTGCTGACCTTTGGAATAATACGGATTTGTTTCGACTTCATAAGCAGATAAAACCCAATAGCGAATCACATCCCGCCATACAGCAACCCATACAAATACATCGCAACAATCGGGTTTAATTTGCTGGAAATTCATCCAAAAGTTTTTTTCTGAATCGGAAGCCAATGCTTTTACATATAGAGGCTCATCTGAATCCGCATCCACTGCTCGTGATGCTTTGACTTCAATGCGGATACCCTCAAGGAAAAAGTCATATTGTCCAGAATACTCTGGATCAATCTTTTTTGATGGTTTTTGTAACTCTGGAACTAACGATTTCAACTGACCTTGTGCCCATGTTTCTCCAAATTTGCGCGGTGCGCTTATTTCAAAAATGTAAAGAAAGTAATTTCTTTCGATATAACGATCACGAAGATGATGATATTCATCCAAGGTCAAAATATCTAATCCTATTAACGTCGACATGATAAATTCGTATTCGTTAAAAGGATAAACAGATACAAGCGAATCAAGTCTGTCTCTAAATTCGCATTCATCTGGTAATTGTGATAAGAGCGCATTGAGTTCTTTTTCGAGATGTTCCATAACAAATCAAAACAGGCGATTTTGGACAGGAGAAATTTCTGCTACCGACTTTTCGTCCGAGCAAATATCGAGGATGGCTTTTTCAAATGGGTTGCTGTTTTGCCATCCGACGCGCCCGGTTTCTCGGAAATGTTCGAGGCGGCGAATGGTGATTTCAGCGAATACAGGGTCAATATCCACCGTAAAACATCTGCGATTCAATATCTCCGATGCCAATAATGTCGTCCCCGAATGAGAAAAGAAATCAATGACCAGATCTCCTGGATTGGAACTCGCCCTGATAATCCGTTCAATACATTTTAAGGGTTTTTGGGCATAGCATCCTGAAACATTTTCTTCCATTCGATAAAATACCTGCTGAATATCGACCCAGACATTGCTTGCACGAATGGTTTCCGAACGACTGCGCTGAAGATTATCAGTGATTTTCCCGTTGACTGTCTTGTAATATCCCTGAAGAATCTTGGGTATGTCCGTGTATTCGACATGAAACTCTGGCGAGCCTTTTGTGTAATAGAGCAATTCTTGTCGAACCGCCATCCAGTTTTTTTGAGTCCCATATCCGCGTTGGTTCCGCATCGTAATAAAACTTCTAGGCTCAAATGATTTCTCGCGCATCATCATCATAAAATCCGGCAATGGCTGAAACCCGTTATTTTGATCTGCGCCAAGCCATACATACAAAGAAGCATCGGCAGACAAAACATCATAAGCAGATGAAACCCATTTGCTGCACCAATCAATAAATTCGGATATTGGCTGAACCTTAAAAGCGGTTAAATTATATGGCGGGTCATGGACTGCCAGCTTGGCTTTCTCGCCGCCCATTAATGCTTGAACGGCTTCGTTATGAGTTGCATCAAAACATCCGACTCTATGACCGCTGATTTCGTCTTGCCATATTTCGCCTGGACGAAGCCGACAATAAGGAAGCAACTGCGCTTTGACTTCGGGGGATTTATCCAATCTGGGGAGCGGTCTGTTTTTCATGGTGCCCTTTCCTGTATGCTCATACTGAAAACAGGGGAATCTGCGCTAGCCGTCCGCCAGCAGGCGGTCAACCGAATCGGCAAGCTGACGCAGATTGCTGACCATAAACACATGATCGGCCTGCAGGCTGTATTCCCACATATCGCTGTCGCCGGTGCCCCATTGGCTGCGGGGTTCCGGGCAGAACCAAATCAGGCGGCGGCCCTTGCGCCGCATCTCCTGCGTAATATCCAGGCGCGGGTCGTTGTAATTGTTGCGCCCGTCACCGAAGAGCAGAATAGTGGAGCGGCTGTTAATCAGATGCAGATGGTTCTGTTTGAAGGTGTTGAGGCTGTTGCCCAGGTCGGTGCTGTAATAGCCGGGCGGATTTTCGGTCATGATGCGGGCGACGGCTTCTTGGGGCGGCAGTTCAGCCAGAATCGTGCTGACATCCACCAGGTCGCTGATAAAGATGAAGCTGTGGGTGCGCCGCACTTGGTCGGATAGCTCATAGACCATCGTCAGCAGGAACTCCACTGCGTAACGCATCGAGGTGCTCAGGTCGCAAATCAGGATGAGGCTGGGTTTTTTGTGCTTTTTGCGGAATTGGACTTGCATCGGCACGCCGCCGTAACGCATATTATTGCGGACGGTTTTGCGCGGGTCGAACTGGCCGGATTTGGCGCGTTTCTGGCGCAGGGCGGCGCGGGTGCGCAATCGCGCCGCCAAACGTCTGATTTCATCGCGAATATCCTCAATGTCGCTGCTGTTCAGGCGTTGCAGCGGCACATCCAGCAAATCCGGCCGCTCGCGGGGCTCCTGTTCTGCCATTTGTTCCGCCAGCGAACTGCCCACATAATCCGAGATTTGCTCGGACAGGCCCATCAGATTGTCACGCAGCATCGCTTCCAGTTCCGCCAGCGCATCTTCGCTCATGCCCATCGCCGCCAGTTCATCAAGCAGGTCCTCCAGCATCCGCTCCAACTGGGTCAGGCCCGCCTGACGTTTCATACGGCGCTCGAACCAGGGCCGCATATACATCTCATCGCCCTGCGGCAGGCCGGACATATCGCCCAGGCGGTTCATCTCGTCATCGCTGAAGTGGCGTCCCTCCAGCAAGCGCTGGAGCAGATCGCGCAGGGCATCCATGCTGCCCATCAGCGAACCCATGGCCGCTTGCAGCATCGCCTGCTGCTCCGGACTCAGCTGCTCGATGATATTTTCGAGCGGCGGCTTGCTGTTGGAAAAAAACAGCGGGAAGAAATACTCAAAGGTCGGCTGGTCTTTGTGGTTTTTCACCAGCGTCGCTTTCATCGTATTTTTGAAGGCGGTCATATCTTGGATGCCGGCATAATCGACGCCAAACATCGCATCCTGGCTTTCCGCCAGCGAAATGCGCAAGCCAGCGGCCCGCAGCGCACGGATAAATTCAACCATTCGTTTTTGCATGAGAGCGCACCTTGCTTCCAGCCGGCAGAGCGTTTTATCTATTTCATGGTAGACCATTTTGGCGAATCTGGCAAACAGGATAAAATGGCGGGGGGCGATGCCGGCGCGAATCGGAATGTGACAAAAGTCGCAGATTATGCTTTGCCAAAGTGGGATAGTAGCAGCAGGCGGTTTTAGGATGGACATGGACTGGACGCAAATTCCTTATTTCGCAAACCTGTCGCCCGATGCCCTCCAGCGGATTCGGGGGCAGGCGCATCGCCGCCAATATCAAGCTGGCGCGATGATTTTCCGCGAGGATGAGGCTTGCGCCGGTTTCAAAATCGTGGCGAAGGGCTTGGTGCGCATTTATCGGATTAGCGCGGAAGGTCGCCTGCATACGCTGAGTTTATTGCGCCCGGTCGCAACTTTTAACGAGGTGGCGGCGGTGGATGGCGGCAAGAACCCCTGCAATGCCATGGCCATCACCCAATCCATCATCCTGACTCTCCGCCACGACAGCCTGATGAATTTGCTGGCGACCGAGCCAGCCCTGCTCAACAATTACGTGCAGTCGCTGGCGCATGTCAATCGGGAGTATATTGAACGGCTGGAGGATATGACCTTTCGCACGATTCCATCGCGGCTGGCAAAATTATTCCTCCACGAGACGACTTATGCCGACCATATTGCCGAAGCCCCGACCCGCTTGACACAGGAAGAAATCGCCTCGATTCTGGGGACGACGCGCGAGGTTGTTGGGCGGGCGCTGCGCGGGCTGCTCAACGCCAGTCTGCTGCGCAAAGAGGGGCGCAAGGTTTATATTGCGGATCGCATGGGGCTGGAAAT
>DAOUKA010000481.1:0-2498 GCA_034421915.1 Anaerolineae bacterium
TTCAATATCGTCCATGAGTTGGTTGAACTGCGGCAGGCTAAGCTGCTGTTTGGCATCGGACATAGCGACATCCGGGTTCGGATGGACTTCCACCATCAGACCATCGGCGCTGCTGACGCGCGCCACGCGACCGAGCGGGTTGGCAATATCGCGGCGCCCCGCCGAATGCGAAATGTCCACAATCACCGGCAGGTGCGTCTCCTGTTTGAGCAGCGGCACCGCGCTGATGTCGAGCGTGTTGCGCGTCCATTCGCTGAACGTGCGGATGCCGCGTTCCATCAGGATGACATTCGGATTGCCGCTGCTCATAATGTATTCGGCGGCATAAATGAATTCTTTCAGGGTCGCCCCGAAACTGCGCTTGAGCAGGACAGGCTTGCTCTGTTTGCCCAGCGCCCGCAGCAGAAAGCTGTTTTGCATATTGCGCGCCCCCACCCAGAAAACATCCACATATTCATCCATCATCGGAATCAGCGACATATCCAGAACTTCGCTGATAAGCACCTGATTATACTTATTGGCGACCTGACGGGCGATCTTCAAGCCCTCTTCGCCCAAACCCTGAAAATCATAAGGCGAGGTGCGCGGCTTATAGCCCATGCCGCGGATGATTTTCACCCCGCGCTCGGCAAGCGCCGCCGCCACTTCGTCCATCTGCCGATAGCTTTCTATCGCGCAGGGCCCCGCGATGACCTCAAAGGTGTCGTTGCCAATCCGCAGCCCATTCTCGAATTCAATAATCGTGTGCTGGTCGGGCTGTTTGCGCTGCACCAGAATCGTCTGGCGGGCATCCCGCTCTTCAAGGTTCAGGGTGGCATGGAAAATCTCGCTGAACAGCTTCTTGATAGTCTCGTTGCTGAAAGGCCCTTCATTGACCTGCTGGAGCGCATTCAGCATTTCAGATTCGCGCTGCGGGTCATAAAATCCCGTGCCTAATTCCTGCTGAACCCGGCCGATTTCCAGCGCGACCTCCGCCCGTCGGTTGAGCAATTCGAGGATCTGCATGTTAATCGGGTCAATCTGCGCCCGTAACTCCTGTAGACGATTTGTTGGTGACACCGCTCTCATACTCCCAAACTTCACATACATGGCTGATAAACGCTATTATACACAGGTATTGCCAAATGGCATGGTCAGATTTTTTTGACCGACCTGACTTGATGCTCCAATGAATAGATGAATGCGATAAAGAGGAAAATTATGCCCAAATTCATCAAGGGCCTGGCTTTGGCCCGCGCTTTTTATCACCAGGCCGTCCAGCCGATTCTGGCGGCGCAGTTCCCCAAGCTGCGTTACAGCGCCGGTTTGATGGGCGGCGGCTCGGAAGTCCTGGGTTACGATACCGCCATGTCCACCGACCATCATTGGGGCCCGCGCCTGATGCTCTTCCTCTCGGCAGCCGACCAGCGCGGACAGGGCGCGGCCATCTCCGCCGCGCTCAGCCGCAAGCTGCCCTATCGCTTTATGGGCTATTCAACGCATTTCAGCAAACCCAAAACAGACGCGGACGACACTGGCACCCAGCTTCTGGAGGACATCCGCCAAGGCCCGATTAACCACCGCGTCGAGAACCTGACCCTTGACCAGTTCATGCGCCATCATCTCGGCATCGCGGCGGCGCATCCCATGAAGCCGGCCGATTGGCTTAGCATCCCCCAGCAAAAATTGCTCTCGTTTATCGCCGGCGAACTGTTTCGTGATGATTTGGGGATAGCCGCGGTACGGCAGCGATTCAGCTATTACCCGCACGATGTCTGGCTGTATCTCCTGGCTTGCGGCTGGTCGCGCATCAGCCAGGATGAACATCTGGCGCCGCGGGCTGGCGCGGCCGGCGATGAATTGGGGTCGGCTTTGATTGCCGCGCGCTTGGTGCGCAGCATCATCCAGCTTTGCTTTCTGATGGAAAAACGTTACGCGCCCTATCCCAAGTGGCTGGGAACCGGCTTTGCCGAGTTGGCTTGCGCCAAGGCGCTCGCGCCAATTCTGCGGGATATTCAGACGGGCGCAGACTATCAGATGCGGGAACGGCGCCTGTGCGCGGCTTACGAGATGCTCAACCGGCAGCACAATGCGCTCCACCTGACCGCCCCCATCCGGCCGGCAGTCAAGCCATTCCATAAGCGCGGCTTTATGGTCAGCCAAGGCTGGCGTTACAGCCAGGCATTGACAGCTGCCATCAGCGACGACAACGTCAAACGCATCGCAGCCAGCGCCCAAATAGGAAGCATCGACCAATTCAGCGACAATACCGACCTGCGCGAAGGAGCGCACCTGCGCCCAAAAATCGCTGCCCTGTACGATGATAGCCAAGCTGAATGAAAAACTCTTGATCTTCTTTTCCCTCGACCAACAGCAAACGCGACTCGCCCTCTGGAATCAATGCTGTCATCCGCGCACCTCATAATCAAAATCAAATGCCGCCACCGCATCCATATCCAATTCATTGTAGGTCACAGCTTCAATGTCGCCACTAGCGGAATTGACATCCAGACGATGAT
>DAOUKA010000482.1:0-4316 GCA_034421915.1 Anaerolineae bacterium
ACACCGCCCTGCGTGCCTTGCGCCTGCGCCAGGATATTCACCATGCCCCGGCGCGGGATCTTCTCCCAAGCCTGCGCCGGGCGCTGGATTTTCAGGCGGAAGCTGGGCGCCGCTATCTCATTGTCGTCAGTCCGAAGCGGCGGCTCGGTCTCATAATGAACCTGCCCAAAGGTGATGAGATGCGGCTGGTCGGGGTCGGTGTTGGGCACCGCCAGCCCTTCCGCTTCGAGCCGCGCCAGCACAGTCTGATGCGCGCCATCCCATATATCTATGCCAACCCATTGACGCCCCAGCTTTTCGGCGGCAATAGGCGTTGTCGCACAGCCACAAAAAGGATCGAGCACCATATCGCCCTTGTTGCTGCTTGCCTTGATAATGCGCTGATACAGCGCCAGCGGCTTCTGCGTCGGATAGCCCGTGCGTTCCTTAGCCATATTATTGATCGTGGGCAGCCGCCACACATCGTGCATCAATTTTCCGCGCTTGTCTGGTTTATATCGATGATCGCCATAGGACTCTGATGACCTGACCCAATTACTGTTTGGGCTGTATTCCTCGCGCATATCATCCCAATTAAACGTAGCTGTGGCAGACTTCGAGTACCAGAATAGGATGTCGTGTTTGCGTCCGAAATGCCGGCGAGCAACGCTGGCAATGTTGTAGTAATGCCAAACAATCTCATTCCGAAAGTTCCTGCGACCAAAGATGCCATCCATCATCGCTTTGATATAGTGGCTGGCAGTCGGGTCACAGTGCAGGTAGATGCTCCCATCCTGTCGCAAGATGCGGCGCATCTCCATCAGGCGCACACCCAGCCAGCACAGAAACGCGCCCATATCATCCCCATAAGCCGCCCGCGCCGTCTCGATGACCGACCAAACAGCCCGCCAGTCGTCTTTGATGCTGTCCACCCATTCCCCCTGCACATCCCGCTCCCAGGACCACCTGTCGCGGAACTTTGCGCCTTTTGCCAAGCTGTCGGGCGTAGCATGAAAATCCCGATTCTTGTTGAAGGGCGGGTCGGTGGCGATCAAATGCACCGACTCGCTGTTCATCCCGCGCAGAAAGTCCAAATTGTCACCGTGATACAGGCTGCGGTTCTGGAAGTTAGGTTCAGCCACGTTCGCTTTTGTATAATTCCCATTAAATCAAACAGGCAAGCGTTTCATGCGGCTCTTACATGGGATATACTGAACATTGAAAACCTGCGGGTTTTCGATATTTTGGCGTTCCTGTGGCAGCGGATGCCACTCCAGTAATCTGCCACAGGAATCTCCATATAAAGCCATGAAAGGCTCACAACTAAAATACCCTACTTTCACTTTCTTTGCAAATGGAAAGTTGTTCAGATTCGATTACCCGACCACCTCATCATACAGCCGCTCATAACGCGCAGCCGTCCGCGCCCAGCTGTATTCAGCCTCAATCAGCGCGCGTCCATGCCTGGACAGCCGCCGCCGCAAACCCTTGTCCTGGATAAGCCGCACCGCGCCCGCGGCGATTTCGTCCACCGCGGCTATCCAGGCGGATTCGCCATGCTTGACATCAATGCCATCGACGCTCAAGGGCGTCGCCACCACCGGAACCCCCATCGCCAAGGCCTCCAGGACCTTGTTCTTCAAGCCAGCGCCCATGCGCAAGGGACACACAAAGGCCGTCGCCCGCGCCAGATAAGGCTTCACATCAGCCACGCGCCCGGTGACCTCAATAGCATCATTCGCCAAACCGCGCATCCAATCCGGCGGGTTATGGCCCACCAGCTGCAATCTGGCCTGCGGGATTCGCCGGCGAACCGCCGGCATCACCCGCCCCGCCAGCACCTTGACCGCATCCCGATTAGGCGGATAATCATAGTTGCCGACAAACACCAAAGTATGCGGCGCCCGTTCGGCTGCCGGCGGCTGAAAGCTCGCAAGGTCAATCCCGTTGGGAATAACATCGACCTTGAGCTTGGGCTGGAGCGACAGCAGCATCTCTTTATCTGGCTGGGCGATAACCACCGTGCGGTCATAGGGCGTGAACATCCAAGATTCAAAGCGGCGCGCCATCGGCAGCGCCAGCCGGGCTTTCAGATGACCTTGACCGGCTGCCCGCTCCAAATAAAGCGCATAAGATTCATAAGGCGTAATCACGGTCGGTTTATCCGCAAAACACGGATAAAACTCATAGACGCTCACGCCCCCAAAGCAATGCACCAAATCATAATCACAGCGCCCCAGATAATCATCAATCGTCTGCCACAGCTGCGGGCAAAAGCTCATCCCAGGCGCTTGAGCGAAACGCGCTGATGAAACCAGCAAAGGTCTCAAGTAAGCCAGTCCGCCGCGCCGCGCTTCGGGAATCAGTTCGATGCTGCGGAAAAAATCCCGATATTCAGCGATGAACATCGGGTCATCCGCTTGGTCATACAAAGCCAGCAGGTCGATGACATAACCGCGCCGCGCCAGTTCCCGCGCCAAATGCCAGATAATCAGACGGTCGCCCAGATGCAGGGGATAAGGCGGACAGCGCGAAATCAGAAGGATGGTTTTCATAAGCCAATCGTACCCGGCCAACGCAAAAAACTCATCGCCAGGATGAGCTTTTCAGTGCCGAGACCCAGACTTGAACTGGGGACACCCGCATTTTCAGTGCGATGCTCTACCAACTGAGCTATCTCGGCATTTCAATTGAATGGAATGCGAATTCTAACCGACTGAACAGGCATTGTCAAGGATAAAATGCCCATCCGCGTCAAAGCGCGCCGCTTGATGCCAATTCAGACTCCAGCCAAGCCTGAATCACCTGAAAGGTCGCTTGCGGCGCTGCTTGCGGAAACAGATGCCCCTGCCCCGCCAACTCATAAAATGCGGCCGAGGCGGCCATCCGCTTCACCCGGTCAAACGCCTCGCGAACAAAGGCATCACTGTCCGCGCCGCGCACGAACAGCAGAGGAACCGTCCCCTTCAGCTTGGGCAGCGCCTCCCAGATTTCGAGATAGACCGTCGCAAAATAATAGGCCTCCCACTCGGCCGACCAGCACAATTCAAAGCCGGCTTGACCCGCGCGCGCCCGCGTGCCATGCTCGACATACAAACGCAGCACGTCATCCGACCAATCCGCGAACAGCCGCTTCGCCCGAAAATGAGCGAAGGCATCCTCGCGGCCGAAGAAGCGCCGCCGCCGTTTCGCGCCGGCAACCAGTGGCAGCTGCTCAACGTTTCCCCGCCGCCACGCCTGTCTAACCTGCTCAAGCAGCTTGGGCAAGAGGATGACCGGATCCAAGAGTATCAATGCCCTGAAACGCTGCGGCTCTTTGATGACCGCCAGCAACGAGGCAATCGCGCCCAAAGAATGCCCCAGCGCGGTAATGCCGCCCATATCATGCGCCGCCAAACCCGCCAGCAGGTCATCCGCCAGCAGCCCCCAATCCTGATAGCCGCCCGGCGGCATCTCGTCACCCCACAAGGCGCGCGGCGGAAAGCACAGCGCCCGATAATCCGCCATCCAGGCCCGCAGCATAGGCAGATAAACCTGTGGCGGGAAGCCATTGGCAGTCGCGATGTGCATAATCGGTTGATCAACCGCGCCGCCCAGTTCAACAAGGGTTTGGGGCATCGTTTTTCCTGTAGGAACGCCAAGCCAAGCCAATCAGCGCTGATTGTAGCCGACAAATCTGCTTTGAGCTACGGGTGTTTCTGCCTTTGCACGCGGCTGACTTTGCGCTACATTTTTAGCTGTCGGTTCAGCTGCCGCGGAGGCAGGATATGATTGACCGCTCTGTTATCTTTACTGTCGGCGCCTCGGTGGTTGCCCTGCTGGTGATTTTGGAACTGGTGCGCCGCCGCCGCCTGCGCGAAGAATACTCGCTCCTCTGGCTGGCGACGGCTGTCGTGATGCTGGTCGTTGGCATCTGGCGCGACCTCTTACATGGGCTGGCGGCCGCCGTCGGCGTCGCCTATCCGCCCAATCTGTTGTTTTTGCTGGCGGCGCTGTTCCTGCTCTTTATGCAGCTTTATCTTTCCACCGTCATCACCAAGCTCACGCAGGAGAACAAGGACATCGCCCAGCAAGTCGCCCTGCTGCGCTACGAAGTCGAGCAGCTACGCGCCGAGCAGGGTCATCGCCAGCGCGAGAACAGCGACCAGCACAAAGACATAGATGACCAAATCAGGCGAGCGCAGCCTTAGTGGATTGGTATCCCATTTGCCAAGCTCGCTCATGCTCCTGATGGGCGCTGTCGGCCGCCGCAGCCGCGGCGCAATCCGCCAGGCAAGCGCCAGACCGCCCAGCATACCCCCGATATGCCCCCAGTTGTCGATGCGCGACCCCGGCAA
>DAOUKA010000483.1:0-1532 GCA_034421915.1 Anaerolineae bacterium
GACGGCGGCTGGCTGCATCTTTCGGATGGCTGGGTCGCCGCTAAAAATGTGGCGGCTGACGGCGATATGATGAAACTTCCCGTTACGACCGATGCGGTGACGCTCAAGGCGGCGGACAGCCGTTCTCTGCGAAGCGGGCCCGATGAGAGTTTTGATGTCAGCGGCAGCTTGCCAAGAGGCAAAACCATGATTGCGCTGGGTCGCAACGCTGATGGAAGCTGGCTGCAAATGTCAAGTGGCTGGATTCCTGCGGGTCAGGTGGAGATACTTGGCGATGTCATGGGACTGCCACTGACCTTTGCCGGATTCACCATTCGGGCGAACTACAATGTTGCCTTGCATAATGCCCCCAGTCGGGATGCTGAAGTCCTTGCCATTTTGGGACGCGGCGAGGAAGCCATCGCCATCGGGCGGGATGAAGACGGCACGGCAGTACAAACGACCAAGGGCTGGGTCTTTGTCAGCCGCGGCCTCAGGCTTGAAGGCGATATGACGGGGCTGCCCATCGTACCCAGCGTCACCCTTACGGCGACGCAGGCGCTTACGCTGTATAGCGGGCCCAGTCAGAATTTTTTTGACAGGCTTGATGTTTTGGAAGGCGGCGAGAAAGCCATCGCTTTCGGGCGGAACGAAGCAGGTACATGGCTGCAAATTTCAGGTGGCTGGGTATCTATAAAGCAGGGGCTTGAAATCAGCGGCAGCGTGATGGATTTGCCTATTACTGGGTTTGCTGGCATCAAAATCACAGTTATTCGTTCCACCGCATCAGTACGAAGTGAACTGCGTTTCGGAGGGGATGTTATTAGAAAATTGGGAAAAGGTGAAGAAGAGATTGCCATCGGCCGCAGTGAAGATGGCAAATGGCTGGCAGTAGAGGATGGCTGGGTCTATGCCTTTTCTTATGAAGCTGATGGCGACATTATGGATTTGCCGGTGGCAGCAGGGGCGGCCAGCGCCATTTCCGCGAACACATCGACAGACAGGGCTGCGCCGACGCCCGCGCCGACACCTACACCTGCCTTCAGTGAAAGCGCCATCAGGTCGCTCGTAAGCCGCTATACGGATGATATTCGCATTCTGAAAATCACCCAGCAGGGTAGCACCACGGCCATTGAATACGACCTCAAATCATGGCCCTTTGTTCCCAATGAGTTGATTGCCGAAGAGGTGACCTTCAAGGTCATTTGCGCTCTGGACAAGGGAGAGCGCATACCGCACAAGCTGGAGTTTATCGGACAGGCGAACTTCACAAGCGATGTGGGGCGCAAGTTCAAATCGCCCAGTGTCGAAATCCATATCAGCGCCAATAATGCCAATCGCATCGTTTGCAGTGGCAACGATTATACAGATATTAACTGGCGAGGCATCTCGTCGCTTTACAAGTCCTATCCCATACCGAGGGGCGCCAGCGTGGATTATGACTAAGCGACTACTGGATTCAGCGGCTTTGTTCTATTATTATTTTCCGAAGGATATGGTGCTTGGGGTGTTTTGCGCTGGGAACTGAATGCTGAATCGATTGAAGATGACAG
>DAOUKA010000484.1:0-2361 GCA_034421915.1 Anaerolineae bacterium
TGGTGGAATAAATCAGGCGGGCGGGTCATCCTCATGGCTGTTCTCACTGGATGCCCGATGTGACAAGCCAGCCCCTAGGGCAAGACCGATCCCAACACCAATGGCCACGCCCATGCCAACATTGTCCGTCGCCACACCGAGAGCCGCGCCGATGCCCGCCCCAAGCGCGATTCCGACTCCTGCCATGCTGCCTTGATTTTTAGCTTTGCGTTTCTGCTGTGGTTTGTCATTCATGTTTAGCTCCAACAGAAGTCCATTATTTTGTAGCAACGCGCGATGCAGGTCTATTCCGAGTGCATCCCGTGCGTGACAGCCCCCACCAGCGCACCTGTCGCGACGGCAACGCTCGCCCCCATATCGAAGAAATGCTTCACGATTTGGATGATGATATTATCACCTTCCATCGGGCTGACATCGACCACACTCTGAATGACAACGATGATGATTGCCGCGATGATGCCGGTGACAATGGCGGCGATAATTTTCGCGGGCATCACAGTACCCGCCTGCATCTCCTGGCCAGCCAGCTGCTCCGATATCTTGCGCCCCGCGCCTAAGCCAGAGGTGAAAACCGTACCCATCACCAGACCGAAGAGCAGGTCATTTCTCACCACCAGACCAATCGCCACCCAGACAACAAGCCCGATGATGGTGACGATGCCGTGTCTGTTATCCTTGACTGCCTGTAAACCTTCTTTTGCCTCATCGGGCATGTCGTGCTTGTGCATAATAAACCTCCAATATCCTGAATAACCTGTTTATGCCTTATCTATTTATCTTCGCTTCAATTATAGCGCACACAAAGCGATACTGCCCGATCTGATGCGCGTCCATAATGCGGACAATGCCTCTCGTCGGGCAATTAAACCAACATCTCCATCAATTTAATGCCGCGATGACAATGAATATGAATGCTACCGCCAATATGCCGACTATGATTGCGCCTACAGTTACTATTTGAGTGATGACAGCTGCCATTTGAGCGATAGCTAAAGCTGCAACTGTGACTATCACCAAGATCACGCCTGCAATTACAACGACGGGTGCTATTGGAACGCCGGCTCGAACTGCAACTGCGGCTATAACGACTACGCCTACAATAACAACGGCAATGACTCCGACCAAGTCTTCAGTGGTTGCTGCATTGGCATCATTCCCCATCGTATTGTCAATTCCTTCGGCAACGTCCTCAACTGCATCGTTAATTCCTTCGGCTACATCTGCACCTTGTACACCGATATTGCCTGCAAAGTTCTGAATTCTTTGGTCAAATGTCGTGGGTATAAATGTAACCTCGCCAAGCGCCTGTAATTCGGCTTCTTCTTGAGATGTCCCTTCGGTTACATTCTCAACCGCATCGTCAATTTCTGCGGCAAGTCTATCGAAAATATTGCCTTGGTCTTCATCGTCGGCCATAATGTTGTTTGTAACTCCGATTGCCAAAGCAATTATTGCCAGAAAAACCAACACTGCTATCATCCCTCTCATGCTTCACCTCCACTGTGAGATTCAATTCAGTTACACCTGAATAAAATATACGTGAAGAAAGGCTCGAAGGTTTCCCTCAATTATTAGGGATTAAAGCAAATTCCGACCTTCATATAGCCGAGCGGCAATTTCAAGGGGACAAAATCGCCCCGCTTTTGGGTACACTTGGGCAATCTATTTTTCAAATGAAGAAGGTAAATCCATGACCGATACAATTCAAAACGCCATCGACTATTTGCAAGAAACACAGGCCAACATACTCGAAGACTACAAAACACTGCTGCGCTTCCCATCCATTAGCGCCGACCCGACATACAAGACTGATGTGCAAGCCTGTGCCGAATGGATTGTCGCGCAGCTGCAAACGATGGGCTTCCAAAACTGTGAGGCAATCGCCAACGCAGGTCATCCGGTGGTTTATGGTGAATGGCTCAAAGCTGGCGCCGACAAACCTACCGTCCTCGTCTACGCGCATTATGATGTCCAGCCAGTTGACCCGCTTCATCTGTGGCTGTCCGAGCCCTTCGAGGCGCAAATCCGTGAGGGGCGAATGGTGGCGCGGGGCGCCAGCGACAACAAAGCTGGCATTTGGGGCAATCTCAAAACCTTTGAGGCTCTGCTCAAAGCCAATGGCGAACTCCCCGTGAATGTCAAAATCATGTTTGAAGGTGAAGAAGAATCCGGCTCGCCCAGTATTGAGCCTTTTGTCATCGCCAATAAAGACCGACTTCAAGCCGATGTACTGCTGAATTGTGATGGCGACTTCGACCCCGATGACCCGCGGCTTTACTATGCCGGACGCGGCATCGTCAGCGCCGAGGTGACCGTCACCGGACCAAAAGCCGACATCCATTCGGGGTTATACGGCGGCCT
>DAOUKA010000485.1:0-14638 GCA_034421915.1 Anaerolineae bacterium
GGCCCCAATCATCCCTTGAAGTTCGGTCAGCGCATGGAAACCTGGCATCGGCTGCTCGACCCGCCCGTGTCCATCCTCTTTGATTTTGGCGGCATCTATCGCGGCTGGTGCTATGACTTTGGACGCACCGTCTTTTTCGGTGAGCCGAACGCGGAAGCCATCCGCGTTCACGAACTGGTGATGGCATCGCAAGCTGCTGGCATCGCGGCGCTCAAGGCGGGGCAAGCCACGACCAGCGATGTCGATGCCGCCGCCCGACAGGTCATTGAAGAGGCTGGCTATGGCGCGACCTTCCGCCATCGGCTGGGGCATGGCATCGGCATGGATGTGCATGAGCCGCCTTTCCTGACCCAAGGCGACGAGACGCCGCTGCAAGAGGGTATGCTCTTTACGATTGAGCCAAGCATCATGCAGTTCAATGACTACTCGGCGCGGGTGGAGGATGTGGTTGTGGCGCGAGCGGCAGGCGGCGAGAAGCTGACGGATGGCTGGCAGGAGTTGATTGTTATCGAGTAGCGTTTTTTTTCACCACAGAGGCACGAAGGACACAGAGTTGCGGACAAGTTCAAACGTTCTATTGCAAAGAACCTGAAAACAGGGTATCCTTGATTGTGGCGATGAATTTTTTTCATGGCTTTCATAGCGGACTTTCCTGTGGCAGCAGCTTGCCAAGGCGTAATCTGCCACAGGAAAGCCAAAATTGATTGAAAACCACAAGGTTTTCAGCATCAGTATATCCCATCTGGAAGCCCCATGAAACGCTTGCCGGTTTGATTTAATGGGAATTATACAAAAGCGAACGTGGCTGAACCCAACTTTCAGAACCGCACTTTATATCACGGCGACAATCTGGACTTCCTGCGCGGGATGAACAGCGAAACCGTGCATCTGATTGCGACTGACCCGCCTTTCAACAAGAACCGCGATTTTCACGCTACGCCGGACAGCTTGGCAAAAGGCGCAAAGTTCCGCGACAGGTGGTCTTGGGAGCGGGATGTGCATGAGGAGTGGGTGGACAGCATCAAGGACGACTGGCGGGCTGTTTGGTCGGTGATAGAGACAGCGCGGGTATCTTATGGCGATGATATGGCGGCTTTCCTGTGCTGGCTGGGTGTGCGCCTGATGGAGATGCACCGCGTTTTGCGACAGGATGGGAGTATCTACCTGCACTGTGACGCTACTGCGAGCCATTATATCAAGGCATTGATGGATGGTGTCTTTGGACACCGGAATTTCAGGAGTGAAATTATTTGGAAGCGACATTCTTCATTGCAACGCGGAAGTCAGCATCGCCCTCGTTCATGGGGCAATGTAACTGACTCCATTCTGTACTATGCTAAATCCCCTCAAACGTTTTTGAGCCCATTTCGTGAGCTTACTGAAGCAGAGGCATTAAAGAAATTCAAGAAAACAGATGAACAAGGCCGCCGATATTATGATGATAGTTCGCATATATGGCGCACGCCAAGCATGGGAGCGCGCCCCAATCTCTGTTATGAATGGCGCGGTTATGTAAATCCTCATGCTTCTGGATGGAGGTTAAGCAGAGAGCGGCTGGAAGAGGAATATCAAAAGGGGAATATCGTCATCCGTGAAGATGGCAGGCTTGAACGGCGCAAATACGAATCGGATTATCGCGGCGTTCCTGTTGGGTCACTATGGGCGGATGATAATTTGCTGTTGTCGGGCAACTCAAAGGAACGCACCGGCTATCCCACCCAAAAGCCGCTCGCCCTCTATGAACGCATTATCAAAGCGTCCAGCAATCCTGGCGATTTTGTGCTTGACCCCTTCTGCGGCTGCGCCACAACCCCCGTAGCCGCCGAACGACTGGGACGTCAATGGGTCGGAATGGACATCTGGGACGGCGCCAAGGACATCGTCCTGCTGCGCTTGTCGGAAGAAGGCATGGTGACGGCGGACAGCAAGCATAACTTGATGTTTCCCCATCCGGTGCATTATCTGAAAGAGCCACCCATTCGCACCGACGGCAACGAAATCGCCGCTCCAACACTGAAATTGCGAATCCAGAGACCCGCAGAGGCTTGGGAGAAAATCTCGCACAAGGGGATGGTAAATGTGCTGGCGCAGGCGCAGCGTACCATCGACGGCATCATCTGCGGCGGCTGCGGACGGGTGCTGGAAAGAGAGTTTATGGAGCTTGACCACATCACGCCTAAATCCGACCGCGGCGCGAATCACATTCTCAATCGCATCCTTTTATGCCGCCCCTGCAACCGCCGCAAGCTCGATAATCTGACCCTGCGCGGGCTGCTGCGTGCCAACAAGAAGGTCGATTGGATGCGAGACGAGAAGCTGGCAAAGCGAGCGCAGAACAGAGCCACAGAGCAGGCAGAGTGGGTGCGCGACCATTTTCATATCCCAGAGTGCCAGGCTTTGATTGCGGGCAGTTAAGCTGCCTTGTGAGACGGATTTAACCTCTGTGTCCTTCGTGCCTCTGCGGTAAAAAGACTCAAGCGAAAATGCTAAGCGGCATGTGCATCGAAACAATCCAGTTGGGCGCGTCCACGATTTCGCTGATTTTCAAATCGCCAGCCGTGCTGCACAAGCAATATGCCTGGCTCTCGGTGAGACGATAATTTGTCACCAGCCACTCAAGCATATACCGCACTGCGTTTTTGGCATTCTCCATCAAATCGGGACCATGCGCGGTGGTAATGTGGTAGCCGTGACTGTCGGTCTGCGTCATCGGGCTGGGGCGCTGCAGCTGCAATTCCCTGACCGCCAGGTCTTTGCGCACCTGAAAGCGCATGGTTACAGTCATCGGCGATTCGATTGCTGTACCGCTGACCTCGCCTTGGCCCTGGGCGCTGTGACAGTCGCCGGTGGCGAAGAGCGCACCATCGACGAAGACGGGCAGCCAAAAGGTCGAACCGACCACCAGATCGCGGATGTCAACATTGCCGCCGTTGATGCGCGGCGGGATGGTCGTCAAACGTCCTGCTTCCGCCGGAGCCACACCGACGCAGCCCGGAAAGGGTTCAAAGGGCAGGCGAATATCTTTCACACCGAAGTGGCATTCATCGCCGTCCAACCCCCAGTGATGGATATAAGCGTAGTCAAAATCTTCCTGCAATAATCCGAAGCCGGGAATATGCCCAGTCCAGCCCCAAGCCTTGTGTTTCATATCCAAAATCTCAACTTCGAGCGTGCTGCCGGGGGTGGCGCCCTTGACATAGATGGAACCCGTCAGCGCGTGAACCTTGCTGAAATCGAGATTTGCCAGGTCGGCGGCGGTCGAATCGGGCGTGATTTGCCCGACTGGCTCGGCACATTCCATCACGACCGTATCGCCGGGGTTGATTTCAAGACGAGGCGCGACGGAATTGTCCCAGAAGGGTTGGGTGATGCTGTCGTCCAGATAATGTTCAGTCATTTTCGCTTTCCTGTCAGGTTAATCATTCTCAAGCAGGTTGGTCAGGTCCCAGCTGCCGTTGCTGCGAGCGGCAACGCGGTGGCCGGTCAAGCCAGTGGCATCCTGCCGCGCTAGGAAGACAAAAGCTGGTGTCAGCAGTGCCGGGTCTACCCAGTGTTTTTTCTGTTCTGCGGTATAATTGGCAGCCGACATGGGCGTATGGATAGGTGCGCCTGGTGTGGCTGCATTGACCGCGATGTTGAATGCCCTGCCTTCCAGCGCCAGGCACTTCATCAGGCCTTCAATGCCATGTTTGGCAGGGTTGTAGGCAACTTCGTTGGCAAAGCCTTTGTAACCCGAACCCGAAGATAAATAGACGATGCTCCCGCCGCCGGCATCAATCATCGGTTTCCAGAGGGCTTTGCTAAGGATGAATGCCGCCTGCAAGATGATATTGACTTCCTTTTGCCAGTCTTCCAGGGTAATTTCGAGCATTGAGCGCGTAATCAGGAGCGCCGCATTGTGAAGCAGGACGCGCGGCGTGCCATAATGGTCAAGGACGGTATCCATGGCGGCTTGTGCCTCTTGGGCCTGGGCAAGATCGACCGGAATCGCCAGGACATCGCCCCCCATATCAGCAAGCTCGGCGGCAACCGCTTGCAAAATATCGGCGCGAATGTCCATCAGCGCAACCCGCATGCCTTCTCGGACATAGGCTTTGGCGATGGCATAACCCAAGCCCTGCGCGGCGCCGGTGACAACCGCGACTTGACCTTGCAAATGGTTCATCTGTCCCTCTCCTACAATCCCTGTCCCGAACCACGCAGACGCGGATCCAGAAAATCGCGCATCCAGTCGCCCAACACGTTGATCGATAGCACGGTCAGCATGATGGCAATGCCCGGAAATACCGCCAGCCACCAGGTGCCGCTCACTAATTGAATGCGACTGTCCGCCAGCATCGCGCCCCAGGTCGGCACGCTTTCCGGCACACCTAGCCCCAGAAAGGACAGTGAGGCTTCGGCGAGGATGACGCCGGCTACGTTAAAGGAGGCGATGACGATGAGCGGTGTCAGGATATTGGGTAGGATGGTGCGAAAAATGATGTGCCATTCGGTGGCGCCCAAGGCGCGTACCGATTCGACATATTCACGCTCGCGCTGTACCAGCGTCTCGGCGCGGGCGATACGCGCGTAGGTCACCCATTGACCGATACCCAGAACAAGGACCAGATTCAGAATGCCTTCTCCCAGAATCGTCAATACCATGATGGCGAAGAGGATAAAGGGAAAAGCCAGTTGGACGTCAGCAAGTCGCATGATGATGTCGTCGCCGCGGCCGCCGAGGTAACCAGCCGTCAGCCCAAGAATTGTGCCGACGCCGCCCCCAAGCCCTACGGCAGCAAGACCGACAAAGAATGAAATGCGAGCGCCATAAATCGCCCGCGAGAGCACATCGCGGCCGCTGGAATCGGTACCCAGAACGTACTCTAACTCGCCGTTGCGGTTGGTGCTCAGAGGTGGTTTCAGCACGGCGAAGATCTCGACGCGGTTGGGATCTTTTGGCGCCAGCTGCGGTGCGAATATGGCACAGAGCGCAATCAGCACAAGGATGAAGACGGCGACGAGCGGATAACGGGCTTGAGCCATGCTGTGAAGCGCGCGCCGCGCAAAGGACGGCGGCGTGTACATTTCGGCGACTTGATAATCAAGCGCCGCTATACCGCTAAGGGAGGTGGATGGATTGGGATCAGGCAGGAGGCTCATCGGGATTTGCTCATTCCAGGCGAATGCGAGGATCTAGGAAGCCGTACAGCAAGTCGGCGATCAGGTTGGCGCTGACGAAGAGGAAGGAAAGCAGGACAACCCCGGTCATCACAAGTGGCACATCGCGCTGATTTACGGCATCAAATAGCAGGCGCCCGACGCCGGGCCAAGAAAAGACGGTCTCGATCACAATAACGCCATTCAAGAGGAAGGCGAGTTGTAGCGCGAGGACGGTCACAATCGGAATGAGGGCGTTGCGGATGGTGTGACGAATCATGACGGTGCGTTCATTTAAACCTTTGGCGCGGGCGGTGACGACATAATCCTGCCGCAATACCTCAAGAACGGCGGAGCGAATCAGGCGGGAATTGCGGGAGATGGAATAGACCGATACTGCGACCACGGGCATAATCAGATACCGTAGCGCGTTCGGAAAATTATGGATCGCCTGCTCAATATCCCCTTCCAGAATCGGTTTCAAAAAAGGAACATGGCCGGAAATTGGCATCCATCTTAGGGTGACGCCAAAAAATAACATGAGCATCAGCCCCAGCCAAAAGTTCGGAATCGATTGCCCGAGCATCGCGCCCAGCATCAAGGTGCCATCGGTCATCGTGCCGCGACGAGTCGCGGCAAGGACGCCAATAGGGAAAGCCACCACCGTCGACAGGATAAAGCTGCCGATGGTTAGCTCCAGCGTGGCGGGCATGCGCTCCATGATGACACCAAAGGCGGGAACGCGATGCTGAAGCGAATTGCCGGTATCGCCCCGCATCAGTCCCTCCAGGAAGCTCAGGTATTGTACATGCAGGGGGCGGTCGAAGCCGAGGCGCTTGCGTGCTTCCAACCGTTCTTCCTTGCTGGCGCGTTCGCTGATGTAAAAGAGCGTGGGATCACCTGCCAGGTGGATGGAAATAAAGGTTGCGAGCGTGACGCCGAACACCACCATGACAGTTAGCAGGAGACGGCGAATGATGTATTTGTGCATGAACTAACTCCTGTGAATCGGGGGGCAGGCAAGCCAGGTCCCGCCCCCGATTCAACAGTGTGGCGTTATTCCTTCAGCCTGGCGGCATAGGCAGTGATGAAGTAATCCGCACGCGACTGGTATTCGATGCGGTTGCTGACCGCCTCGGTGCGTGGTCCGGCGAAGAGCATCAGCCAGGGCGGGTCGCGATAGAACTCTTCCAGCATGGCGATTTCCAGCGCTCGCTCGGCTTCGGGATCGGCGGTGAGGGCCGGCAAGGCATCCCAGCCATCGCACCAGACATCATTTTCCCAATGGGTGTAGTTGGTCTCAGCCTCGCCGCATCCTGCTTCATGGCCCGGGATATCCGCCATATCGTACTGAGCGCTCCACTTGCTGCCACCGGTTCGGCCAAAGTAGATGGGACCAAGGTCATGGGTGATCAGCTCTGCGACCCAATCGCCCGATTCCTGGAAGATGGCTTCGGTTTGCACGCCAATATCGGTCAGATACTGCGCCGTCGCCAAGACGACTTCGGGGCTCATCGCGCCAGTAAGTCGCCGCGACTTCATCTCGAGCGAGAAGCGCACGCCATCGTCGCCGCGCGGATAGCCGGCCGCGTCCAGCAGTTCCTCCGCCTTTGCCGGGTCATAGGGATAAGGCTCCAAGGTCGGGTGATTATTGGGCGAGTTGACCAAGCTGGTGGCGCGTTCGCAGGTGGTGAGCAGCAGCTGCTCGCAGATGGCGTGAACGTCAATGGCGTATTGCAGGGCGACGCGGACATCGGTCTCCATGATGGCGTCGGCGCCCAGGCTTGGCGTCTCCACGCGGAATGGAGCGTCGGGGTTCAGGTTGAAACCGATGTAAATGCGGGTCGTCCCCTCGAAGAAACGCCCTTCGGCGAGGCCGGAGTTGTTGATGGCGTCGGCTTGGGTCGGCGGGAATTCCTTGTAGATATCGACATTGCCGGTGATGACTTCCGCCACCGCCGTCGACGGCTCGGGGATGAAGCGCCAGACAAGCTCGTCGAAGCCGGCATCGCGCAGCCCAAAGCCTTCGACCTTGTGCATGCTGATGTACTCGCCCGGTACCCATTCGCTCAGGGAGTAGGGACCGCTGCCGACCACGTTGCGGGATGCTTCTTCCGGGGTCATCGCTTCGTAGGAATCCTTGCAGTGGACCAGGACTTCGGCAAACAAGCCGAGGCGCATGGCGCGGTTCTGCGGCTTCTTGGCGACGATGGTGACGTCCAGCTCGCTATCAGCGCGGGCTTCAACAAAGCCAGTCGAGGCGACAACGAAGCCAGCCGAGTTGCCGGTGAAGCCGTTGGCGGGATCCGCCATGCGATTAAAGCTGTAGGCGGCATCTTCCGCTGTCAATGGCTCGCCATCGTGGCAGGTCAAGCCTTCGTTGAGGTGGAAGGTCCATTCCGTGCCATCCTCGGAAACAGTAAAGCTGTGCGCGAGATAAGGATCGATGGCGCCATCCGCCTGACCCAGTTCGTAGAGTGAGGCGAAGGTGTGCATCATAATGCGGAAATTGCTTCCACCGGTCGCGCCGCCAACCTGCGCTGGATCCATCGAGCCGGGTTCGCCGTTGATGGCGATGACAAGGGTGTCATCATCGGGTGCTGGCATCATCTGGGCATTCACAGCCAGCGGCAGCATTCCGAGGACCAAAACAAAGATGAACAAAATTTTTATCGAATGCTTAGATTTCACTTTACGCTCCTAACATCATAGTTGCTTACGAAATTTTGGATTGCTGTTTTCTGTCAATAGGTTTCTCCTTTCTGCCCCTCATACGCATTTACTGCGCCCAAGCGATACTTTAAGCCAGCATCACAGACGATAGCGTGTAACCACTGGCATCATCCGCTCAACCGCCTCCTTTATTACCTCAATCGGCTCTAACAGGGTAATCCGAACATACTCACGCCACTTTTCGCCAAAGGCAGTCCCAGGGAAAATCAAGACTCCCGCTTCTTTCAAGAGCAGATACGAGAGTTCAGTCGCATGAATGCCAGTTGAGGAACTGTCTGCCCAGACGAATAAGCCGCCGCGCGGCTCGCCATAAGCAAAGCCCATCCTGTCAAGTCCCTCCAGCAAAACCTCTCGGCGTTCAGTATAGATTTGCCTGTATTCGCTAACGCAATCCTGAGGTCCGGTGATGGCAGCCAAGCCCGCCCATTGGGATACGGTCGCCACAGGCCCAGTGGTCACCTGCTTGATGCGTGCCATGGCATCAATGACATTTTCCGGCGCTGCCACATAACCACAGCGCCAGCCAGTCATGGCATAGGCTTTTGAGAAAGCATCCAGAGTGATGGTGCGTTCTGCCATGCCTGGTATCGAAGCGATGCTGAAATGCTTCCAGGGTTCGTAGACGATTTTGCCATAAATCTCATCCACAATGACAATCAAATTGTGCTGCATCGCAACCTCAGCAATACGTCGCAGACGGTCTTCTGTGACGATGCCGGCGGTCGGATTGCCGGGCGTGACAATCAGCAGTGCTTTGGTCGCCGGTGTAATCGCGGCGACGACGGCTTCGGCTTCCAGATTAAAAGCCTCTTCACGGTTTGTCGCCACCATAACCATCTTGCCACCGGCACAATGAATCGCATCATCATAAGAACTGTAACGCGGGTCTGGCACCAAAATGTCATCACCGGAATCAATGACTGCCTGTACCGCCAGAAAAACGCCCTCTTGTCCGCCAGTGGTTACCATCACATTGTCGCGTCCAACTGACAAGCCTTTTTCCCTTCGGAGATGGTCGGCAATCGCGCTGCGAAGCTGCGGCAGGCCCTTAATCGGACTGAGCCCGATTCGCTGTTCGCACATGGCTTCGTTGGCGGCCGCCACAATATGCGGTGGGGTGGGCAGGTCTGGGTCGCCGCGGCCCAAGCTGATGATGTCATCCATCTGCGCCGCCATCTCCATCAGCCGATAGCGCAGCTGCGTGCCGTCGGCAGCTGCCTCTCGAACGGCCTTCGGTATGTTTGGATTCCACGTTACCATGCTTCACCTGATCTCACAAATTCCAGCCCAGCCCATTGGGAGACGCTGGTTGTGCAAATGGTGATGGCTTGTTTGCGGGCACGCAGTCGCAGCGCCGCCTCGGAGCCTGCCATCCAGCCCAGACGCCATCCAGCCATACGGCGGGACAGTGAATCAATTGTTACCACCCGAGCCGCCAGCTTTTCGTTTTGCGCCGGGTGGATATTGGGTCGGGCTGCCGCCAGACTCATATCCCACACCAGCCACCAGTCCTCCCTTTCTGCCTGCTTGAACAGCGCGTCAAGGATCTCGCGCTCATCATCCGGACGCAGATAAAGCACAGTCAGCCGCTTGGCCTCCTCCAGCGAATGTACCGGCTCTGCGCCGACAAGGTGCAGCGCTCCCCGAATTTGCGCAGCGTCGCCCAGGCACAATACTTGAGTCTGCGGCTGTGCCAAAAGGGTCATGGTGACATAGCGGGCTTCGGTCGAGCCGCAGGTGATGGTGACCTGACTGGGGGCGATATGAATGCCATAACTTTTGCCAAGATAATCGGCAACCCATTGGCGAAATTCGGGTATTCCCGGACGGTCGGTATAATGTGTTTCGCCGCGTGCCAGCGCATCAACCGCCGCTTGAATCACATTCTGCGGTATATTCGGCTCGGAGGCAGGTACGGGCAGAAGCTCATCCAAGCCGGCGACCCGCCGCGCCAGGGGTCTGCTCAGTGTTTTGGCTGTGTTCATTCAGGTCCCCTCTGCCTGCGCTCAAATGGAAAATCAATAGCCAAAGTTTGCGCCAGCTGCCGCAGCCGCTCAAATACCTCAACATCCAACTGCGCACCCTCACGCCTATATGCCTGTTCGCGCCGATAGTCAATCTCGCCCGGCACAAGTATCTCGTCAAAGCCGGGACGTACTTGGCTGGTTTTAATTTCGGCGATGAAGGCATCCATTCGCGTCTTGAACTCATCAACTGGCATGAACCAGTCAATATCAATGGCGATAAAGCTGTGCGAGACATCCAGTTTGGCGCTGGAACGGTCTTGATAGGGCGCCAGCCCAAAACCGCCACCGCTAATCACCCCTGTTAGAATGTCGGTGAACATGGATAAGCCGTAGCCCTTGTATTGACCAATGCCTAACAGAGCACCAGCCATGGCTGCCGTCGGCTCATCGGTTTCATGTCCGTTTGGCGTCAATGCCCAATCCAGTGGCATCTCCCTGCCCTCGCGTTCATACCAACGCATCATGCCTTTGCCAGCCGTGGTCAAGGCAATATCCAGCACCACCGGGAAATCCCCATCTGTAGGCGCTGCCAAGCCCCAGGGATTCGTCCCGACACGGGGCGAGTATCCTCCCCAAGGCGCCATTTCTGCGCTAGCGTTGGTCATCGCTATGCCGATACAGTCCGATTCCAGCGCCAGCCGCGCATGAAATGCCGCCGAGCCAAAATGGGTGCTGTTGCTGACGATGCTCATGCCGACGCCACAGGTCTTTGCCTTGTCAATAGCGATTTGCATGGCTGCTTGCCCGACAACCGAACCCATCGCCATGTGAGCATCAATCAGCGCCAAAGCTGGCGACTCTTTGAGAATCTCGATTTGCGTGCCGGGTTGGTAAAGCCCTTTGGTGATGCGGTCATAATAACCGGTCAGCCTGCTGACGCCCTGTCCCTGCCCGGGCAGGCAGCGCAACTCGCTTTGCATCAGCCCCTCGGTACAGCAAGCCGCTTCCCTCTGCGAAAGTCCCATGGCAATAAAGGCACGCTGCACAAAGTCTTCAAGCAAATCTACCGGTACGCGCACAAGAGTAATGCCCATCGCTCAAATTCCTTTGATCGCCTTGTATGTCTCAAGCTCTGCCGGGGTATAAACTTGCATCAACTCCAGTTCAATCCCGCCAGTTTCCTGCTCCAGGAAAGCGACAAAGCCTTCGGGGTGGGGATGGCTGCCAGCCACCTTGCAGGAACTGCACGCCTTTAATGTTGCGCCTTCCTGCTGCGCCTTTTCCAGCGCGTTGTCGATATTCTCAACGGCATAACAGATATGATGAAGACCTTCGGTGCCGCGTTCGGCAATCCATTTGCTGAAACGCCCATCGGCATCCAAGGACTGATTCAACTGATATTCGACATCCCCCACATTGAAAACAGCTACCTTAATCCGCGCCTTTTCGGCAACCACAACCCTGGCATCCAAGCCGATCCCTAATAAGCGCTGATAGCGCTGAAGTGTTTCATCGACATCCTTAACCGCAAAAGCCATGTGTTTAATATAGGTCATAACACTGCCTCGACAAGCATAGACAATAGTTGAGATAATTGAGCGGCGGACGGCGCTAAGCCCCTAAAATCAAGTCTTTCAGATTGACGCCGGGCGTGACCATCGGCTCGATATGACCGCCAGCAGAGGTCATAATCAGCGTAATGCCAGGTCCATAACCCGCACGCGGACTATCCCCTTGGGCAATCACACCGATGCCCACCGCGTCCCTTAGATAACCATGATTCCAACTGCTGTCATAATCATTAAGCGCAACTACATCACCCAGACGCAGATTATCCAAACCGGCTTCGGCAAGGGCATCGCGGTCGGCAGTCTGGATATGTATGGAGCCGCCTTCGCTGGTTAAGCCAGCGCCAGCGCCCAATAAATGCGGCGGCACTTTGGCAACTACCGGCACCGAAAGTTTGCCGTCCGAATTGGTGGTGACTTCCAATGCTTCCACCAGTTCTGGCGAACAGCCCTTGAGCATAATATCAGGGTGGTCGTCGAATTTAAGCCCGACTCCTTTGGCGCGGATGACGATTTTGTCGCCAATCGCCAACTGTTCACGGATTTCTGGTTCAAAGTGAATAATGACATGTTCTGAGAAGCGGCCGGTTTTGCCAGTGACAACCCCGCGAGCCCGTTGGGCATTGCCGGTCATCACCATGGCGTCGTTGCCAACGCAAGACAAGACATTGAGTCCACGATTGCCAGTTGCCTCGTCCATTTTGACGCTGACGCTGGGATGAACACAATCCGCCATCCAGCCATAAGCAGAATCCCCGACAGATACATTGTAGACAATGCTGCCATAAGCGGGCATCAGGAAGGGCGTTCCATCGGCGGCAAGCGAGTAGGGCATGGCAGGCAGGGGCGGCATTCTGGGCGGGGTAATGACTCCCTGAACGGATACACTGACAACATGCCGGGCATTGGTTTTCGCGCTCATAATACTTTCCTGATGTTTAGATAATTTGCGATATTGGCAGAAGGGTCAATGACCCACTCAATGCAAAGGGAATCACAGGTCATTAAAGTCAAAATACCAGGTCCGTGGCCGGTCATAATCGAATCGCCGTGAATGCACAATCCGATGGTTACGGCACCTGGTTTGTATCCACGCCCATAACGATGGTCGGCATGATTAATCACCACCAAGTCCCCGAGGCGCATCTGGTCAATGCCGAGTTCTGCCATCAGCTGGCGGTCGCCCGACATCAGGTCCTGGTCTACAAAGTCGGGGTTAAGCTCGGCGCCCGACCCCATGATGCGTATCGGCAGTTCCATGGTTACCGGGACACGGATGCTTCTGCCGTCAACTGGCTCAATGGGGATGCTGTCGATTAAACGCGGGCTGCATTTTTTCAAGAAAATGTGTGGATAATCGACAAGCTGCAAGCCTTGTCCCTGCGTTCGGATTTGAATGGCATCACCGACGCCGATGACTTCGGCGGCATCGGGCGGAAAGTCAACCAGCAGGCGAGCGTGTTCGCCGGTGACGATGCCTTCGGCGCCTTTTGCCAGGCCGCTCATCACAAAAGCACGATTGCCGATGCAGGTCAGGTAGTGCATGGCATAATCGGCATCCAAATCAGGATGAGCGATAGAGGCGCCAGGTTCCAGGTGGTCGGCTGCCCAGCCAAAAGCCGCATCCCCAACCCGCGCATTGTAGACCATCCCTGACATGCCAGGCAGGATGGCTGCCTCGCCCGAGGCATGAGGGATATAACCGCGAATTGTCGGCTGACTCACATAACCAACGACAGCCATTTCCACGAGTTGGTCTGCATTTGTTGCTAATGCCATAGTCGCCTTCTTCCCCAAATGATGACGATTATCGCCAATATGGCATGGTCAAAACGAACTGAAAGTCGATATTGTCGACAATCTTGAATTAAAAACAGTGTAACATATTATCAACAAAAATACAAACGTTTGCCGAATTGCGCAATCATGTCAAAATTGGTGCAGTTGCTTTGGGCAGTGATGCCGATGGCTTGACAGTGTTTGCTGTAAATCCTATAATCTGGGCTGTTCTGATATATGGCGAAACCAACCATTCGTTAGTATGAGTGAACAGCAAGGTTGAAGGCGGCGCGATGGAACCCATACAAGCCAAGTCACTTCGGGAGCGTGTTACCCATGTCCTGCGGACTGCGATTGTGAATGGGGAACTCATGCCTGGACAGGCGCTGGTTGGCACCGAGCTTGCCAGCCAAATTGGCGTCAGCCAGGCGACCCTGCGTGATGCGATTTATGCGCTTAGCGTCGAGGGTTTGGTCGAGACAGTCGCCTATCATGTCTCGCGCGTTAAGCGGCTGTCCAAAAAAGATGTCGAAGACCTGTTCAGCGTTCGCAGCCTACTGGAGACCTATGCCATTCGGCAAATCGTGGCGAGCGGGCAGATTGAAGCTGCTGTGAGCGAGTTGTATGAAATCTGCGATGAGATGGAGCAGGCTGCCGATCATGACAGTCTGATGGACATCAACCGCAGTGACCGCCAATTCCACGATATCCTGATTAAATACAGTGGCAACCAACTGCTGGAGGTCTTGTGGAACAGTGTGGCGCAGCGAGTGCAGCAAGTCATGTCCCTGAGCAATCAGAAACAGGGGAATCTGCTGCAAATTGCCCGCAATCATCGGGAGATTGTGCAGGTGATTGAGAATGAAGACCTTGGGGAAGCGGTTCGGCTGCTTCATGCTCATATCGGCTTTATCGCCAATGAAATTGCCGACAGCTGGAACAGTCAGCCCGCCATCCAGCCGCAAGCCAATGAAAACAGATAGGACGGAAAATGATGGCTGAGCCAAGCGGAAAGAAAAAGTGGAAGGTTCTAGTTGCGGATTCGGAGTATGCCGTCAGCGCTGCGGAACTTGCGGCTGAATTTGCGGATTTGGATTTGCTTTGCCTGCGCGATTCAGATGCGGCGAGCCAGCCTGCCGTCAGTGACATGGATGGGCTGATTGCACAGATGGCTGCTGTCGATGAAGAACTGCTCGGAAACATGGACAATCTGCGGGCGGTATTGAAGCTGGGGCGCAGTTATCACAATGTTGATGTGGCGGCAGTGCGCGGGCGCAAGCTGACCTTTGCCTGTGTGCCGCGCAAGGGGCCCAACTGCGTGGCGGAACTGGCGCTGACCCTGATTCTGTCGTTGAGCAAAGACCTCATCCTGTCGCATGAGAGCGTGGCAGTCGCCGCTTACAGCTATCGCGGGCTGAAACCTGAACTGACAGCAGAGCGCAAAATCGCCTT
>DAOUKA010000486.1:0-6730 GCA_034421915.1 Anaerolineae bacterium
CATCACTCTGAATCTGATGTCGCATGGGTTTTGCCTTACACAAACTTGTTTTCGGGGTCAAGCACCTGTTTGACACGCGCCGCCAGCACATTCTCAATCGTTTTGCCAATCAGCGGCGAATCCACCGCGCCGCGAATGCACAAACCGCTAAGCGCATACTGTCTTAGCACAGCATCAAGTCGGTCGATATCATCGATGGCCACCCAAGCCACATTGCCGCCAGCGCTGTAACGCCGCTGGGCATCCTGAATCTTGGCATCAAAGGCGGGAATTTGTTTGGGCGACAGCACCACTTTAACCAGATAAGCCGCCTCTGCTCCCAGCGACAACGCATTCAGAGCATTCCAAATCGCCATATCCGTGCCAAGCTCAACCGAGTCCATCAAGGCGGTGTTGGTCTTCATACCCGCGACGAAACGCTCAAGCCGCCGCGGCAAGGTCGCATCAAAACCCGCCAGCCGTGCCAGCAGCGACCAACTTCCCGCTTGCGGCTCAAAATCCAGCGCATCCAACTCATAAACACTCTGATTGATAAAGTACAAGGCGGACAGCAAGTCTCGCAGCGAGCGATATTGCAGTCGCAGCCCCCTGAATGTCGGCACATCCGGGAAGACCTTGAAGGTTATCTCGGTCATAATCGCGTATCGTCCCAGGCTTCCAACTAAAAACTTGCTCAAATCAAAACCAGCTGCATTCTTGACCACCTTGCCGCCGACCCCAAAGGCGCGTCCCAATCCATCCACCACATCCGCGCCCAGAATAAAATCGCGCAAGCCGCCATAACGAAAGCGCCGCGAGCCAGATAAATTGCTGGCAACGGTCCCGCCAATCGTGGCATAAGCGGGATAAAGAGGGTCAAATGGCAGGTATTGCCCATGCTTATGCAGTTCCGCCTGTATCTTGTGAACGGGTGTGCCAGCGCGGACGGTCAGCGTGTATTCTTCGGGGCGATATTCGGTAATGCCCTTCAGCTTCGTCAAACCCGCCACCGCGCTATCCCTAGCGAGCCCGTGAAGCGCGGTTTTGCTGCCCTTGCCCATGACATGGATGCGTGGATGGGCGCGGACAAATGCCTGAATATCCTCGGTGGATTCCAAAACGCTGTGGCTCATTCGCGTGAAATAACTCCCTGTTTTTCCAGGGGGTGCATCCCCTGCCTGTGCAAGGTTGGCGCTTCTCCATCAGGGAACATCTTGCCGCGGTTGGCAATTTCTTTAGGGTCAATCGCGCGGCGCAAAGCCTGCATTATATCCAATTCCTGCTCGCTGAACATCGCCGGCATATAATCGCGTTTTTCCATGCCCACACCATGTTCGCCGGTAATGGACCCACCCAGAGAGACACAAAGCGCCAGGATTTCGCCAGCTAGAGCCTCGGCTTTTTCCAGCGCGCCCGCTTCGCGCCCGTCATACAAAATCAGCGGGTGCAGATTGCCATCCCCAGCATGGAACACGTTCGCCACCTCCAGCTGATACTTTTCTTTGAGCGCACTAATCTGGAGCAGGGCTTCACCCAGGCGGCTGCGGGGAACAACACCATCTTGCACCACATAATCCGGGCTTAATCGCCCCACTGCCGAAAAAGCACTTTTACGCCCCTTCCAGATGCGCTGACGTTCTTCAGCGGTATCAGCAACGCGGATTTCAAAAGCACCCGAAGCCTGGATAACCTGCTGCAAGGCATCAAACTCGGCTTCAACTTGCAGTGCCTCACCTTCGAGTTCGACAATCAGGAGCGCCTCGGCATCCGCTGGATAGCCGGCGGCAACGGCTGCTTCCGCCGCTTTGATTGCCAGCCGATCCATGATTTCCATCGCACCCGGCAGTAAACCAGCGGCAACCACCATCGAAACGGCATCTCCCGCCTGTCCCAAATCATCATAGGCTGCCATCACCGTGCGATACAACTCCGGCAGCGGCATCAGCCGCAAAGTGATTTCCAGCGCAATGCCGAACAAACCTTCCGAGCCAACGAACAACCCAACCAGGTCAGGCCCAATGCCGACTCCCTCCAGGCTGTCACTCCCAAACTGCGTTACCATGCCATCTGCCAGCACCACCTTCATACCGAGGACATGATTGCTGGTCATGCCATATTTTAGGCAATGAGCGCCGCCACTATTAAATGCGATATTCCCGCCAATGGTGCAAATCGACTGGCTGGATGGGTCGGGCGCATAATACAGTCCATATTGCTGCACCGCCTGCGTGATATGCAGGTTCACTACCCCTGGCTCGACAACCGCAATGCCTTGCTGCGGGTCAATCCGCTTAATGCGATTCATCCGATTCAAAGCGATGACCAGCCCATCCGCTATCGGCAGCGACCCGCCCGACAGGCTGGTGCCGCTGCCCCGTGCCACGAAGGGAATGCCCATCTCATAACATAGCCTCACCGTTGCGATGATTTCATCCCCGTTCAGAGGCAGAACAACCGCCCCTGGTTTGGTCTGAAAAGCTGTCAGAGCATCGGATTCGTAGGGCAGCAATTCGACATCGCGCGTCAATAAACGCTCACTGGGGTAGATTTGCCGAAGCGCCTCAAAAAACAGATGATTCATAAGCCTATCATCCCGCGGCTCACGCTGACCGCATCCATTTACAAAGTCTCATCGACAAGGCGGTTTTCAACCTGTTTAGCGAGCTTTTTGAGGGATTGCTTGGTAATCTGTTTGGCGGCAATATCCAGCAGGCGCTGCCCAACCGCCGCGATTTTCCCGCCGATTTTGGCATCACCAGCATAATACATCACTGTTTTTCCCTGCTCCTGCTCCAGGCGAACCACCCCTTCGCCGGTGACATGACCCGCTGGTCCCTTGCCAGCCACGATGAGTTTGTAGCTCTCCGGTGGCTTGACCTCGGCCAGTTCAAAGGTGGATTCGAACTTCCCGCTGACCGGCCCGACTTTCACCGCCAGTCTGCTCTGATATGTATTCGCAGCGATTTGCTCCAACCCCTTTGACCCCGGAATAATGCTGCCAAGCACCTCGATGTCCATCAAGACATCCCAGACCAACTCGCGCTCGGAACTAAATTCATAACTGCCTTCAATGTGCATCTTGCACCTCCCTTACAAGCTCATGTGCTAATCATAAATGACCTTGCCCGAATTTGCGAATGGAAAGGCACAAATGATTAGGACAATGGGGCGTCCTGATTCTTTCCTATCTGCAGGATGACCTTGTGGATGCCAGCTTCATAGGCGGCGTTGCTGGCATAGGCTGCCGCTGTTTGCGCCAGGTCATAGCGGTGCGATACCAACTCTTCCAGCTTGACCTTGCCCGATGTCGCCAGGTCAATCGCGCGGGGATAGGTATGTTTCATCCGCCGCGACATAATAATCGTCAAGCCCTTGCGCCGCGTCACCGAATGCTTCAATCGCAGTTGGTCATCTGGCGGGATGCCGACCAAGACCAGCCGCCCGCCGTTGCACAGCATATCCGCCGCCTGCTGTATCGAATGATCCGCCCAGGCGGCTTCAATCGCTACATCAACGCCGCGCCCATCGGTGGCATCCATCACTGCCTGCACCGCGTCATACCGCTCGACATTGCAGGCATGGGTCGCGCCCCATTCACGGGCTTTTCGTACTCGCCAGTCGAGCTTGTCAAAGGAAAATACCTGTGATGCGCCCGCCAACACCGCCAGCCGCGCAATCAACAGCCCGACCGGCCCAGCGCCAATCACCGCTACCCGACTGGCGACCCGTATCTTGCTGAAGTCAATCGCATGAATCGCAATGCCCAGAGTCTCTAGCAGGGGCCCCACATCATCATTCAGCGAATCCGGCATCGGGAAGCAGTTGCGGTCGCTGACAATCATCTGCTCGCGCAGGGCGCCATCGTCCGGGAACAAGCCGTAGAAGATATGATGGGGACACAGGTTGGGATGACCGTTCTCGCACAACTCACAGCGCCAGCAGGGTACTGCCGGTTCAACCGCGACCCTCTGTCCCAACTGCAAGGGCTGATGCAAACCATCCCGCGCATCCGCACCCAAAGCGGCGACCTCGCCCATAAATTCGTGTCCAAGGATAAAGGGCCTGCTGGCGCGAGTATAGCCGATGCGTCCGGTCTCATACATATGCAGGTCGCTCCCGCACAAGCCCACCGCTTTGATGTTGAGCAATACCTCACCAGCTTGCGGCGCTGGCGGGCTGTCCTCCGATTGAATGCGGATGTCTTTGGGTCCATAAAGTCGCGCGACTTGCATTGTCTGTTCCCTTGGTTTTATAGGTTCAAGCGCTATGAAAGGCATCATCCATTGCGCTATCCCAAAAGTATCTGCGGCTCATTGATACAATATGGAAGTGCCCCTGTCAATCTGACATCATCACATAGAGTGAATGCCCTGTTCGGATTGCGTAACACGCAGGATTCTGCTGATGATAAATTTTATGGTAAAATCCGATTTCAAAAATACATGGCATAATTATTTAGAAAGCACCCAAGGTGAACCTCATGGTTGCCACAAATCCGATAAAGTATCTCACTATTGAAGGTTTTAAGTCAATTCAAAGACTGGAAGAACTGGAATTAGGTCAATTGAATATCCTTATCGGTCCCAACGGCGCTGGCAAAAGCAATTTTATCTCCTACTTTCACATGCTGCGGGAGATGGTTGAAGGTCGTCTGCAAGTGTGGGTAGGGAAGCAAGGTGGTGCAAATCGCCTACTAACTTATGGTGTCAAGGAGACATCAAAACTCTTTTCGCACATTAAGTTTGGCAACAACGCTTACGCATTCACTTTGGAACCAACTGTTACAGACCGCTTTATTTTCACAGATGAGCGGCTCTTTTACGAAGATAGATATGCTCAGGGCCTTCCAATAGGTGGTTGGGGAAACAGCGAAGCGCAGTTAAAATCGGAAATCGTACCAAATGAATGGCGCATGGCTAATTATTGCTATGCTTCGATTTCGAACTGGAAAATTTTCCATTTTCACGACACCAGCGATACCGCCGGCGTAAAGCGCCAAGGCGGGTTGCAGGATAATGAGTATCTGCGAAGCGATGCCTCCAACCTGGCGGCATATCTTTACAGACTTGAGCAGCGTTATCCCACAACTTACAGCCAAATTCGCAAGATTGTCCAACTCGCTGTTCCCTTCTTTGGTGATTTTGTGCTGATTCCAGAGGAAGTTCGACCCGATGAATATCAGATTCAACTTATGTGGCGACAAAACGATAGCGATTATCCATTCTTGCCCAGCCAACTGTCGGATGGATCAATCCGTTTCATTTGCTTGGTCACCGCATTATCACAACCTGATCCTCCATCCACCATAATTATTGATGAACCTGAACTCGGCTTGCACCCCTATGCTATTACGCTGCTTGGCGCGTTGATGCGTTCGGCTTCGGCCTCGGCCAGGATGCAAATTATCGTCTCGACGCAATCTGTTCCTTTGCTGAATGAATTTTCGATTGATGATTTGATTGTCGTCGAGCGCAGGGGAGGTGTGTCAGTTTTTAATCGCCTCGACGAGAGCGAGTTTGAAATGTGGTTGGAAGACTACTCGATAGGTGAGTTGTGGGAAAAGAATGTCTTGGGCGGGAGACTGCCTGCATGACTCTGGTATATGTGATCTGTGAAGGACAGACGGAAGCTACCTTTGTAAACGAACTTCTTATTTCCTATTTCTCCTACCGCAACATATTTCTCAAACCTATATTGATAGGGAAAGCAAAGCAAAAGGGTGGTAACGTCCGGTTTGCTCGATTACTCATGAGCTTGAAACCACTTTTGTCAGGCAGTCATCACCTCTACTGTACAACTTTGTTCGATTTTTATGGTCTTCCGTCGCAGTTTCCGGGCAAGCGAGCCGCAATGGCGAAACGAACACCCCGCGACAAAGCCGAGATAATATGTGGCGAGTTAGTAAGCAAGCTAGAAGATGAAATTGGCGAAGCTCCGATACGTAGGTTCATACCCTATGTTCAGATGTATGAGTTTGAAGGTCTGTTGTTCAGCGACCCCGCCAACTTTGCAATAGGCATCAACAAGCCCGAACTTCAAGATAAACTGACAAGTATTCGCGCACAATTTGAGACACCGGAACATATTAACGATCATCGGCTTACAGCCCCCAGTAAACGAATCAAAGACTTGTTCCCAACGAATGATGGATACGAAAAACCAATCATGGGAACATTAGCTGCGCTTGAAATCGGTTTAGAAAAAATGCGGAAAGAATGTCTTCTATTTGATGCGTGGCTGAAGCGATTGGAGGATTTGTCAAAATGAAGGGTTTATACCCCCCAGATTATCGCCAAGCCCATCATCATCGTCACCAGCGTTACAACAGTCATCCCAATCCCGACCTTTGAAAAGTCGCTGAATTTATAGCTGCCAGGGCCCATCATCAGGATATTCACCGGATGGGCGATGGGAGTCAGGAAAGCCATCGAACAAGCCATCGCCACAGCTACCGACATCGCCCGCGGGTCAATGCTCATTTGCAGCGCCACATCAATCGCAATGGGCCCCACCAGCAAAGCCGTCACTTGCCCGCCGATAATCTGTACCACCAGCATGGTCACGATCACCATGCTGGCAGCCAGCAGCAAGGGACTCGAATCGGGCAGCAGGCTCACCATCAGCGCACCCAGCCGAGCCGCCAGCCCCGATTCCGTAATGGCAAGGCTCAAGGGCAGCATGCCAGCAACCAGAAAGATGATGCGCCATTGCACAGCATCATAAAACTCCTCCATCGCCAGGCATCCCGTCA
>DAOUKA010000487.1:0-2733 GCA_034421915.1 Anaerolineae bacterium
ACCTCTACGGGGATGTTGTTGGGCGAAAGTTTGGCATGCAGCACGGTGTCATAACCGCGCAGGCGGGCCGTCACGACGCTGTGCTTGACCGATGCGAGATAGGCGGCCGCCAGCGTGTTGTTGAATTCGAGGAAGCGGTCGGCATAATTGTTCCAGGCTGTCTGGCGGACTTCGCGGTCGCTGTCGGCCAGCAGTTTGTCGCGGGTGCTCTGCACAATGGGCAGGCTCTCGCCGGCGCGGTTATGGGCGGGTGCGAAGCTCATATCCATATTGGTCAGGGCGCTGCGGATGCTCTCGAACCGCGCCAGTGGCTCGGACAGCATTCCCAGCACAGCTTCGACCTCGGCCGAAAGCACATGCTTTTCGGTGCGCAGCAGGTTGCTGACATATTGATGATAGCGCTGGAGCGCCGTCTCTTGGCTGACCCAGCGCAAGAGGGTATCGCGGTTCATCGCCAGCAGTTCGGGGTCGGCAAAGGCGGTGGCGGCCATGAATTGTCCTGCCAGGCCCTGCGCCTGCCCGACCATGCCCTTGACAGTCTCGTTGTTGCCATCGCAGGCCTGCCACAGCGCCGGGTACATATACACTTTCCAGACGCGCCGCCCCATCGACGAGGCGAACTCAAACCACTCCGCCAGTCGAGCGGGGCTTTCGGATAATGTGCCTTTGTAATTTGCAATGTCCTTGATTGCGGCGGCGGCTGCCTGATATGCCCCGCGCCAGGCATCAAAAGAGGGGAAGACCGATTTGTGATCCCAGGTCGATTCGATGGGGACGTCTTTGCGGGCGGGTACAGTTGACATCGATGTTATCCTTTTTGTGTGCTATATGATGATGGAATGATACAAGCATAGTCAAAAAAGAGTGCATTTCAAATGAAGACTTTTATTACAGAAACCAGCCAGAGAGTTGCAAGTAGCAGCGTTTCTGCTGGTCTTTACGAAACCCGCGGGTTAAGGAAAAACGCAATAAGGTCCCAGGCGGAATGGTTTTCAGCGGCTCTTGGAATCCTACGTATGCAACATCCAATATCTCCCAGTCCGCGTCATCAAGATAGATATATCGCGTTTCCCCATCCACTTGATACTTGTATAGCGCCTTCTCAAACCGCCAAAAACCCGTGCTGTAAGGCGGGAGACCGCCAGCTGGGGAAACAAAGCCCCTTCTCTTTCCCGTGAATCCAATGAGCCTATCGAAAAGCGCTTTCGGGTGAACAAAGAGCGGATCTGCCTGTTTCGTAAGAAAATCTTTTAATTCAGGCATAGGCATTGTTCGGATATGCTTATACTGTTCCCTGATGATTATATCTTCAGTGTGTGGCGCGTATTTTTTCGATACTTCTGCCAGTCTTAAGTCCCAAATGTCTCCTAAATTGAATGGTGTGTCTATAGGGTGACTATATCTATCAGGCAAGAAAGGCAATAAACGAACGCTTCGACGAGTATTTAAGACTAACCCGCCTAGACAGACCCCATTTCCCATTTTCGTTTTAGCAACAATTAAAACTTGTACCATAATTGCTCTCCTTTATGGCTTGATATTTTCGATTTTTACCCCTAACTGTTTGCTCAATACTTCGGCGACGAGAGAGCGATGACAGGCTTGCGGATGCTGTTCCACACAAAAAAGCGCGATATGGCGAAGCGGTCTGCCAGACGGATATTGCGCAAGCTGCCTGGCCTGTTCCAGCATTTTGCTGGCGTAGAACTTGTTTTCGGGCTTTCTTTTATATGTCTTGAGAACATCCTTTTTATATGCCTTGATGAATGCCTTGCTTAATTCGGGTCTGGCGCGTTTTTTTATGTTTTCCCGCTTGTCCGCCTGGCGCTGCGAAGCTCGCATTTCAGGGCTGGGCGCGAGGTCTTTGAGATGCGCGTACCCGATGCCTGTTTCCTTCAGCTTCGCTTGCAGGTAGCTGCTGTTGGCGAATTTGTATTCTGCGCCGCGCATCCCGCGCCGCGCCCGAATATCGATAAAGAGATCGATCTTGTTGTCTTTAAGCGCGTCAAAGAACGCAGCTTCAGTAAAACCATAGACGCCAATGGTGAATATCCTGTCCATACGATTTTGTTTGGGCATCAAAGCAGGGACTCTTGATAAACCATATCGGGCAGTTTTGCCTGTGGCTTGCGTTGCCCGTCTTTATCAATATGAACAACTTGGATGCCCCTTTGTTCGAGGGTCTTGCCGATAACGTAGCTTCGATGACAATTTTGCGGGTCAAGTTCACTGCACATGAGCGCAATTCGATGCCCCTGCGCCAACCCGTTCTCCAATCGGGCAATGCCAGCCATATAGAAGTCTTTGGTCTCGCATTTGGCGGGGTCTAATAATGCTTTCTTTCTGGCGGGACTGTAGCTGTAACAATCGCGGTCAGCAGGGCGGCCGCCCAATGAATCGCCCATAAACACATAACGCATATCGGAACGTCCCAGCAGTCTGCGTAAATGGGGTCTATCGAAATCCGTATGATACTGTGAGTAGGGCGACGAGCGCACATCTGCCAGAGTCTCTATCTTGTATCGCTTCAACAGCGCGACAAATTCGTCGGCTGTACGGCCGCCATAGCCAATCGTAAAAATTTCGCGCATTCAGGGCCTCCTAGCGAATTCGCCAGTCAAAGGGGGTGAGGAACTGCGCCCGCCCCGTCATCATCTCGATATTGTCGACCACATATTTTGCCAGCGCGGCTGGGTTCTTTTCCGCCAGCTGGACGCCGACGGGCTTGCCCTT
>DAOUKA010000488.1:0-3430 GCA_034421915.1 Anaerolineae bacterium
GAGTTTCGAACCAACCATTATTGTACGCACTTTGAAGAAGGCTAAGTTTTGCATCGTTCGCCAGGTCTTGCGCCACGCTTTCGATTGGCTGCGCATCCGCTTGCCCCAACCACTTATCCCAATCCGATTGCCTAACAGTGTCAAGAAGCTCCAGCGTGCGCTCATCCGATGTCTCATCCCAGCCCCACTCCGCGAACCGTGACAGATAGTCGTTCAGGTATTTTTGGGGTGGTATCCCGTCCCGTCTGATGCCGATTAACATATTGCGCACCATCGTATCGTCCTCAATGCTCAAAAGGTGGTCTACATGCAGTTTCTGACCTTCGCTGAGCGGTCTGTTGGCTGCTTGCTCAAGCGGCACAGCTCTGTCGGGAAGCGGTACGAAATTAACCAACCCAAGTGCGCTGATGTCAGGCTGATATTCCATATCCTGCAGAACACCAGAGAGGGATGGCTCGCTTGAACCAATTTCTTGTGATTTCTTCTTTTTCTTTGAGTTTGCTGCTGACCCTTGCGTTCCGAAAGCTATGTAAATCACTGGAGATAATGCTGGAAGCTGCGGCGCTGGAATAGGTGGCTTCGGTCGTTTCCTGCGTCTTCCTGGTGTACCGCCATCGGATGTATCCGAGGGCTTCATGTTCGGACAATCTCTCCTTGCCAAATATCGAGCAGATTTGTGAATGTACCGTGTGGCATTTGCCCTGTCACCAGCCAGTCCACACGACACAACCGTTTCATTTAATATCTATCACATCCCTGCCTCAAAAGGGCGACTGTTTGGTCTCATACTTTCAAATTGTCCGAAAATCTTGTGGGGATACCATCAGGCAGCGCTCAGCGCCGGCGGGAAGATGACCTCCTTAATCAGCGCATCAATAATCTGGTCGCTGCGCTGATCTTCCTGAAGCTCGATTTTGGTCTCGGTCGCTTTGAGAAATTGCATCGCGCCATGGGCAACAACATCAACCTGTCTATTTCCATATTGCCCACCGGTGGGAATAATAGCTGCAATCCATCCCGCCCAATGGGTTCTGATCGTTGTCCCATCATTGGATTGAATCCGCACCGGGCGCAATGGTACCAGTTTATCCCTGAGCGGACTGGCGCTGTTTTCCGGTGAGAAGCGTTTATCCCGGTTGTATAAGCGCATCACCAGTGTTGAACCATCGGCTGTGAGTTGGTAAGGACGCTGCATCCCCACAAACCACTCGGCATATAGAACATGTTGCGTAATATCATCATGTTCTCCGCTAAAATCTCCATCACGATCCCAATCAATCACAATTGTCCAGCTTGTTGACATCTATTGCATTCCTTTCTTCTTCACTTAATTGGTCTAATACGCCAAAGTATGCGTGAAAACCCCACTCAAAACCGTCAAATCGTTGCAGCAATTCATAGGTCTCGGCATCCCATACGCGAATGTCCCCAAATTGACCGACTACCGCAAACCGACTTCCGTCCGGGTGCCATGTTATCGAGTCTGGGAAAAACGAGAAAGCTATATGCTCAAGATAAATACCACCTCGCAAGTCTGCTATTAATTCACCGTTTTGACCATCAAATACACGTATACGACATACTTCTGCGCTCGTTAAAATGCGATCAGATTCCGGTGACCATGCTACAGTCAGTGTATAATGCAAATCTCCATAAGTCTCAGTAACATAAGAGCCGTTGAATAATTTTGTGTCTGAGCCAGTTTGAAGATCAAATAGCCGTCCACTTGTTGATAAGATCTGGTAATCACGATTGCAGACTGGCGCTTTAACTCCAAAGTAACGGTTGAATGTCTGCACTATCATGTTTTCAACAATGTCCACGACATTGATCGTCTGTGAATTTACAATGGCGACAGTGTTTTCGGTTAACCAGCAGAACCCCAACGTTTCGTACCATTCCGCGTCAGGTTTCGCTGCGCGACCGTCAAAAAAGAAAAGCTCTTTACCAGTAGTTGCATCCCAAATATATGTTTTGCCAACATACAAACCGCCTATTACAAGATTGTCTTCGGGATGCCAAAGTACCGGAGTCCAAAGCCCTGGTGAGTCAATTTCGTTTATGATCTCCAGCTTACTTACATCAATGATTTGGATGGGGCTCTCGTAGGCTTCCATTGGATACGCAACGGCAAGCAAATCACCGGCAGCATTCCAATCCAGGGACCTTACCGAGTTGACTTCAGAGTGTTTAACTTCAACATAACCCAATTCATTGAACTCTGTATCAAAGAACCAGACTCCGGTAGAGCTACCAATAGCAATCGTTTCGCCATCGGGACTCCAGGCAATCGATGACGCCCAGCCTCGATCTTGAGCGTAGGTGATACCACACAGCGACATCACCCAGACAGCAGCAAAGAACAAATATAGCCTTGTCATTTGAGCCTCCTTTCTCTATTGTGGAGCTTGGCATCCCCTCATTATGGGCACTTTACTTCGCTAATCTGTTGAGCATCATAACGTCTAAATGCTTCGGGATGTAAGTCAAAGCCATCAAATCGCTGCAGCAACTCGTATGTTTCAGCGTCCCAGACGCGGATATCGCCGAACTGCCCCACAACTGCAAAGCGACTGCCGTCCGGATGCCAGGCTATCGAGTCGACGAAAAACCCAATGGATGGTGTCAGCCCATAAACGCTGCCTGGCATTTCCGCTGCTAATTCGCCACTTTGACCATCAAACACCCGTAAACTACATCCTTCCGAACTTGTCGCGAAGTGTCCGGATTCCGGTGCCCACGCTACTGCCACTGTATGTTCAGGTCGTTCACCCTTAAATTCATCCACGCCTTCATAGTCGTTGAATAATTTTGTGTCTGAGCCTGTTTGAAGATCAAATACCCACCCTGCTATTGATAAGATCTGGTCATCGTGATTGCAAGCTACCCAGTGAGCCCCAAAGTAACCATCGAAAGTCTGCAGTATCCTGTTCTCAACAATGTCTACGACAAAGATCGTCTCTTGATTTACAATGACAACCGTGTTTTCGGTGAACCAGCAGAACCCCAACATTTCATAAAACGATACCGCTTCAGGTTTCGCTGCGCGTTTGTCAAAAAAGAAAAGTTCTTCTCCCGTAAGCGCATCCCAAATCCGGGTTATCCCCATAAGTGTACCGCCGATGACAAGATTGCCTTCAGGATTCCAAAGAACCTGGGTCCAAAGCACCCCATCAATATCAATTTTATTAATTTCATTTATGACCTCAAGCTGGCTGACATCAACTATTCTGATTCCATCGTTTAGATATGTAAGGGCTATCAAATCGCCAGTGGCATTCCATTCCAGATATAACCCCAACCCGTGATGAGACTCCTCGATTTCAACATGCCCCAATTCATTGAATTCGTTGTCAAAGAACCAGACACCCTTGCCGCCGGCAACCGCTATCGTTTCGCCATCGGGACTCCAGCCAATCGATGACGCCCA
>DAOUKA010000489.1:0-1510 GCA_034421915.1 Anaerolineae bacterium
CAGCGTCAGCGCATCTCGGAGGAGTTGGTCGAGGTGAAGGGCGAGTATGGCGACATCCGCCGCAGCATTATCGTGCCGAGCGAGGCGAAATCGGAGCGGGTGGAGGATTTTCTGATTCCCGAAAAGAATGCCTGGGTGATGTTCAGCGTGAAAGGGCAGCTGGGGCGGACGTTCAGGGATGAACCCCCGGAAGTGACCACCGCAACCAGAGTTCCGCCAAGGTTCTTGCAGCGCAGTTCAACGGCGCAGACGCTTTATCTGTTCACGGACAGGGGGAACTGCGCCACGATTCCAGTCCAGCAGCTGCCGCAGGTTCAGCAGGCGGTGGATGGCATCCATTTCAGCGGACTGTGCCAGCTGGCTGCTGACGAGGAAATCGCCGCGCTGCAATGCCTGCCCATCAACCTCAATACGGGTTATTTGTTCCTGGCATCCCAGCGAGGACAAGTGAAACGATTGCAGCTGGAAGATTTGCCCGGTGTGATGTCCGACCCCTTTGTGGTGATGTCCCTGGCTGAAGGGGACAGGTTATTGACTGTGATGTATTCCAGTGGTGACCATGAAGTTGTGATGACAACAGCACAGGCGCTGGCGATTCGGTTTCATGAGCGTGATGTGCGCCCCACCGGATTGCCGGCGGGCGGCGTGCGCGGCGTCAAGCTGTTGGGAAAGCGTGACCGGGTTGTGGCCGCCTTTCTGGCTGACGATGCCTTGTACACCTGGAACATCACTGAAGATGGCATCGCCAAAACATCGCCGCTGGAGCAGTATCCGACGCAGGGTCGTGCGGGCAGCGGCAACATGACCATGCGACTGCCCGCGCAAAGCCGGGAAGTGGCGGCGGCGACTGTCGGCCGGCTGGATGACAAGATATTGGTCTTGACGAGCAGGAACAAGGCGAAATATATGCGCCTGGGGCTTGCCGAAACCATCAAGCGGGGGCGTGAGGGCGGCAAACGGGTCATTGCCTTGCGAAAGAACGAAAGGGTCGCTGCGGTTGTGGACTATCGTCCGAAAATCGTCACGGCAGAAGATGGCGCAGCCGATGCGCCCAAGCCGGCGAAGGGTGATACCTGACAAGACCTCGCAGCGTCCAGTCGAATTGGGCGATTTTCTACCAAGTGAAATGGGAGTGTCTGATTTTGTGGATATGTGAAACCGCAATGCCTTGCCATAACCACGTTTTTCGCCACTCCCGGTGAAATAACTGACTTGACATAAGAAATTGCGGGTGTTAAACTGCTTAGCGATGCGATGTCACCATCGCTATCTACTTATCCAAACCCATTTTGTAAGGAGCAGTCAATATGAAGTTACAACTGTCGCGTTCGCTGGTTACTGTACTTCTATTCTTAGCCTGTGTGGCGCTGGTTTTGCTGACACAAGAGACGAAGGCCAGCGATCCTAACAAATGCAACACGGACTGGGATTTCTGCAATTCGGGGACTGAAGCCGAGAACGAGTATTACTGGCGGCTGGGCTGGTGTGCCGCGGCGATTGAGCGCGGCGC
>DAOUKA010000490.1:0-1500 GCA_034421915.1 Anaerolineae bacterium
TTTATCTGCAATTAGACAAACAGGTAATGACGCTGGCGGCGGCTGATGGCTATCGTCTGGCAGTCCGCACCGCCAACATCGAAAAAGATTTCAGCGAAAAACAGGATATGGTGATTCCCGCGCGGACGATGAGCGAAGTCGCCCGCATTATCGAAGATGACCAGGAAGTCGGCATCTCCCTGCCCGTCCAGCGCGACAGCGTCACCTTTTTTATGCCCAACATTCTGGTTTCCTCCCAACTGCTTGATGGACGTTTCCCTGACTTCGCCTCGATTATCCCGCGCTCTTATGCGACATCGACCGTCATGTACACCAGCGACCTGCTGATTGTCTGTCAACGGGCAGAAATTTTCGCCCGCGACAATGCCAACAGCGCCAATTTGCATGTCAAGCCGGCGCCCAATCCGGGTGAACCTTCTGAAGTGCTGATTGTCGGCAAGAGCGCCGAGCGCGGCGACAGTGAAGGCTTGCTGGATGCCTCTGCCGAAGGCGAGCCGCTTGACATTTCGTTTAACATCAAGTATCTGATTGATGTGCTGCGGGTCATCAAGGAAGAGCGGGTTGTCTTCCAAAGCAATGGCGCGGAAAATCCAGGGGTGCTGCGCCCCGAAAATCGGGAAGACTTCATTCATGTTATCATGCCGATGAGCAAATAGGCATGAGCCAGCTGCCCAAGGCCCAGCGGATTCGCCCCAATATGCCCGCATACGGCATCCTGCCGGGTCAGACCGAGGGAATGCTCACTTGGGATTGGGTGAGCCGTGAGATGGAAACCGCACGAAATTATTGGATATGCACCACCCGCCCCAACGGCAGTCCTCACACAGCGCCAGTTTGGGGGGTCTGGCTCGATAACACATTCTTCTTCGGCACGGGTGAACATTCGGTTAAGGCACACAACATCAAAAACAACAGCCGCGCCGTCGTCCATCTCGAAAGTGGCGATGAAACCCTTATCTTTGAGGGCATATTGGTCCAATCCAGAGAATCGGATGAGCTCAAAGCGCGAATCAACCGCGCCTATGCCCAAAAATACCCGCCTTTTGACCCCGAAGCACAAGGCGACGATGCGGGCATTCGCTATCAGTTAATCCCGCACAAAGTAATGGCTTGGCTCGAAAGGGATTATCCCAAGACCGCGACCTCTTGGGTATTCGACAGTTAAGGCTTAAATTGAATCAGTCCGCGCTTGCCATTGCTGCGCCAATTTGCATCGGTATGATTTAGCTGCGCCGCCATCGCGGCGGAGGGCAAACCCACAATGGGGTCGCTTTTGAGTGTCCGCAGGCACAAGACTGGCGCATCAAGATAACTCAGCACCGCAGCGAAAGACGTATCCACTGCCCACAGGCAGTCACCCACAGCGCGGCGATAATTGGCATCGCCTTTCACAATCAAAAGGCGGGCAGTGTTCAGAAGACCGCGCATGATCGGCGGCAGTTCCCACAGGAATGAACTGCTATTCCAAAACGGGTGCGGCACAAAGCGCAGCCGCTCGGC
>DAOUKA010000491.1:0-1790 GCA_034421915.1 Anaerolineae bacterium
GCGGTTGGCGCTGAAGGTGTTGGTTTCAATCAGGTCAGACCCGGCGGCAATATATGCCTTGTGAATCGAAACCACCATGTCTGGCGCTTCGACATTCATCGCATCAAAACAGGCATCGGCGCGGGCCTGAGACTCTTGATGGAGCATCGTCCCCATCGCCCCATCGCCCAATAGCGGCGCGCCCCGCCGCAGACGTTCACGGAATGTCATCATTGGCCTCTAATCCGAATGGCTACAGTGTAGCAGAAAACCCAAGGACATCCTAATATGAAGGCAGCCCGCTTTTGTTCTGTCGGGATATTGACAGCCGGGCGAATAGCTGTTCCAATATCAATATGGCATCATACAGCGCAGGCGAGGCAGGCGATGGCGCACAGATTTTACGGATGGATTCGGCAGGGTCTCGGCTTCCTGCTCGATATCGCCAGGCGCTGTTTCAATCTGGCGCGCCGACAGATTGGCGGCGGTGTCCTTGTCAAACAGGGTGAGGTTTATTATATCCCGCTGTGGCTGCCGGTTGCGCTTGGATTATTGCTGGGGCTGGCGGCGTTCGGCGGCGATGTCGCTCAGCTGGCCGGGCGCATCTCATCGGCGGCGATGCAGTGGGTGCATCCGCCAAAGGAAGACGAGCTTGCGGATTTTTTCGCGCCATCGGTGCAGTATTGGTCAGGCAAAATCAATGCCTGGGCCGAGGAGCATCAGACCGAGCCGCAATTACTGGCGACTGTCATGCAGATTGAATCCTGCGGACATCCCAAAGTGGTCAGCAGCGCCGGCGCTCGCGGCTTGTTTCAGGTGATGCCCTTTCATTTTACCGCCGGCGAAGATATGCTCGACCCCGATACGAGTGATCGGCGCGGCAGCGCATTTTTGAATGTCTGCTGTCAAGCGGCTGATGGCGTCATTGGTCTGACGCTCGCCTGTTATAACGGCGGCCCCGCGGTGATTCATCAACCGGCCGACAGCTGGGCAGCCGAGATACAGCGATATTATCGCTGGGGCGTGGGCATTTACAGCGATGCGGTGATGAATCGGGCCGAAAGCGACATCTTCAGCCAATGGATGCAAGCCGGCGGCAGCCACCTGTGCGCCAGGGCGCTCAATGAACTCGCCAGCTATTCCCCGCCCTAAAGCTCAGCGGATATTGCGGATGACCGAAAGCACCTTGCCCTTGATCTCGCAGTTGGCGGGATGGACATAAATCGGCTTGTAAGCCGGGTTGGCCGGCTCCAGGCGAATCGAGTCCGCTTCCCGATAAAAATGCTTGAGCGTGGTCTCGTTGTCTTCCAGCAGCCAGGCAGCCACCATCTCGCCATTATTGGCGGTGTTTTGCTTGCGCAGGATGACAATATCGCCATCCTGAATCATCGAATCGACCATCGAATCGCCGCGCACCGTCAGCGCAAAGACCTCGGATTCATCATAGCCATGCAGCAGCATAGGCGACACCGGAAAGAAATCATCCTCATCAATATGATGCCCGATGTCGTCTGGCAGCGAGATGGGTTCACCGGCGGCAATCCGCCCGACAAGCGGCACGCGCTTCACAAGCGGCTCAACAACGACGCGCTTGCTGGGCGACATGCCCGGAATCGCCCCGACAATCCGCAGGCCGCGGGATATTTTGCCCGAACGTTCCAGATAGCCGGCGCCGACCAGCTTGTTCAGGTTGTAATTGACCACCGATGTCGAAGCGATGCCGCAGGCTTCGCCAATCTCGCGGATGGTGGGCGGATAGCCCTGCTTTTCCATATAACGAAACATAAACTTCATCATGCTCTGCTGACGTT
>DAOUKA010000492.1:0-1562 GCA_034421915.1 Anaerolineae bacterium
AACATTGTCTGCAAAATATCGGGGGTTGTCACCGAAGCTGACCCTGACAAGTGGACGCAGCAGCAGATTCAGCCTTATATCAGCACCGCGATAGAGGCATTTGGAATCGAGCGGGTGATGTTCGGCAGCGACTGGCCGGTGGTGAACCTGGCGGCATCGTTTGGCGCGTGGGCGGCGGCGCTGGAAGTGGCGACGGCCGGCTGGAGTGCGGATGAGATGGACAAGCTGCTGGTGGAGAATGCGCTGCGTTTTTATCGCCTGTGAGGCCGTTCGCCATTAACGAATCGGCTGCTGAAAGGGGATGCTATGCCGGAAGAACGTCCGAATATCCTGTTTATTATGTCCGATGATCATGCCGCGCATGCCATGGGCTGTTATGGCAGCCGCATCAACACGACGCCCAACCTCGACCGCATCGCGGCGGGGGGGATGCGCTTTGACAGCTGCTTTTGCACCAACGCCATCTGCACGCCCAGCCGCGCCGCCATTCTGACAGGCACTTACAACCATATCAACGAGGTCACGACCTTGAGCACGCCGATGGACAATCGGCTGCCTACTTTTGTCAAAGACCTGCAAGCGAGTGGCTATCAGACGGGGATGTTTGGCAAGTGGCATTTGGGGACGGGGCCGGCGCATCAGCCGACGGGTTTCGATGATTGGGCGGTGCTGCCGGGTCAGGGGCTTTATCATAACCCCACCTTTATTTTCAAAGAGGGGGATGGTGGCGAGCGGCGGGCGGTTCAAGGTTATGTGACTGACATCATTACCGATATGAGCCTGGACTGGCTGCGGGGGCGGGACAGCGAGCGGCCGTTTTTTCTGATGTGTCATCACAAAGCGCCGCATCGCCATTGGGAGCCGGATGAGAAACATGCGCATCTGTACCTGAATGAAGATATTCCCGAACCCGAGACCCTGTATGATGATTATGCCAACCGGGCGGCGGCTGCCGAAGCTGCCGAGATGCGGATGGGCGTCCACATGGTGCCGCTGGATACCAAGACCGAGATCCCGCGCGATTTGCCCGAAATGGAACTGCGGAAATGGGCGTATCAGCGTTATATCAAGGATTATCTGCGGGTGGTCGCCAGCATTGACGACAACGTCGGCCGCCTGCTCGATTATCTGGATGATGAGGGGCTGACCGATGATACGGTGGTGGTCTATACCTCGGATCAGGGATTTTTTCTGGGCGACCATGGCTGGTATGACAAGCGGTTTATGTATGAAGAATCGCTGAAGATGCCTTATATCATGCGCTATCCCAAGATGATTGAAGCGGGAAGCGTCAGCGATGATATGATTTTGAATGTCGATTTTGCGCCTACGTATCTGGAGATGGCGGGCTTGGACAGCCCCGAACATTATCAGGGGCGGAGCTTTGCGGCTTTGCTGGCGGGGGAAACCCCGTCCGACTGGCGGACTTCGATGTACTATCGCTATTGGATGCACAAGGCGCATCATAATGTCTATGCCCATTATGGCGTCCGCACGCGGCGCCACAAGCTGATTTATTATTATGCCGATGCGCTGGGGCAGGCTGGCAGCATTGACGAAAG
>DAOUKA010000493.1:0-5455 GCA_034421915.1 Anaerolineae bacterium
AGCAGCTGGCGGAAAGACTTCTTGATGACCGAGGGGCTGTTCATCAGGTACGCGCCCCAAAACACGCCTACAATCGATATATTCTTGAGCAGGGGGATGTTCGCGGGCAAATCAGGAATGCGACCGCTGGCGAACCCAATCACCAGATAACGCCCTTCCCAGGCCGTTCGCCGCACCGCCAAATCAAACATATCCCCGCCAACCGGGTCAAAAATAACATTCGCGCCGCGCCCGGCCGTCAGCGCCTTGATGCGGTCACGCAGATTCTCGGTCGTGTACTGGATGATGTCATCAGCCCCATAGGCTTTTGCCAATGCCAGCTTCTCGGATGTGCTTGCGGCGGCAATCACTCTGGCGCCCATCAGCTTGCCCAGTTCGACCGCCGCCAGCCCAACGCCACCCGCCGCGCCCAAGACCAGCAAGGTCTCGCCAGCCTGCAATTTGCCGCGATATGCCAGGGCAATGTGGGCTGTGCCATAAACAAGCGAAAATCCAGCCGCCGTTTCATAGCTCATATTGGCGGGCAAAGGCAAAACCATCATCGCCGGGACGACAACTTCCTCGGCAAAGCCGCCATACATCATCGTCGCCATGACACGCTCACCCACCCGACGATTGTCAACCCCCCTCCCGACTTCAATGACATCACCCGCTACTTCCAGGCCAGGACTGAAGGGGAAAGGCGGTTTCACCTGATACAATCCCTGTATCATCAGGGCATCGGGGAAATTGACGCCGCAGGCGCGCACCCTGATTTTTAGCTCGCCGGCCATGACGGCCGGGCTTTCAATATCTTCCACCACCAGCTGGTCTGGCGTTCCAAATTCCTTGCACAAGACCGCTTTCATCAAAATAACCCCTTCATATTCCAGTCAAGATGGATGCCGCCGCCTGCCGGGCTAAATCGCAATCGGGTTGGACAGCAGGCCTGTCAGCAAATCAATGCAGGCATAAACATCATGGAGGTCGGCTGTTTCGCTGGTGGTATGGATATAGCGCGTTGGAATGGAGATGCAGCCGCTCGGCACCCCGGCATCCGCCATCTGAATGGCGGCGGCATCGGTGGTCCCGCCAGCAAGCAGTTCCAGCTGATAAGGGATGCCATCCGCCTCGCAGCGTTCAATCATCCAGTTTTTAATCGCTGGCGGCACAATCAAACCAGGATCATGAACTTTGATGGCAGCGCCATCCCCAAGCCTCACCATCATCTTGCGCCCCCTGATTTCATCGCCGCTGCCAGTGACATCTATCGCCACGCCAATATCCGGGCGGATTCCCTGGGCAGCCGTCCGAGCGCCGCGCAAGCCCACCTCCTCCTGCACGGTAAAGGCGAAATAAATGTCGTTGGGCGCCTGTTTGCCGAGCCTGCGCATGGTCTCGATGGCCACCACACAGCCAATGCGGTCATCCAGCGACTTGGCGACGATGCGTTTGCCGCGCACCCGCATCTCACGCATGAAACCGGCCGGCTGCCCAACGGGTACGGCATGCCCGCCCTTTTCATGTTCGACATCAATATAAAAATCGCTCAGCGATTTGCCGCCGTCACTCTGCGCCGCAATCACGCCAACCGTGCCATCTTCAAACAGCACCCGATTGCCATGGAGGGTATCGGTACGCAAGCCGCCGATATGGGTAAAGCGCAGGAATCCGCTCTCTGGTTCCTGATAATTCGCCATCAGCCCAATTTCATCCATGTGGGCGGCAACCAGCACTTTTTTGCCGCCGCTGCCCAATCGGCAAATCAAATTGCCGAGCGCATCCACCCAAATTTCATCAGCCAGGGCGGCAGCTTCTTCGCGGATTAAATCGCGGATGCGATGTTCATAACCGGAAGGCCCCCAGCATTCTACCAACTTTTTGGTCAACTCAATCACAGTCGCACTCCTCCGCTACTATCCAAAACCAAACCCAAGCGCTTATGCCATCTCCACCAGCGGCGCTGGCTGTGGCTGGCGCTCTTCCAAACGCATCGGCAGCCCATCGCGCGGGTACATGGTAATAAACGGCTGCGGGACAATTTTCACCCCCTCAATCAAGCGCATTCGATAGCGCTGCGCGATGGTCGCCAGCAAGAGATTGGCTTCCATAGTCGCAAAACTGTTGCCGATGCAGATGCGCGGTCCCCCACCAAAGGGCATATAAGCATATTTGGGGATGTCGCCGATGCCTGCCTCGCCCCAGCGCTCCGGGATAAAATCATCAGGATTTTCCCAGATGTCAGGATGGCGATGCACGCAATAAATCATAATATGCACCCGCGTCCATTCCGGGAAGGCGTAGCCCATCACCTCGGTATCCCGATTTGGCACCCGCCCAATCGACCAGACTGCCGGCATCAGGCGCATGGATTCCTTAATCACCCTGTCGGTGTAGGGCAATCGCCGCAAATCTTCCAGCAGCGGCGGCCGGCCACCCAAGACCGCATCCAGTTCCTCATGCAGCCGCGCCTCGACCTGCGGGTGCTGCGCCAGCAGCCACCAAGTCCAGTTGAGAGTGTTGGCGGTCGTTTCGTGGCCGGCAAGGAACAGGGTAACGGCCTCGTCACGCACCTGCCTGTCGGTCATGCGGTTGCCATCTTCGTCCTCCGACAGCAGCAGCATCGACAGTAAATCGCCAGCATCCTCGCCTGTCATGCGGCGGTGATTGATAAACTCATACACGATTTTATCCAGAGCCGCATTGGCATAATGAGAGCGAATCCGCAGTGGCGTTGGGATCCAACTGGGAAGCAGGGTGGCTGTATTGGTGGCTTTTTGCAGCACCGCCACCGCTTTTTTCACCTGATTTGCCGTCGTCGAGGCATCGGCATCGAACAAGGTGCGTCCCACAATCAGCAGCGTCAGCAGCATCATCTCTTCATCCACATCCAGAACAGCGCCGTCATCCCATTCCGCCATCCGCTCCAGGGCATAATTCACCATGGTATCGGCATAAGCCGAGATTCGCTGCGTATGAAATGCTGGCGCCACCAGCCGCCGCTGGCGCTTCCAGAAATCGCCATTGCTTGTCACCAGGCCCTGCCCCATAAACCGCGCCAAACCCTGTCTCTTGCTGGTGTAGTTGGGGCCTTTGATAAAGACGTCCGACTGCCTGACCAGAATCTCCCGAATCATATCGGGGTTGGCAATGAAATACTCATGCGCATCGCCCACCATAAAATGGAGAACATCGCCATATTCACCAAACCACCGCGTCACCAGTTCGAGCGGGTTCGCCAAAAAATCCCGATAAAACAGGTAGCCCTGGATTGGATTGCTGCCTATCGCCGGCGGTCCCGGCGGAAAATGACCCTCTGCCATCGAATGACAATCCTTTGTCTGTCGCTTTTGCCTGTCTTTAGTATAGTATCATAACTCCAGACAAACCATACAAGATTTGCGATATGAAATCGGATGGGGGACAATACAGGGAACACCCATCAAAGGATTTTGGAAGGAATGCCTGTGTACACCCTTGGACTTGATTTCGGCACGCTGTCCGGGCGGGCGGTGCTGGTCGATACCGGCAACGGCGCAGAAATTGCTGAAGCCGTTTTTGATTATCCCCATGCGGTCATGGACAGTCAGCTGCCCTCTGGGGTCAAGCTCCCGCCCGATTGGGCTTTGCAGCACCCGCAGGATTATCTCGATGTCTTCGCCAATGCCGTTCCCGCCATCTTAAAGCAAAGCGCTGTTGACCCCGCAGCCATCAAGGGCATCGCCATTGACTTCACCGCCAGTTCGCCCATGCCGACCCAAAATGACGGGACGCCGCTCTGCTTCCTGGACGAATTCAAAGACGAACCCCACGCCTACATCAAGCTGTGGAAACATCACGCCGCCCAGCGTCAGGCTGACCAGATTAACGCCACTGCCCGCGAAATGGGCGAGACCTGGCTGCAACGCTACGGTGGCAAAATCTCTTCCGAATGGTTCTTTAGCAAATTGCTGCAAATTCTACAGGAACGCCCGGATATTTATGCGCGGACTGACAAATTTGTGGAGGCTGCCGATTGGGTCATCTGGCAGCTGACCGGCGTCGAAACGCGCAACACCTGCACCGCCGGCTACAAGGCGATGATGCAGGATGGCGGCTTTCCATCCAAAGCATACTTTAAGGCGCTCGACCCGGCTTTTGAAAATGTTGTTGACGAAAAAATCGGGCGCGAGTTCGCCCAGTTGGGCGCGAAAGCGGGTCAGCTGACCCCACAGATGGCCGACATGATGGGACTCCAGGCCGGCATTGCCGTCGCAGTCGCCAATGTAGACGCCCATGTTACCGCACCCGCTGTCAAAGCCACCGACCCAGGTGTGATGGTGATGATTATGGGCACATCCTGCTGCCATATTATGTCCGCTGCCGCGCTCAAAGAGGTTGATGGCATGTGTGGCGTTGTCAAAGACGGCATCATCCCCGGACTTTATGGCTACGAGGCGGGTCAAAGCGCCGTGGGCGATATATTCGCCTGGTTTGTCGAAAACGCTGTGCCGCCAGAATATCATGCGGCTGCCGAGCAGGCCGACCTCAGCTTGCACGAGTATCTGGAGCGCGAAGCCGCCCGGCAAAAGGTGGGCGAACACGGACTGATTGCCCTGGATTGGTGGAACGGCAACCGCAGCACCCTGGTGGATGTCGACCTGAGCGGGATGATGCTCGGCATGACGCTGGCAACGCGCGCCCCCGACATCTACCGCGCTCTGATCGAAGCGACCGCCTTTGGCACGCGGGTGATTATCGAGGCCTTTGAAGCGCAGGGCATCGAAGTCCGCGAACTGGTGGCGGCGGGCGGCCTGCCAGAGAAAAACGCCCTGCTGCGGCAAATCTATGCCGATGTCACCGGCCGCACCTTCAAACTGGCGGGGTCGGCGCAAGCGCCCGCGCTCGGTTCAGCCATGCACGCCGCCGTTTCCGCCGGCATCTATCCCAACATCCAAGCCGCCGCCGACAAAATGGGGAAACTCAAAGATGAGTTCGTCACACCCATACCGGAGAATCAAGCCAGGTATAATAAGCTCTTTGCCGAATACAAAATTCTCTACGATTATTTCGGGCGCGGCGCTAACGATGTGATGAAAGGCCTCAAGGCTATCAAGCACGAGGCGCGCGCCTGAAACATATCTGCGCTGTCATCTGTCGTTATGTGCATATTAACCATAGGCTGCATCGTGGTCTGTGATTCGCCCGCGATAATCGGCGCTCTTTTTTGACAGCCATGATTTCTTTGTGAGGTTTAACTAAAAGTATGACGCGGAATTGAGACGAAATTGCGGTAAATCCCAATAAGGCAGATAGGATACACTCCTTGCTATAAGAGATATTCGCAGTATCCGTGCAATCCGTGGGGAGGGAACAGCATGAGCAAGCGCAAAATTCTTTACCGACTTGTTTCAATTTTACTGGGGCTCGTCATTCTCTACAGCTTTGGCTTTGGCGCGGCGGCGCAGGATGACCCGCCAGCAGATGCAGATGCCAC
>DAOUKA010000494.1:0-7541 GCA_034421915.1 Anaerolineae bacterium
GCCTTCTCCACCGAATCCTGGAGATCCTCTTCCCCCGCCGAATCCTGGGGATCCGTCCTCTCCACCAAATCCTCCATCGAAGCCTGAGGAGAGGCCTCGGTGGCAAAACCAGCCGCCTATTCCGGCAGGGCACGTATGCCTCGAGTGGTCCTCGGATGGTAACGTATGTTGGTTGATTGGTCCACCTTTACCGCCAGGGCATTATTGCGATGGCAGGCGTGGGGTTTTCAACAACAGGGGGGAGCGTATTTGGAACCTATGTCACAGGTGGGCATACGAGGGGACGCAGGAGCCTTAGGGAAAATGCGAGACTCGCTCGCAGAAGCATAACATGGTGACAATCAAAGCGCAGGGGTGTTTGCAACGCAAGCGCCCCTGTCTCGCTTTCCCGTTCCAGCGCGATTTTCTCCAGATAAAATTCCCCCTTGTCATGGGACGGAACAATTATTTATACTAAGAACATTGCGCGGGTATAGTTCAGCGGTAGAACATTTCCTTGCCAAGGAAAAGGTCACGAGTTCGAATCTCGTTACCCGCTTTCTGCCAACATCCTGTTTTTCAATTCGCTATCGAAGCCCTTCTTAAACTCCGTCAGCGCAGCCAAGCCTGCTTTTTGCGTGCAGGTAAGATTTCCAACTGTGAGCCTGTCCAGGCTGTAGCGCCAACTTTCGCAATCGCATATCCATAAGCTAAAAGGAGAATGTCTCTTGAACAAGGCATCCGAACTGCATGAAGATGCCCGGCTGGTCATTGAGGTCATCCGTGAAAAAGAAGATGTCGAGTTGGATTATTCGGCAGCTTCGATTTTATGGCTGGATGCCTATATTGAACAGCACCGCGCCGAGCTCAACGAGGTTGACAAAATCGTACTTCGGGAAAAACTGGGGGCATTCCTGGGCGAAACCATCCGCCAGCATTATGGCGGGCAATGGGTCAAAGAAAGCGGCAAGCACTGGATGATTGCCTTTGGCGAGCGCGGCCAAACCTCGCCTTTCGATATGATTAGCGACCATCTGAACAATCAGAACTCGCTGACACAATTATTCCGGCATATTCCAGACCGCATCAAGGCATCACAGAATTAGCTGGCGGTCTTCAGCTTTGAATGCGGCGGGGTGGCGCTTGGATGCCACCCTTCCGCTTTTTTTAACTCAACTGGTGATACGCATTGGCAGCGTAATCTTTCGCTGTGCCGGCAACTTCAGCAAGCGCGATGTTATTTTCGGCCGCCCGTTCCTTCGCCGCAGCGATTTCATCCCGAAGCCGCAGAATATCCCGACTGGTTTCGTCATAGGTCATAGCATCATCAATCAGCAGTTCGGCAATGGATGCCAGATGCAAGTCTCTCATCATCAGCGTGACCAGTTCAACAGCCACAGCGACAATATCCTCCCCTTTTTCCTCCTGATAAGCCACATGCAAAGCCTGCCGATAGCGCGTCAGGGCTTCGGGCAGACGCTTGGCCTCAATCAAGAGTTGGCCGAGATGCCGCAGCTGCCGCGCCTCCCGCTGTTTATCCTGGACTTCCCGCGCGATATACAAGGCCGATGTATGGAAGTTGACCGCCTCGCTCCAGCGTTCCAGCGCGGCATGGGCCGAGCCTAACTCGCGCAGTACCCGGCCTTCCATCGCCCGATTGGACTGCTGTTTGAAGAGATCGTTCGCCTGTTCCAGCGCTTGAATGGCGCGGGCGGCATCCTCCACGCCAAGATGCGCCAGGCCCAGCTTGTACAAAATCTGCGCTTCATTCTGCTTGTCATCGCGCTCGCGGGCAACCGACAAAGCCAGTTCATAAGCCTCGACCGCCGAGACCGACTCGCCCAATTCCTGATGCGCATCCCCGCGGGTGGTTTGCAGGTGCATTTCGGTATCCGAATCGCCAAGTTCCTGCGCCAGCTGCAATCCTCGCTGGATATGCGTAAAGGCGGTCAGGGTTGCTTCAGTGCGAATCAGCAAGCCAGCCAGCATATCCAGCGTCTCCAGAACGCCCTCTTTATCCTCATCAGCCTCATAAATCTCCAGCACGGCGCTGTAGGTTGCCACGGCTTCGCTCTCACAGCCCTGACTGATTTGCACCTTGCCGATGGTTCGCAGGATTTGAAGCAGACGGGCGCTGTCCCGATGCTGACGGGCAAGGCTGAGCGCGGCGCCCAGCTTGACCTGCTCCATCGCGGTCGGCGCCGCGTCCATGCGAATCAGCAAGCCGGCCAGCATATCCAAGGTCTCCAGAACACCCTCTTTATCCTCATCGGCCTCATAAATCTCCAGCGCTTCGCTGTAGCTTGTCACCGCCTCGTTTTCTTGTCCCTGGCCGATTTGCAGCTTGGCGATGGCTTTCAGGATGTCAAGCTGGCGGCTGGTCTCGCCATCTTGGCGGGCGCTATCGAGGGCGCTGTGCAGCTGGTCGATATTCATGGATTGCAGGCTGGCATCGACAAGCACAGGGGCTTCAGCAGCCTCAAGCTGCGGCTCATCATCTTCGGCAACCGGCGCGAGGTTTTCTACGGTCACATCGTCTTCAGCCGCTTCCTCGTCGTCATCCGCCAGAAACTCGCCAGCCGCGCCCGCGCTGATGGCCTCCAGCAGCGAAAATTCGTAGCGATAGCCTTCCGACTCCACCAAGCCATCCACCTGCAACAAGGCAGCGGCAAGGTCTGCCGCCAGGCCGCGGTCGCCATGCTCGGCCGCCCAGCGCGCTGTGGCGATGAAATTATCCATCTCGGTCATCAGGCGCATCTTCGCCTCGGGCGCTGTGCTGTAGGTCTTCAGATATTGGCGTATCGCACTCTTGATGTCGGCCCGTATCAAATCAATGCTCTTGATATTCTGCGACCAGGTTTGGAGAAAATCATGCGCCAGCGGATGCAAGCGGTAATAAGGTTCACCATAACGCTGAAAGCGGTCAACCAGAAACAGACGCGACAGGATAGTCATAGACTGATCGAAATTCGCCGCTGACAGGCCGCTCACCTGGCTCAGGAGCGTGGCAGACCCCTCACCGCGCAAAGTCCCGCCCACCGTCAGCAGCAAATCGCGCAGACGTTGATTCAAGGAGCGGTAACTGGCGGTCAGAGCCGCAATCGTCCCCCTGTTGTCCAGGCTGTCAAGCAATTCGTGCAGGGTTTCGTTGAAATCGTGCGGGGACTGTCGGGAGATAATCATCGACCGCGCCGCCAAGACCAGCGGATAAGCCTCAAAATTGACGCGCTCGGCAATCGAATAAACAATGGTGTCAAATTGACCGTTTTTGATGCCGGCTTTCTGCTTGAACAGCATCATGGCGTCCGAATCGGCTAACCTGCTAATCGCCTGATGATGCCAGCTTTCGCTTTGGAGCGCCTCGGTGGCGGTGACGATGAGGGGAATATCGGCGGCGCAGCCTTCAACAAATTGAGCCAAAACCGACGCCCGAATCTCGCCATCCAGGACAATCAGGGGCTGATGCTGATTTAAGAGGCTGGCAAGCGCGGCGGCTTCGTCCAGCGGGTTGGGGCTGTTGCTAATATCATGGGCTCGGTAGGCGCGTCCGCTCCGCACGATGAGCTCCGCCAGAGAGGGATTATGGCTGTTAAGCCACAAAACCGATTGATTGGCCTGCTGTGCATAGACACTGGCAATCGTCGCCGCAATCGTTGTCTTACCAATACCCGAAGCGCCATGCAGCACCGCCTTTTGATTCTGCTGCAATTCCGCAAGCAGCGCCTTGAGGATGCGGTCGCGCCCAAAGGGACGTCCCGGGCGCCTCAAGGGCAAATCAGCGATGGCAGTGACAGGCGCTTCAAGGGGTCTAAGCTCGGCCATAATTCCCCCAACGGTCAATTTATCTGCGTTAAAAGTCCAACCATTATAGCCAAGTATATCATTGACAACCAGATTGCGACAATTTAACTTGACTGTTTTTCTGGCAGGGCATTCTTTTCGCTTGAAGGTCTGCGCGGTCTGTGGCGGGTTCTGTTTGGATGCGATTGCCTTGGGGCTTGATTCCACCCGCGGGTTTCGCTATACTTTTTGCTGTTCGGGCACGTGGCGCAATGGCAGCGCAGTTGACTTTTAATCAATTGGTTGCAGGTTCGAATCCTGCCGTGCTCACTTCGGCAAATCAAGGGCGATTGCCTATCAGGACAAAACAGGGACGCCTGCGTCATAAGCGCCCCTGCCATTCGACATATTGCAATGATGCTATGCTTTTCCCCAAGGCTCAGCCGCCACCAGCAGTACCGGTAAGCATCCACGGAAGGAGGTCATGATGATTCGTACAGTCCCATGGCGCCCCCTGGCGCCGCGACCAGCAATACTTCCCTGGCGGCATAGTCGCATCCCATCCACATATAAAAACTTCGTTGCCTAGCCCTGGGTCGACGAGGTTGTTTGGATACGTTAGCAAGCAGTACGCCCTTCCCCAAGGCAAATCCTGCGTCTCATCCGGCCGCGGGGCTGCTCTTGTTGCTCCTATTGTTGGGTTTGTTCTTATGGTTGGGGCTTGTGGCTCTTCCATTGACGCTTCGCCAGTCATGCACTGACCCAGCGACATGGCGCCGCGCTCTTCCGCCGCCGCGCACCAGCCCAGCTTCCAAAAATAGGCATTCTCGGCTTCACTGCCAGCATTGCAAAAATCCCATTCCGTGTAGCACTTGTTGTCACTTGCGGCTGCTGACATTGATGACGACGAGGACGAACGCGGGTAAGACACGGATCCCTCTTCCCGACCCATGCAAGCGCTCACCGATACCGACACTGCGCCACTCTCAACGGCGGCGACGCACCAGCCCAGCTGCCAGTGATACGCATTCTCGGCTTCACTGCCCGAGTTGCAGAAATCCCAGTCGGAGTAGCATTTGTTGGGTTCGGAGTCTGCCCCCCCCCCCGACTGTGCTTGGGCCAGCAAAACCAGCACGACGCAGGCGGCGAACAAAACGACGCTAACGAACAAACGCGATACTTTTTGCAACTTCATCTTGAACACTCCTTACAAAACTAATTTGAATTGCTTAACCAACGGGAACCTCCCATCGCTTGGGAGCTTAACACCCGCAGCTTCCCATGTCAAATCAGTTTGGAGAAAACCGCGCTTTAACAGGAAAGCAAAACAGGGGCGCCTGTGTCATAAGCGCCCCTGCCATTCGACATATTGCAATGATGCTATGCTTTTCCCCAAGAATCAGCCGCCAGCAGCAGTGGCGGTAAGCCACACCGGATAGAGGGCAACATGGTCTGTACAGTCAAATGGATACACTGAGCTCCGGTTAACGCACTCCATCCCTGGCGGTAAAGTGGCATCCCATCCACATATATGACGGTTCTTGACGTCGAAGCTGTCTGGATACGCGGTATAGCAGATCGCTCTGTTCCACGGCAAATCCTGCGTCTCATCGGGCATCGGCGGGGCTTTCCTTGTTGGCAGGGCTGTTGGCGCTTCTCCACCCATAAACTCATACAGCGATACCGATACCGCGCCCTGCTCTTCAGCCGCGCTGTACCAGCCCAGCTTCCAGAAATACGCGTTCTCAGCTTCACTGCCGGCATTGCAGAAATCCCATTCCGTGTAGCACTTGTTGGGCTGGGCGCCGGCTGGCATGGACGAAACCGACGAAGCGGATGATGAGGATAATGAGCGGGGATAAGAGATCGTTCCCTCTTCCTGCCCCATACAGGCGCTCACCGAGACCGATGCCGCGCCACTCTCGACGGCGGCGACGCACCATCCCAGCCGCCAGTGATAAGCATTCTCGGCGTCGCTCCCGGCATTGCAGAAATCCCATTCGGTGTGGCATTTATTGGGGGCCGGGTCTAGGGTCTGCCCCCCCCCCCCCGACTGTGCCTGGGCCAGCAGCACCAGCACAACGCAGGCGGCGAACAGAACGACGCTAACGAACCAACGCGATACTTTTTGCAACTTCATCTTAACTGCCTCCTCAAAATGGACTTGAACTGATTAACCAACGGGAAAACTCCCATCACTCGACATTTTAACACCCGAGGTTTCCAATGTCAAATCAGTTTGGAGAAAATCGCGCTTTAACAGGAAAGCGAAACAGGGGCGCTTATATAACAAGCGCCCCCTGTCACGATGCTATGCTTCTTTTCCCCAAGAATCAGCCACCCGCAGTAAGGGTAAGACTCGCATCACTGAGACCATGCCTCGTACAGTCCCATGGCGCCTCCTCGCGCCGCTCAACGCAAAGCATCCCTGGCGGTAAAGTCGCATCCCATCCACATATATAAACGAGTTTTCCGTCTAATTCACCTAAGTTGTCTGGATGCGTCATCAAGCAGAGCGCCCTGTTCCACGGATCCTGCGACGCCTCAGGCCGCGGGGCTGCTCTGGTTGTTCTTATGATTGGGTTTCTTCTTACGATTGGCGCTGCTGGCGGTTCTCCGCCCATAAACTCACCCAGCGACACCGACACTTCACCCTGCTCTTCAGCCGCGCTGTACCAGCCCAGCCGCCAGAAATAGGCATTCTCGGCTTCCGTCCCCGAATTGCAGAAGTCCCATTCCGTGTAGCACTTGTTGGGCTGTGCGCCTTCTGGCATGGACGAGGAGGATGATGCGGAAGCGGGGGACAGCGAGCGCGGATAAGAGACGGTTCCCTCTTCCTGCCCCATGCAGGCGCTCACCGATACCGATACCGCGCCGCTCTCGACGGCGGCGACGCACCATCCCAGCCGCCAGTGGTAGGCGTTTTCGGCTTCACTGCCGGCATTGCAGAAGTCCCATTCAGTGTGGCATTTATTGGGGGCCGGGTCTAGGGTCTGCCCCCCCCCCCCGACTGGGCTTGGGCCAGCAAAACCAGCACCACACAGGCTGCAAATAACATCATTGTAACGAACAAACGTGAAAGCTGCTGCAAATTCATATTAATTGCCTCCTTAAAATAGATTTAGATCGATTAACCAACGGGAAACCTCCCATCGCTTGATAGTTTAACACAGACAATTTCTGAGGTCAAATCATGCGCTAATTTCGGACGAATTATTTTTGTCGCTGTGAGCGGAGTTGGCGGAAGAACCTGCGGATTTGTTCGGCGGCTTCGGCGGCGAACAGCCCGCGTTCGACTTGCAGCCGATGGTTCAGGCGGTGGTGTCGGGTGATGTCCATAATGCTGCCGGCGGCGCCGGCTTTGGGGTCGGTGGTGGCATAAACCAGGCGCGGCAAGCGGGCGAGCACCATGGCGCCAGCGCACATGGCGCAGGGTTCGAGCGTGCAGTAAAGCGTCACATCCTCCAGCCGCCAGCAGCCCAGGGCGGCGGCGGCCTGCCGTATGGCAATCATCTCGGCATGGGCTGTCGGGTCTTGGTCGGCTTCACGCTTATTATAGCCGCGCCCGATAATCCGGTCACGATGAACGGCTATCGCACCGACAGGCACATCATCAGCCTCCAGTGCGCGTTCAGCCTGTTTCAGGGCGAGCCACATCCATTTTCGGTCGTCTGCGGTGATGGGCATCTTAGAACAGGCTCATCTGCTGGGGGTCGTCAGGGTCATCTTCGACGGCAGGCTCTTCGAGCTCTGCTTCATCGCCTTGGTCGGCTTCATCGGCT
>DAOUKA010000495.1:0-3170 GCA_034421915.1 Anaerolineae bacterium
ACAAGGGCAAGATTGAACAGCCCGTCTTTTATTTGCCGTGTCGATGCGGTAGACTGGTCGGGGCAGGCGCAAAGAATCAGGAGAAAGCAACTCATGGCAAAAGAATTTGATGTCGTTGTGCTGGGAGCCGGGCCCGGGGGTTATGTCGCCGCCATCCGCGCCAGCCAGCTTGGACTGAAGACCGCCATTGTCGAAAAGAAGTATTGGGGCGGCATTTGCCTCAATGTCGGCTGCATTCCGTCCAAGGCGCTGCTGCGCAATGCTGAACTCGTTCATCTCCTCGATAGCCAGGCAGCTGCTTTTGGCATCAGCGGCGAATTCAGCTTCGATTATGGCAAGGCATTTCAGCGCAGCCGCCGCGTCTCCAAGGGGTTGACCAAAGGCGTTCAGTTCCTGATGCGCAAGAACAAAATTGAATCCTTTGAAGGCTGGGCAACGCTCACCGACGCCAACAGCCTGCAAGTCGAACGCAATCATGGCGAGAACGAAACCCTGGTCTTTAAGAATCTCATCATCGCTGTCGGTGCGACCACGCGCCTGATTCCCGGCAGTGAACTCAGCCCGCGGGTGGTCACCTACGAAGAGCAAATCATGGAAGACAGCCTGCCCCAGAGCATCATCATTGCCGGCGGCGGCGCGATAGGCATCGAATTTGCCTATATCCTGCGCAGCTATGGCGTCGATGTCACGATAGTAGAATTCCTTGACCGAATTCTGCCGCTGGAAGATCCTGATGTCAGCCAAGAATTGAGCAAGATATATCGGAAGATGGGCATCCGGATGATGACGGGCACCCGTGTGGAATCCATTGAGGATAGCGGCGAGCAGATCGTGGTCACAGTGACCACAGCCGAAGGCAAGCTGGAACGGCTGGAAGCCGACCGCGTCTTGCAGGCTATCGGCTTTCAACCGCGGACTAGCGGCTATGGCCTGGAGAATACGGGTGTGGCGCTGACCGCAAGGGGCGCTATCGACATCAACGAGAAAATGCAAACCAATATCCCCCATATCTATGCTATTGGCGATGTGACAGCCAAGCTGATGCTGGCGCATGTTGCCGAAGCGATGGGCGTGATTGCCGCCGAAAACATTGCTGGCGTGTCAACGATTGCGCTGGAATTTGATATGATGCCGCGGGCAACCTATTGCCAGCCGCAGGTCGCCAGCTTTGGTTATACGGAAGCGCAGGCAAAGGAGCGGGGGTATGACATCAAGGTCGCCAAATTCCCCTTTCAGGCAAATGCCAAAGCCAGGGGGCTAAACGCCTCCGGCGGTTTTGTCAAAGTGATAAGCGATAAAAAATATGGCGAGATACTCGGCGCTCACATGATTGGGCATGATGTCACCGAACTGCTGCCGGAGTTGACGCTGGCGCGTTCGGCTGAACTCACAGCAGAAGAAATTGCACGCAACGTCCATGCCCACCCTACCCTGAGCGAGGCAATCAAAGAGGTAGCGCACGGCTTGCAGGGTCATTTTATCAATATCTAAAACAACTCTCTTGCAAAGCAGGGGCAAATGGGATATATTCTATTTTGGCGATGAGTTTCTCATGGCTTTTATTTAGAGATTTCCTGTGGCAGACCTTGGCGTGCAACCCACTGCCACAGGAAACCTAAAAACAATGAAAACCCGAAGGCTTTCATTGTCAGTATATCCCATTTAGAAGCTCCATGAAACGCTTGTGTATTTTCTTTAATGTGAATTATATTAGGAAGCAGGTGTAAGTAATGTCCGAAAAAAACAAAAGACAATCACGAAGCAGGCTAACGCGCATTTTCAATGTATTATTACTCATCGCTGTAATTGTTGTAGCGGTCTCTATCGGCGCAAGTTCTGAAAGGTTAAAAGATGTTGTAAACTTGCTTGTGGCTACACCAACAATTACACCGACTCCTACCATTACACCAACGCCAACAATTACACCGACTTCTACCATCACACCGACTCCTACCATCACACCGACTCCTACCATCACACCAACGCCAACGCCCGCCTTCTCAGATATTATCAGTCCTGTGATAAGACAATATACGAATGACATTCGCATTTTGAATATAACCTCGCATGGCGGAGAAACTACTATAGAATATGATCTCAAATCATGGTTTCTCGTGCGAAATGAAACGATTGCTGAAGAGGTGGCATTCAAGATAATTTGTGCGATCCGAAAGCGCCGGCGAATACCTCATAAACTAAAGTTTATCGGAATTGGACACTTCAAAAGTGCCGTTGGACGTGAATTTACCTCGCCTAGTGTTGAAATACACATCGCTGCCGATATAGTAAATCACATTGTTTGTCGCGGTAATAGCGCGTCTGACATAAACTGGAAGGAAATCGCGTCATACTACTACTCGCATCCTATACCGGATGGAGCGAAAGTAATAAATTAACATAGTAAACTGGTGGAGCCATCCCTTGCTCATCACGGAGATTGAGGTAGCGCACGGCTTGCAGGGTCATTTTATCAATATCTAGCGCACCCAGCAATCGACAATCAGGCTGGTATAAACTTGCTGTCCGGCGGCGTTGCGCGAATCATGCCCGGCCGACCGCCCGACAAAGCCATCCGCAGCATGCCAGCTGCGGTGATGAAACTCGCCCGCCGCATCATAATACTCCAGCAGTTGATAATCATAGCCTTGCATCGCCAGCAAATCGCCAATGAGGTCGCAAGTGTACAAGACCTGATGGTCATCCGCGCCCTCGCCCGGCCTGCCCGGACGAACATGCTGAATATAGTCGGGGTTCGGGTGATAGCCATCGGGGACGGCAATCCGAATGCGCCCCTCACTGGCGAGATAAATGCGGGCAATCCGCAGAAAATCCTGAAACTGCTCGGTGGTCAAATGCTCAAAGACATGCTCGGCGAGCATTCTTGCGACCGAATTGGGCTGGAACAGCCGCGCCCAGTGTTCGTGCTTGAGGATGTCCAAGGCCGGGATGTCGGTCGCAATCCAGCCTTCGTAGCGGGTCGAGCCCGCGCCGATAATCACCTTGAGCGCCTGCCCCGAACCCTGCATCTCTGCGACCTGTGTCCGAATGGCTGCCCGCGCCTGCCCCAAAGCTGCCCGCCGCCGATAAGCTCTCACCAAGGGCGCGTACAGCGGCCGCAGCATCCGTTTCATCGGGTTCATAAGCCAGCCGTCCGCTCGTTGATGGGGAAT
>DAOUKA010000496.1:0-4224 GCA_034421915.1 Anaerolineae bacterium
CATAAAACCATCAACCAGATGCGCGATCTTCGCATTCAACTCAAGGGCTGGCAGGAGCGCATCGCTGGGCTTGAATCAGCGGCGGAAATCATTGAGGCTGCCAAAGCCTTGGAAAAACAAGTGCTGGAAGTGGAAAAGGAATTGATGATACCGGATACTCGCCCTGGCTGGCTTGATAATATGAATCATGGTGACCGCCTGGCAGCGCAACTGACCAACCTGACCTTCAATGTTGCGCTGGGCGATTACAAGCCCACCGATTATGAGTTCGCTGCTTATGAGGAAATCGCGGCGGACATTGACGGCGTGGTTAGTCAGTTCAATGACATCGTCGAGGGCAATGTGGCAGAGTTTAATACTATGCTGGCCAATGCTGGCTTTGGCAAAGTTGTTCTTAAAATCGAATAAGACCGCTCGGCGAGAGCAGAAAGGACGTTGGTGCTCACACAACATAATGAGACGGGTTTGCTTCGCAGGAGTTCATTGAACAAGTAACAAGAGATGCGCCGCTCGAAACACTTCCTCAATCTTATGCTGGCAGACTTCCTGGCGAGGTCTGCTTATCAGATGGGCAAGACGCCGCTTTTGCCCATCTTTGCTGCCTCCCTGGGCGCTTCTGGCGCCTTTCTCGGTATCATCGTATCCGTCTCGACGATTACCGGTCTCTTCCTGAAGCCCTTGTTCGGCATCCTGTCCGACCGTTGGGGGCGCCGGATTTGGCTGATCCTCGGCACTTGCTTTTTTGCCTTGATGCCTTTCCTCTATCCTCTTGTCACAAGTCCGGAGCATCTGCTGTTGATTCGCTTGGCGCATGGATTGGCCACTGCGATTTACGGGCCCGTGACGCTGGCTTATATCGCCGAGCTATCCCAGGGCAAACAGATTGCCGAAGCCATCGGCTGGTTCGAGATGGCACGCAGCGGCGGGTATATTGTGGGTCCGGCGCTGGCGGGTTGGCTGCTGCTATCGCTTGATGCGGTGTCAGTCTTTACACTCATCGGCTTGATTAGCTGTCTGGTGTTTATGCCGGTGCTGCAACTGCCCGAAACCCGCCCGACAGAACAGCGCAAGCTCAAGCCCATGTTTCAGCATATCAAAAACGCCATTCGGGAAGGCAGCCAGACCCCTGCCATCTGGCTGACGGGTTCGCTGGAAGCCATCACCTTCATTGCGCTGTACACATTGAAGGCATTCCTGCCGATTTATGCGCTGGAGGCCGGGGTGAGTGTGGTGCTGGTGGGTTTGTACTTCAGCTTGCATGAAGCCGTGCATGTTCTGGTCAAACCGCTCTGTGGACGGCTGGGAGACCGATGGGGCTATTTGCCTGCCATCACCCTTGGCATGTTGGTCCTAGCAGCCAGTTTGCCCTTGGTTATCCTGCTAAATAGTGGCTTGTTGTTTTTGGTGCCGGCGGTGATGATGGGCTTGGCACAGGCACTTATCTTCCCGGCAGCAATCGCGCTGGTTTCCAACCGCATCCGCCCGGAGAATCTGGGGACAGGCATGGGCTTGATTGGCATGATGCAAAACTTCGGCAAGGTCGCTGGGCCTGTCCTAGGCGGGCTGGCGATTCAAACTTTCGGTTATGAACCCTCGCTCTTGCTCTTGAGTGTCATGTTAATCATTGGCATGTTCATCATCTGGCAGGTCTTCGCGCTGCGCTCGTGGCTCAGTCTCCAAAAATTTTGGCCGGATTCAGAATCCCGTGCGGGTCCAGCAAGTCCTTGATATGGCGCATCAGTGCGAAGGCAGCGCCATGTTCCTCAGCCATAAAACGAGACTTGCCAATGCCGACACCGTGTTCGCCCGTGGCAGTGCCACCGAGTGAAATCGCTTTTTCCACCACTTGGGCATTCAAATCTTCGGCGATTTGGTATTCCTCATCATCACCGAAAGGAAAGATGATATGGATATTGCCGTTGCTAACATGTCCAATCAGATAGGCTGGCAAGGACACCCGCTGCTGCAAGCGATGAATAAAGGCAATCAATTCAGGATAGACGCTAATCGGCACGGCAACATCATTCAAATAGGCGCGTTTGCCGAGGTGGGTGCGGTGGAAACTTTCCAAGGCATGATAACGGGCATAACATAGGGCTTTGCGCTCTTTGCTGTCGGCAGTGGCGTGGATTTGGCTTGCGCCAACTCCTGACAAATGGCATGAATGAAATCCATCTGCTGTTCGATGGCTTCTTCATGCGCAGTATGAAACTCCATAAAAAACTGCGGTCTTTCGGCCAGGTGGACATTGGCATGACGAACAGTCATGCCAGCCATGTAGCGGTCGATGAATTCCAGCGCGACTGGCTCCAGCCCACTGCCGCGCACCGCGATAACTGTTTCGACGGCAGCGGCAACCGTGTCAAAGACAGCCTGGACGGCAATTTTGTGTTCGGCTATCGGAACGGGCTTGAGCGTCGCTTCGGTCACGATGGCAAGCGTGCCTTCGCTGCCAGCGATGAGGCGCACCAGGTCATAACCGGAGGATTGCTTGACTGACCGCGAACCCAAAGGCAAAATCTGATCATTTGCCAGCACAACCTGCAAACTCAATATATTGTCGCTGGTAGCGCCATATTTGACGGTGCGGATGCCAGCGGCGTTATTGGCAATCATGCCGCCAATGGTTGCATTCGCGCCAGGGTCGGGCGGGAAGAACAAGCCGCAGCGTGCCAAAGCCGCGTTGAGTTCTTGATGGCCGATGCCGGGCTGAACCGTCACCTGAAAATCATCAGCGTGGATGGCAATAATCCGTGCCACCATCTTTTGAAAGCTCATCACAATCCCGCCATGAATGGGTATGGGATTGCCCTCCAGTGAAGACCCCGCTCCCCAGGCGGTGACTGGAATACGAACCGAACTGGCCAGCTTCAGAATCGCGGCAACCTGCTCTGCTGTCTCAACCCAGACCACTATATCAGGCAAACTCGGGCGAAACATCGATTGGTCTTTGCTGTGGAGTTCGCGCTGTGCCTGTGCTGTACTGTAATTGTCAGCGCCAACAACCGCGTCAATCTGCCCGACAATTTCATCGCTTACGCTTCCAAAGCGGCTTGTACCCAGCATCTTGTCTCTCAATTCATCTGTTGACCAAGGGTCAAATCAGTTCCCCTGCGCTGCTTCGTTTTCCCGCAAATCAGGATACCCCATCGCCTGCGCCGCTGCCCAGAAACGCTCGATATTCCCCAGCTTGACTTCATCGTAGCCGCGGACGATATCGGGAAGACTTGCCAGTTTGACGGCTTGGGCATAATTGTCCGCGCTGAGATTGTCGGCTGCTACGAAGATGAGTTCCCGATATTGTCCAATCAGGGCGCGTTCCACTTGGCGGACGCGGTCATAGCCGAAGATGTCCAGTCGAGTGCCGCGCAAGCCTTTCAGCCGAACCAGCAGATGATAAACCGCTTCAAACCAGCGTCCCAGCTTTATTTTCTTCCGTAAACCGAGCGCCTTCAAAATCGGGGGGTGCAAATGATAATGAATGCGGGCATGGTCCCCAAACTGCTCTGTCATCGCCGCTCGAACTTCGGATTTCAGGCTCAGCCGAGCAACTTCGTATTCGTCCTTGTATGCCATCAGCTTGAAGAGATAGCGGGCAACCGCTTCACTCAGATCAGTGACACCAGCGCAGACTGCTTGCTCAGCATCATAGACTTTTTTCACATCAGCCACATAACGGCGGGCATAGGCTTCGTTTTGATAAGCAATGAGTTCAGGCACGCGATGCTTTAACAGGCGTTTGAGTTCGCCAGTGGCAGCCACCGAATCAATCAAGGCCTGGGCTCGCGGCGATATTTTCGGTTGAAGCTCAACGCGGCCTTTGCGTTTGAAATCAAACTTTGCCAACCAATGCGGCTCGGCGACCGCCAGCCTGCCGGCGCGGAAGGCGTTCTGGTTGGCTTCGACTTTGACCCCGTTGAGTGCAATGGCCCGTTCGATGGCTTCGGCGGACATCGGCATCAAGCCAGCTTGATAGGCAGCGCCAATCACAATCATGTTTGCCATCATGTGATTGCCGAAGAGGGTCTCGGCCAATCCGACCGCATCAAGGAAAACATTGTCCTCGACGCGGGTTTGCCGATTGATGATGTCCAGCAGATGGTTTTCCTGCGGGAATTCGACCTGGGTGTCGCGTATCATAGCGCCCGTCGGCACTTGGCTGGTGCTGACGATGGCAACGCTGCGCGTGGGATGGGCGCGTGCCAGGTTCTTGCTGGCGGTGGC
>DAOUKA010000497.1:0-1543 GCA_034421915.1 Anaerolineae bacterium
ACTCTGATTTTGTACGGATTGCGAAGGAAAGATTGCGCGAGCTTGACGGGTATCCGTGTACGTTTTCAAACAGAGTGCATCATTGATTGGGCTGAGCTTGTAAAAGTGCGGTCAGATGATCATTTTCATCAAAAAGGTCTCCGTGCTGGAGACCCTTTTGTGATGTTGGTTCAGGTGATGACGACCGAGTTGTCGCCGATGAAGGGATTGGGGACATAATTGTCCGCATCCCAGTCATTGTGCCATTCATCGCCGTTGACCAGATAGCGAAACTGGTATTCGCGTTCTGGCTCAAGTTCCAGCACAATCTTGAAGCGTCCATCCTTGAGCGACTGCATCGGCGCTGCGGTTTCATCCCAGTCGTTGAAGTCGCCTACCAGATAGATATGGTCTGCCTCGAGCTCGGCCACGGTGTAAAACGTCACTTTGCAGATGTCTCTGCTTTTTAAGTATCGCTTTTTCAGCATGAAACCTCTCCATTGATGAGCAAACGGTTAGAAGTAACAACTTCATTTTATCATAAGGGACGGGAGGTTCAAAGCTGTATCGCCTGTTAATTAGGGCGATTGCATTTAATTTGAATTGTTTCAGAAATGATAAATAAATTTACGAAAATGGCAAATCCTGAACTGCTTTTTACTTGGGTTTGATTGACATCTGATGGCTTCATTTGCCGCAGACAAGGGAGATTTTTATCTGGAGAAAATCGCGCGGGCGCCTGGTGCAAGTCAGCGGAAAAGCAAAACAGGGGGCGCTTGTATGACAAGCACCCCTGCGTTTCAACTGTCACCATGTTACCTCGCGGGCCAGGGTCGCTCGTCAAAGGGCCCTGGGTGTGGGGGATGGATATAACCGCTTGGGTGGGTGTGTTCGTGTTGGTGCGGGTGTTCGTGCGGGTGTTCGTGCGCGGGCGGTGGGTGTTCGTGTGAGTGTGGGTGAAAGTGCAGATGGTTGTGTGTGTTTGAGTGTGGTGTAGATGAAGGCTGCGGTGGAGAGGGCGGATCTCCCCCAGGATTCGTTGGAGAAGGCGGATTCCCTCCAGGATTCGGTGAAGAGGGCGTCCCACCCTCAGGAGTCGGTGGAGAAGGCTCCGGCGTCCCCTCAGGATGCGGTGACCAGGGCGGATGCGACACTGTCCCCTCCGGTTCACCCATGCACGCACTCACCGAGCCCAACACTGTGCCAGTCCCAACAGCCCAGACACACCAGCCCAGCCGCCATTTGTATTCGATCTCATCGGGAGTGCCCGTATTGCAGAAATCCCCCCAGTCATCGCAGGCGTTGCCATCCGGGTCAATCGGGACGTCCTCCTGCAAGAGGGTTGTTCCGCTCGCAGCAGCCCATCTCCTTGATGAGGACGGGAAAGACACCGTCCCCTCTTCTTGACCCATGCACGCGCTGGGCGATGCCGACACCGCGCCGCGTTCAATCGCCGCCGCACACCAGCCCAGCCGCCAGTAATACTCGTTCTCGGCTTCAGTCCCCGAGTTGCAGAAATCCCAGTCGGTGCGGCATTTGTTAGGCTCATTCCCGCCTTGCGCTT
>DAOUKA010000498.1:0-1717 GCA_034421915.1 Anaerolineae bacterium
TCGGCATCATCGGCACTGGCTCGTCAGGGGTGCAGGCGATACCGGTCATCGCTCAGCAGGCAGAACATCTCACTGTCTTCCAGCGCTCCGCACAATGGTCTGTTCCAGCCCGCAATCGCCCGGCTGATCCTGACTTGATAGCTGAAATCAAAGCCGATTACGCTGGCTTCCGCGCCCGCAATCGGTTGCAGTCGGATGCTCAATTATCCCACCTCCCCGCCAACGACTTTTCCGCCATGTCGGTCAGTGAGGAAGAGCGCCAGCGCATCTTCGAGGAGCGGTGGCAGATGGGCGGCTTTCCCTTCTACAGGAGCTTCAACGATATTACGCTCAATCCCGAGAGCAATAAAGCGGCGGCAGATTTTGTGCGGGCGAAAATCCGCGAGATTGTGAAAGATCCCAAGGTCGCCCAGATGTTAATCCCTGCCTACACCATTGCTTGCAAACGACCTGTCCTTGATAGCGGTTACTTCGAGACCTACAATCACTCCAATGTACTGCTGGTCGACATTAGTGCTACCCCCATTCAAACAATGACCCCCAGTGGCATTCGGACTGCTGAAGCTGATTATGAACTCGACATCATCATCTTCGCTACCGGCTTCGATGCCATGACCGGCGCTTTGCTCAGGATTGACATCCAGGGGCGCAATGGGCTGACCCTGGGCGAAAAGTGGGCTGCAGGGCCGGTCAATTACTTAGGGCTGGGTGTCTCTGGCTTTCCCAACCTCTTTACCATCACGGGTCCGGGCAGTCCGTCAGTGTTGACCAATATGGTTGTGGCTATCGAGCATCATGTCGAGTGGGTGGCGGACTGCATCAACTATATGGTTAAGCATAACCACGCCTGCATTGAGGCGACCGACGAGGCGCAGGATGCCTGGGTCGCTCATGTCAATGAGGTGGCTGGCAATACCCTGCACCATACTTGCCATTCATGGTATTTCGGAGACAACATTCCCGGCAAACCCCAAGTCTTTATGCCCTTATGGGGCTTTCCACCCTACGTTGAAAAGTGCGAAGAAGTTGCAGCCAGGGGATATGAGGGCTTTGTGCTGTCGTAACGATGGTCAAGGCTATCGAGCGCCTTGCGAACTTTCGCGGATATTCGATGCTGAAGCTCCTCATCAGCACAACTGTGATGATGCTATTTTCCTTGCAGTCTGACATTTTTCAAGATATTGAAATGCACCCAGCAGAGGCGACAGGAACTTCTGTATACACAACCCTTGTCCAATAGGATAGTATCGGATTGGAAATCCTGAAATGATGAAGCAAGGGAGGCGGGCATGACCTATTTGGTTACCGGGGGTGCTGGCTTTATTGGCAGTCATGTTGCCGAACAGCTGCTGGCGCGTGGCGAGAGGGTGGTGGTGATGGATAATTTCAATGATTATTATGACTCTGCCATCAAGCGCCGCAACATTGCCCGCCTGAAGCATTATGAGCGATTCAGCCTGCTGGAAAGCGACATCCGCGATATGGCGCTGGTGAAACGGCTCTTTGCCGAGGAGGAGATTACCCATGTGGCGCATCTTGCAGCGATGCCGGGCGTTCGTGCTAGCGTGGAGCAGCCTCGCCTGTACATGGAAGTCAATTTGACGGGCAGCATGAATCTGCTGGAAGCGAGCAAAGCTGCGGGTATTCAGCAATTTGTCCTGGCCTCGACCTCATCCGTCTATGGTAAAACCAACATTTTGCCCTTTGTTGAAACGGA
>DAOUKA010000499.1:0-2146 GCA_034421915.1 Anaerolineae bacterium
TAGGGATGGAAGGGCGGCTGGAACAATTCCTGCGCGGCACCGACTTCAACTAGCTGCCCCAGATACATGACAGCGATGGTATCCGCCAGATAACCCACCAGGGACAAATCGTGCGAGATAAACACATAGGCGCTGCCCCTTTCGGCTTGCAGCTGTGCCAGCAGATTCAGGACGGCAGATTGAACCGATACATCCAAACCCGATACCGGTTCGTCACAGAGTATCAGTTCGGGATTGGCGGCAAATGCCCGCGCAATGGCAATCCGTTGTTTTTCGCCACCGCTAAGCTCATCCGGGAAGCGCTCGGCATATTCCTCGCGCAGGTTGACACTTGCCAGCAGGCGGAGAACTTCCCGTTCAGCTGCCGATGCCGAATAGCCATGTAATTTGATTAAGGGGCGGCGAAGTGTCTGGCGGACGGACAAATAAGGATTGAGTGAATTTTGAGGATTTTGGAAGACCATCTGAATTTTGGAGAGGACATCTTTGCTGCGGTGGCAGACTTGACTGCGGATGTCCATGCCCAATAACTCCAGCTTGCCGCCTGTGCGCTCCTGCAAGCCAATGATGAACCGCGCGAGGGTTGTTTTGCCGCTGCCGCTTTCGCCAACGAGTCCGAGTGTCTGCACGACACGGACACTGAGATGAATGCCATCCACTGCGCGGATGGGCGCTGGCTGGATGCCCTTGAGCGCGTCGGCAAGACTCCGCGCGACCGGAAAGTGCTTGCTAAGGTCGGTAACGCGCATCAGCGCAGCTGACGCTTCGTTCTGTGGGTATTGAATGGCGGTCGCGGGGTCGCTGACAAATGCCAGCTGACCGGATTGGATTTCCTGCCAGCGATGGCAGCGCACCAGCCGATTTTCAGCCGATTTTTCCAAGGGGGGTTTTGTCTTGCGGCATGGCTCGATGACAAAGGGACAGCGCTCGGCAAAGACGCAGCCGCGCGGCAGTTGTCCGAGTGCGGGGGGATTGCCACCAATCGACTGAAGCTGCGAATCACCTTTGTTTTGCCCCGGCTTGGGGATGCTGCGCAATAAGCCCGCGCTGTAAGGATGCCACGGTGCTTGATATAGTTCATGGACACTGGCATCTTCCATAATTTCGCCGCCGTACAAGACCAGCACGCGCTCGCATAATTGGGCAACCACACCCAGATTGTGGGTGATATAGATGAGGCCGGTATTGCGCCTGGCGATGAGTTCCCGTATCAGGTCGAGGATGACCGCCTCGGTGGTTACGTCCAGTCCGGTGGTGGGTTCATCCATAATCAATAATTGGGGATTGGTAATCAGCGCCATGGCAATCAGGACGCGCTGCTGCATCCCGCCGCTCAATTCATGCGGATAGCGCTGGGCGACTTTTTCCGCGTCCGGCAGGTTGACATCCTGAAACATCTGCGTCATGGCATCATGGGCGGCGGCTTGGTCGATATTGAGCGCTGCGGTGAGGACTTCGGTAACTTGAGTGCCGATTTTGATGGATGGGTTCAGGGCGGCGGGAGCATTTTGCGGGACGAGCTTGATGCGCCTCGCCCATAAGGGGCGCATGTCTGCCTGGAGTAAATCCTCACCGTCAAATTTAAGCCTGCTGCCAGCTTCGATGCGTCCGTTGGCGCTCAAGTAGCGCATACATGCCATCGCAATGGTCGATTTCCCTGACCCTGATTCACCAACCAGTCCATAAATCTGCCCTGGCTGTAATTGCAGGCGAAAGTCGCGCACCGCCGGAATCCAGGTGTTGTTGATTTTGTAGCTAATGGTCAAAGCATCCACATCGAGCAGGTTTTGCTGTGGCGACATCATGCGCTCCCTTTTTGGACAAGGCGGCGGATGCCATCGGACATCAAATTGACCGCAATGACCAAGATAGCGATTGCCAGGGCGGGAAACTCCAATGCCCACGGGGTCAGATGATAGAAGCCGCCGCGATTTTCGTTGACCATCAGCCCCCAATCAGGCGAGGGCGGACGAGCGCCAAAGCCGAGAAACCCAAGCGAAGCGACCAGAAAGATAGCATAAGAAAAGCGCAGCGATGCCTCGACCACCAGCGCGGGAATCACCGAGGGCAAAATTTCGCGGAAGAGAATATAGGCGGTGGATTCGCCGCGAATCTGGGCGGCTTCGACAAATTCGCGTGTTTTGAT
>DAOUKA010000500.1:0-2371 GCA_034421915.1 Anaerolineae bacterium
GCGTCCCCTGGCAAACAGATGACTGGTGTAGCTGCCGGCGACAGGCTTTTGCCTGCGCTCTTGAATCAGCACTTCGAGTTGATTGAACATATCGTCCATCATCGACTCCCGTCTAGTGTCGCTCCGGTTTCTTGATGAAGTCATCCAGTGTACGGAAAAAACAGCTTGTCGCCAACGTGTGGCAAGCGGGGCCCGTCGGTTCAACCATAATTAAGAGCGTGTCGGCATCGCAATCCAGGAGAATATCAACAACCCTTTGTGTATTACCGGAGGTTTCGCCCTTGTGCCAAAGCATCTGACGGCGGCGGCTCCAGAACACTGTTTCGCCCAGTTCGATGGTTCGCTCCAAGGATTCCGCATTCATAAAGGCCACCATCAAGACCTGAAGCGAATTGGCATCCTGCACGATTGCCGGAATCAAACCCTGCTCATTCCATTTGATAGCGTCTGTCACTGCGCGACTAAGGCGCATCGAAATTCTCCCATCCTGTCAAACGCACTGGCACCCCCTCGTCATGCAAATACTGTTTGAGGTCGCCAATCCGCAATTCATTAAAATGAAACAAGGACGCCGCCAGTGCCGCATCCGCCATGCCTTCCTCAAGCGCCTCCCGAAAATGTTCCTTGCAGCCGGCGCCGCCCGAAGCAATGACCGGAATGGAGACGGCAGCGGCAACCGCCTGCGTTAGCTCAATGTCATAACCCGATTTTGTGCCGTCCCTGTCCATGCTGGTTAGCAAAATCTCACCGGCGCCGCGTGCTTCTACTTCCTTTGCCCAGGCAACTGCTTCCTTATCTGTAGGAATGCGCCCGCCGTTAATATGGACGACCCATTTGCCGTCAATTCGGCGCGGGTCAATCGCCACGACGATGCACTGGCTTCCAAACCCCCAGGCACCCTGCGAAATCAGTTCGGGGGTTTTGACCGCCGCGCTGTTAATCGCCACTTTGTCGGCGCCAGCCAGCAGGGTCTCACGAATATCGTCAATCGTTCGGATGCCGCCGCCCACACAAAAGGGAATGAAGATGCTGTCCGCCACCTGTCTGACCATCGTCAGGCGTGTTTTGCGTGCCTCGTGCGAGGCAGTTATATCAAGGAAAACAAGTTCATCCGCGCCTTCGCGGTCATAAATCATCGCCTGCGCTATTGGATCGCCAGCATCGCGCAAATCAACAAAATTGACGCCCTTGACGACCCGCCCGTCCTTGACATCCAGACAAGGAATCATTCGTTTTGCCAGCATGAATCATTTCTCCTTTGCGGCGAGCAGCGCCGCGCCCAGCGATATTTTGTGTTGATACAATGCCATGCCGATAACAGCGCCGGCGACAGATCCGCTCTTTGCAAGCTGCTCAATCTCTGACAGGCGGCTGACACCGCCAGATGCGATGACTTTGAGACCTGTATGGCGACCCAGCGCGATGGTATCATGTATATTCACCCCAGTCATACTGCCATCCCGTTTGACATCCGTATAAAGGGCATGTTCGACACCTTGCCTGCGAATGAACTGACCGAATTCGACAGGCGCGTGTGCGGACAATTCTGTCCATCCATGTGTGGCAACCTTGCCATCCTTCGCGTCCAGCGCGATGCAAACCGCTTCGCTGCCAAAACGTTCAACCGCTTCCGCGATGGACTCCGGATGCTTGACCGCCAAGGTGCCCAAGACCAATCGGCTCGCCCCCGAATCATAGGCGTTCTGCAAGGCAGCCATATCCCGCAAGCCACCGCCAAACTGCACCTTGACATCCAGTTTAGCGACCGCCGCCAGTATTTTGCTGTTTTGATTGGCGGTATCCAATGCGCCATCCAGGTTGACCATGTGAATCCATTCCGCCCCCTGGTTAACCCACTGCTGCGCTGTCGCTAGCGGGTCATCGCTGAATGTCAGCTGACGCGCCGGATCACCCCCTCGCAGGCGCACAACTTTTCCATCTCGCAGGTCAATCGCTGGATAAATAATCATCTTTCACTCCTGGAGGCGCAGAAAATTCGACAAAATCTGCAAGCCGGTATGTTGACTCTTCTCCGGATGGAACTGCACCCCATAAATGTTATCCTGCTGTACAATCGCAGCGAACTCCATGCCGTAATCCACCGAGGCGACTATCGTGTCGGGATTTGTCGGAGCGCAGTAGTAGCTATGCACAAAATAGGCATAATCCCGCTCTCCCAAGTTCATCGTCAGTTCGGATTGGGCTTTGACATCCAGTTGATTCCAGCCCATGTGTGGCACCTTGCGGTCTTGGAACTGCGGAAACCGCACAACGCGACCGCCAAGGATCCCCAAGCCTTCGTGTTCGCCCATTTCTTCGCCAACCTCATACAGCATTTGCATGCCAACACAAATGCCGAGATACGGAATGC
>DAOUKA010000501.1:0-2546 GCA_034421915.1 Anaerolineae bacterium
GTGGGCGCTCATGTCGGCTATTATACGCGCCTCTTCGCCGCCCTGACCGGCGCCGGCGGCCGCGTCATCGCCCTGGAGCCGCACCCGCGCACGCACAAAGTGCTGCAAGACAACACCCGCCGCCTGCCCAATGTAACCGCCCTGCAAGCCGCCGCCGCCGAAGCCGCCGGCACAGCCGAACTCTATGATTATCTGATGATGTCAGCCAGCGGCTCCTTGCAATACGACGAATCCATCGCCGCGCTGGAACAGGCGCAGATGAACGCAGCCGATGTCGCGCCGCGCCGCCAGGCGAACTTCGAGATGCAGAAGTACCGCGTGGAAACCGTCGCCATTGACCAATGCCTGCGAGAGATGGGCATCGGGCAGGTTGACCTGGTGAAGATGGATATCGAAGGGGCGGAAATGAGCGCTTTGCGCGGCATGAAGGCGACTGTCGCCCATTCTCCGCGGCTCGCTCTCATTATGGAATACAACCCGCAGGCGCTGCGCGCCTTTGGCTGTGAGCCGATTCAAGCGCTGCGGGAGGTGCTGGCGCTGGGCTTTGAGCGGGTGCAGGCGATTGAGCCCGATGGCTCGCTGCGCGATTGGACGCACGACCCCGCCGCCGTGCAGCGACAGACCGACGCGCTGCTCGAGGGCATGGGCGTTATCAACCTCCTTTTCCGGCGCTAGATTTTTTTAGCGCGGAGCGAAGCGTGATAAAATGGATTTGATTGGAGACCGCAAGAGGGCAGCATGCCAAAGATACGTATCAAGCCAGACGACAAACCTCTCAACGACTATTACAAAAACCTGAAAGACTTGCGCCAGGGGCAAAAGGTTCAGCACGAAGGCGGCATCCGCCGCGCCTTCGGCACTTTGCTCAGCGACATCGCCAAGAAACAGAAGTGGACACTCGTTGAGGAGGTCAGCATAAAATCAAGCAATTCCAATCGCTGGATCCGCCCCGATGGCGCCCTGCGCGACCAATGGCAGCTGCCCCACGCCTGGTGGGAAGCCAAAGACACCCAAGACGATCTTGATTTCGAAATCGAAAAGAAACGGGCAAGCGGCTATCCTTTCGAAAATACTATCTTCGAGAACACCCAAACCGCCATTCTCTATCAAAATGGCTACGAGATTTTGCGCTGCCCGGTGCAGAACCGCCAATGCTTCGCCCAGCTGCTGACCGAATACCTCAATTATGAGATCAAGCCCTTCGAGGAGTTTGAGCAGGCGATTGAGGCTTACAAGGAGAAAATCCCCAACATCGCCAAGGCGCTCAAGCAAAAGATCGAAAGCGCCCATCAAGACAACAAGGCATTCCAAGCGAAATTCGATGTCTTTATGAATCTCTGCCGCCAATCCCTCAACCCCAATATCCGCCGCGAAGCGGTCGATGAAATGCTGATCCAACACCTGATGACCGAACGGGTTATCCGCCGCGTCTTTAATGTCGAGCGCTTTACCCGCGTCAATGTCATCGCCAAAAAGATTGAAGAGGTCATCGACGCGCTCACCAGCGCACATTTTAATCGGCAGGAATTCTTGGGCGGGCTTGACCGCTTTTACCGCGCCATTGAAAGCGCCGCCGACCATCTGGCGGATTTCGGCGCCAAGCAGCATTTTATCAACACCGTCTACGAGCGCTTTTTTCAGGGCTACAGCGTCAAAGTCGCCGACACGCACGGCATCGTCTATACCCCGCAGCCGATTGTCGATTTTATGTGCGCCGCCGTCGAGGAAGCGCTGGCTAACGAATTCGGGGCCAAGCTGGGCGATGAGGACGTCATCCTGATTGACCCCGCCACCGGCACCGGCAACTTTGTCGTCAATCTCCTGCGCCGCGCCTTCGAGGGCAATCAACGTGAATTCGAAAGATTCTACAAGGAACGTCTCTTCGCCAACGAGGTGATGCTGATGCCCTATTACATCGCCTCGCTCAATATCGAACACCAATACTTCGAACTCACCGGCAAGACAGACGCCTTCCCCGGCCTCTGCTTTGTCGATACCCTCGATTTGGCGCGCAGCCGACAGATGACCTTCTTCACCGAAGCCAACACCGAGCGCGTCGAACGGCAGAAAGCGGCCGACATCAATGTCATCATCGGCAACCCGCCTTATAATATGGGACAAATCAACGAGAACGACAACAACAAAAACCGCAAATATGATGTCATCGAGAAGCGAATCCGCGATACCTATGCCAAAGATTCCCGCGCCACTTTGAAGAATAAATTGTATGACGCCTATGTCAAGTTTTTTCGCTGGGCAGTCGACAGGTTAGGCGAACGCGATGGCATCGTCTGTTATGTCAGCAACAACAGCTTTGTCGATGCCCATGCTTTTGATGGCTTTCGCAAGCATTTTCTGCAAGATTTTAACCGCGTTTATCATTTGGATTTGGGCGGCAATATCCGCAAAAATCAAACGGGCGCGTCGATTGGCAATGTATTTGACATTCGGGTTGGCGTTGGCATTACTATCGCCATCCGCAACAAGGACCATCAAGGACACCGATTGTATTATCATGCCGTCCCGGATACCTGGAGCAAGGAAAA
>DAOUKA010000502.1:0-3743 GCA_034421915.1 Anaerolineae bacterium
TATGTCGCCAAGCAAACATTCAATCCACAGAAGATCGTGTTTAACGCTACCAAGATAAAATACAAAAGTGACATTCGCTCTATACTTGAGGCGAATTACAGACAGCCATCAGAAGAATTTGTAAGATTCTTTGCCATTGAACTTCACAGTGGCATCGTGCCAGTAGGATTTGTGGAAGAATTAGCGCCAATAGTAGCGCAGGTATTCCGAGATTTCGTGGAGAAAAAGCATAAAGCCCACCAGCCACAGCTTCCGATTGTAACCCGCGGGGCTACGCCTGCAATCCCTGTATTTGCTGATTACAAAGGGCATCGATTCGAAGCGACTCTGCTTCTTACTGACGAAATCAAAGTACGCCAAAGAAACATAAGGTTCAAGGGAAAGCTCTTGACTCCTTCGAAAGCTGGGGGAATGGCAATACATTTTGTTAGCCCTGATGTCGCACAGCCCAACGGATGGACATTCTGGTCTTTCCACGACCCTTCTACGAAGAAAGAACGTCCTATAAGCGACCTGCGCGACAATGAAGCCCTGCGCCGTCGGCTTCTTTCCCACTACAGACAAGGCTGAAATTCCGTCGGCAGCGCCAGCAAAGCCTAGCGCAATTTATCCAGCACATTCCGCAGCTGCGGTGGCAGTGAAAAACTGGAGAAAGTGGCGCGGATGCGCTAAACTTGGGTTCATATACTTCAGGCTTCGTCAAGAGCGGGGGACAGAAATGGGTTTGATAGATGAATTGCGTACAATTTCGGAGCAGATAAACGACCAATACGACCTTATAAAAGGTGAGGCAGCTACAAAAAATGTCTCGGTCGAGCCATTTATTCAAGCGCTGGGTTATGACACAAGCAACCTTGCTGAAGTTGAACCAGAATATGTTGCCGATGCCAAAACAGGTGGGTTCGAGAAGGTCGATTATGCTATCAAGCAGAGGGGAAAACCGATTATCTTGGTAGAGGCCAAGGCGACATACATCACGCTTAGCGAGAACCACTGGAAACAACTCTACAATTATTTTGGCGCAGAAGATGTTAAATTTGGCATTCTGACGAATGGCATCGAATATCGTTTTTATACCGACCTGAAAAAACTCAACATTATGGACAAGCAGCCCTTCCTCGTCCTTAATATGCGGAATCTCGATGAGAAGCTGGTCAATGAACTGGAAGGATTTACGAAGGCGAACTTTGACTTGGAGAGGAATCTGTCAAGCGCTCGCAAATTAGCTGTCCTGCGCTTGCTGAACAAAGAATATGCACAGCCGTCAGAGGAATTTGTCAAGTATTTTGCCAGACAAATCTATAAGGGCGTCTTAAGCCAATCGGTCATTCAAGCGTTTGAACCAGCCATCAGGCAGGCATGGCGCGAATTTGTGGAGCAAAAGATTGCCAGTCGCTTGCAGGGGTACGAGGAATCCGAGCCTGCCCCTGCTGAAACTGAAGCTGAACCCATCGTCGAAGAGAAGCCGACAAAGTTCACTTCAGGAGACAGCGTGGAAGTCCCTGTATTTGCTGATTACAAGGGACATCGACTCGAAGCGACGCTGCTTCTTACTGAAGGAATCAAAATAAGACAAAAAATCATCAGGTTCAAGGGAGAAGTCTCGGCACCTTGGGGGGCTGCAAAGAAAGCGATGCAAACCATCAATCCCAGTGCGAAGTGGGCTAAGAACGGATGGATATTTTGGAAGCTGCGCGACCCTTCTACGAACCAGGAACTCGTTATAGATTATTTGCTCGAGGGCGAGGGCAAGGGCAAGGAACTTGTTCGTCGGCTTCTTTCCCACTACAGACAAGGCTGAAATTCCGTCGGCAGCGCAAGCAAAGCCTAGCGCAATTTGTCCAGCACATTCCGCAGCGGCGGCGGCAGGGGCGCGCTGAAGCGCAGGCGCTCGCCAGTGACGGGGTGGTCGAATGCCAGTTCGTGCGCGTGCAAAAACTGTCGCTTGAGCTTGAGACGCTGCTTGCGATAGCCATAAACCGCATCTCCCACCACCGGACAGCCGATAAATGCCATGTGAACGCGGATTTGATGCGTGCGTCCGGTCAGCAGGCGCAATTCGACCAAGGCGCGGTCGCCCTGAAAGTCATCGTCCAGCAGGGTGAAGTCGGTTTGGGCGCTTTTGCCATCACGAACCACCCACATACGTTTGCGCTGACGGGGGTCGCGGGCGATGGGCGCATCCACCCGCCCGCTATTGGATTGGGGACGTTTTTCCAGCAGCGCCAGATAACCCTTGTCCACGCTGCGCTCGCGGAACTGGCGCATCAATGCCAGCAGGGGCGCTTTGTCGCGGGCGACAACCATCAGGCCGCTGGTGCCCTTGTCCAGACGATGCACAATGCCCAGCCGTTCTCCCGTTTGCGGGTCATCCATCAGCGCCGCCAATTCGGGATACCGCGCCAGCAGCGCATTCACCAGCGTACCAGACGGGTTGCCCGTGCCTGGATGCACCACGATGCCCGCCTCCTTGTTCATCACCGCCAGATGTTCATCTTCATAGACGAACTTCAAATCCATCGCCTGCGGTTCAATCGGGACACCTGCCGCGCTGTCTGCTTGGGCTGGCAGGGTCACGCTGACCGTCTCGCCGCCCTTGAATTTGTAACCCGCCTTCTCCACTCTGCCGTTCACCCGAACGCGCCCGTCTCGAATCAGGACTTGCACCTGGGTGCGCGATAAACCCTCAAGATGTCCCAGCACAAACTTGTCGAGACGCTGTTTGGGGGCTGTGGCAATGAGGTTCAGCCTTGGGTCTTCCATTGAACGACAACTTTTCTCATCAGGCGCTAGAGTGTGCCCAGAGCCGAACTCAACAGCGCGGCCATGGCGCCGGCAATCACAATGACCAGGAACAATATCAAGCCCATCCGCACCAGCTTGCGAAAAGCGGCGCGTTCGGCTGGAGTCCAGCCCGACTGGTTGTTTGCTTGTCGGCCATCAAACGCTCATCCGATTGACCACTCGATTACGATTAAACCACAGGCCGGCAGCATATCAAAGCAGAAAAGCAGGATGCTGCATTTGCCCCTTGCCCGCGCAGGATTATAATGGCGACAGGGCATCCACCGCAGAAAAGGACAGGGCATGATGAAAGTATTGGTGACCGGCGGCGCAGGTTATATCGGCAGTCACGTCGTGCAAATGCTGATTGAACGCGGCTACGAGGTGGTCGTCTATGACAATCTGGTCAATGGCAGTCGGCCGGCGGTACACCCGAAGGCAACCCTGATTGTTGGCGACTTGCATAACGTGCCGACCTTGCAGGCAGCCTTTGCCGCGCATCAATTCGAGGGCATCCTGCATTTTGCCTCGCAGATTTTGGTGAGCGAAAGCATGCAAAAGCCTTTCAAATACCTCCGCGACAACCTCTATACCACCATCAACCTGCTCGAACAGGCAAGCCGCCATAATGTCAGGCGCTTCATCCTGTCCTCCACCGCCAACCTGTTTGACCAGCCCAAACGGATTCCCATTGATGAAGACGAAGCCCTGGTGCCGGGCAGTGTCTACAGCGAAACCAAGTATATGGCCGAACGTCTGCTTGCCTGGATGGACCGCATCTATGACATCAAGCATTGCTGTCTGCGTTATTTCAATGCCTGCGGCGCCCACCCGCAAGGGCATATCGGGGAGGCGCACGAGCCTGAATCGCATTTAATCCCTCTGGTCTTGCAGGTGGCTTTGGGGCAGCGCGAGTTTATCAGGATATTCGGCACGGATTATGATACGCCCGATGGCAC
>DAOUKA010000503.1:0-3081 GCA_034421915.1 Anaerolineae bacterium
ACCAGCAGCCATGCCAGGGGAATCAGCCCCGCGAACAGATAACGCCCCTGCCATTGCAAAAATTCGATGTTGTAATAGAGATATGCCAGCGCGACCAGCATGAGCGCCGCCAAGAAAATGAACCCAATTTGAGTTCGCACCTGCGCTGAATGGTCGGCATCGGATGGCTGAGACCAGCCTGATAAAATCGCGCCCGATAAACCGGCGAAGGTCAGCAAGGCAAAGCCGCGATAAATCCAGCCATCGAAGAGTCCATCCAGCGGCAGCGCCATCCAGCCGAACTGCCCCCAGAAACTGTTGAAAGTCACGCGGGTTATCTCTTGCAGATACATCCGCGAGCCATGCTCGGCAATGTATTCCACCCGCCGCATTTGGTCGGCGACAGCCACATCATGCGCCGCCAGCCCCAGAAAATCGGGAAAGCCATAGACGCTGATGTTGCGCAGCCACCAAAGGCTGCCCATCCCGACCGCAATCAACAGGAAGACCCCCAGCGACCTCATCAACTCTGCGAGCGGACGTTTTTGAAAATACCATTTTAAGCCAATCGTCAGGGGAATAAGCCCGACAAGAAAGTAGGCTGTCGTCTTGCTCAGCAATCCGAAGCCCGCAATAAGTCCCAGCTGCCAGACGGGTATCCGCTCGGTCTGAAGATAGCGGATGATCCACAGCAGCGCCAACGCGACAGCAAGCTCTCCCAGCACATCATTATTGACCGCGCTCAACATGCTCAGGTGCTGCGGCTGGAATGCGACCAAGGCCATGACGCCCAAGGCGATTTGCGGCTGATTCGGCAGAATGCGCCTGCCAATGACATAGCTCAGGATAACCGCGACCGCGCCCAATCCCACCGACAGCAAGCGCAGCGCCACCAGTTCACCATCGGTCAGCTGGTAGACGACCGATGCCAGCAGATAATAGAGCGGCGGCTGATGGTCTTCGTATTCAATCGTATCAATCTCTTCAAGATATTCAGGCGCGAATTTGAATGTGGTCAAATCCTGCTGATAGGCACTCTGCCAATCGCCCGCTTCGATTTGTGGACAGCAGCCCTTTTCCGCCACTTGAGCGACATAGTTATAGTGGGCGGGTTCATCGGGCGCCTGCCAAGCGGGCGTGTAGATGGCAAACAAGGTTCCAGCGACCAGATAGCCAAACAGGATAAGGGCAAACAGCGCTTTTTCGAGAGGGGACAGGAGCATTGCCGAGTCACTTTACTGTGGGATGAATCTGCAGCTATTATGGCATAAAATCGCAGGTTTGATGATGGTTGATGCGCGGGCTTGCAGGATGTCTATGGAGGGCATATACTAAGCCATTGCAAGTTCACGCAGCCGGATGAATTTGTAGCTAAAGGAGTCCGAGATTTTTATGGGCGAAAACGGGATGAATGTCGTTTCCATTGGTGGTGGTTTGGGCGCGGTTCAGGTGATGCGGGGGATGAAGAACCATACCGACAATTTGACCGGCATCATTGCCGTCACGGATACCGGACGCAGCACTGGCATTGTCCGCGAGTTCGCCCAAATCCCCGCGCCTGGCGATATTCGGAATGCGCTGGCGACCCTCGCTGGCGACAGTGATTCGCTGTTGATGCGGGTGATGCAGCACCGCATTGTGGCGCCTGGCGACCCCAAACTGGATGGCATGGCTTTTGGGAATCTGTTCATCGCCGCCTTGACGCAGATGTCGAACAGCTTTGTTCGGGCGATTCAGCAGATTAGCGACTTTCTGGATGTACAGGCGGATATTTATCCCGTCACAGAAGAAAATACGCATATCTGCGCCGAACTGATGGATGGCACGATTGTCGAGCAGGAGTTCAATGTGCGTCAGTTGGATAAAGCTGCCATCAAGCGGATTTTTGTTCAAAATCCCGAAGCCAGGGTTTATCCGCCCTGTATCGATGCCCTGCGCCAGGCAGACCTGATTACGATTGGGCCGGGCAGCCTGTTCACGACAACCATTGCCTGTCTGGCATTCAAGGAAATCTCGGGGGCGATACGGGACTCCAATGCGGTCAAGGTATATGTCTGCAACACCACGACGCAGCCCGGACAGACTGATGATTATTCGCTCTCTGACCATGTGCAGCAGGTGGTTTCTTATTTGGGTATTGGCGTCCTCGATTATGTGATTTTGAATGCTTCGCCGCCGCAAGAAGAATTGCTGGAATTGTATGCGCGGGAAAAAATCCATGTGCTGCTGCCGACCGATGACGAGCTTCACAAAATCAAGACGATGGGTGTCAAGCCGGTGCTGGCGGATGTCGCCGATACGCAATCGGGCAAACGCGCCCTATGGCAGAAGCAGGATACCATCCGCCACAACCCCGAACTGACGGCGGTCGCCCTGCTGGAACTGATGCGCCAGACCTGCGCCGCCCCGTGATGCAGACCAAGATGTTTATGACGGCAGCTGTCTGATGTGGCTGTTGTCATGGATGTGCAGTTCGTTGCTTTCAATCACAGCCTCCACATGGTCGAAGGCATCGCCCAATTTTCGGGTGCGCACCCCGTTCAAGTCTCTAAAGCGGTTATGAATGGTGCTGAAGTTCCTTTCCAGCTTGTCCATCTCGGCGGCATATTTTCTCCATTCCAAGCGAATGTCAGCGACCAACTTGATGATTTCGCGCGATTTTTGCTCGACGTTAAAGTTTTGCGCTGCCTGACGAATCACCGCCAGCACAATGTACAGGGTCAGCGGCGAACACAGGATGACCTTTTGTCGGAGTGCGCTGTCGATAATCGAGTGGTCTTGCTCGTGAATGAAACGATAAACCTGCTCGTTGGGGATAAAAACAAGCACGCAGTCAAGGGTTTCGGCGCTGATATAATCCCGCTTTTGGATTTCTGTCACCCGCTGGTTCACATCCCGTAAAAACTTGTCTTTGTACGTCTTTCTGTCCGCTTCGTTCTGGGCTTCAAAATAGTTCAGATAATTGGTGAGCGGGAATTTGGCATCCATATTCAGCGACTTTCGATTGGGCAGCAGGAAGGTAAAATCCGGCCGCGTTCCCGATTTGATGGTGGGCTGCTGGATGTAATTGACGCCTTCAACCAAGCCCATGAAGTTGAGCAT
>DAOUKA010000504.1:0-2514 GCA_034421915.1 Anaerolineae bacterium
ATAGACATCGACATATCCTGACCAGGACACCCAATCCTCATCGCTGTAACCGAGGTCAATCCAATAGGGCGAACTGCGGCGCCCGCCAGTATCCGCCATCAGCCCGATGCCATAACGCGGCACAAAGAGTTCGGTTCGATACGGAATAATTTTGGGGTCGGCGGCGACAATGCCTTTTGCAAGCGCCGCGCCAATCGCGGTTGTGCTGTCGCCGCCGAGCGCCGCCGGGTGATAACTGGTGGCATACATCCGCAGCGCCCGCCAGTATTCGCGGGGGCCGGCGGGCGTCTGAACTGTTTTCAAGACAATTTTTGTCCCATACCCAATCACCTCATCCACAGGCGCCTCGACGATGACGGTTTCGGTGATGGTGCGGCCGGTTTGGATGCCATTTTCATAGCGCACCCGACTGCGTATCTCCTGGCTGCCGTGGCGCCCGATTTGAATGACGGCTTTTTCATCGAGCGGGATGTCGGCGGCCGCCTGATAGCGCCGTTGATAGGGGATGGTTTCGGTCTGCACCGCCACCTCTTCCGTGACGCGCACAATCTCGATGGTCATATTTTCGCTGACCCGCGTCTCGCCGGTCGGCATCACATAATCCAAGCCAAACAGGGGGGCATTCAGTTCAGCCAGAACCGCCTCAACTGTTTCGGCCTGGGTGCGGGCTTCAATCCGAACGCCATCGACCTGCAGGACGAGGGGAAGCGCGCGGTCAATCGTGACGGTCATCGCCCCGACAATGGCGGCATCCAGTGGCGGTGTTATCTCATCGGTCAGATACAGGCGGATGTCGGCTTCGAACAGGGCCTCGCCAATCGTATCGGCAGTGGTGATAATTTTGGAGGGCCGGCCATCATCCACAACCGTTAGCTCGACAGGCTGCCGAATGTCGATGTCCTGCGCTGGAATCGTCCAGTCGGACAGGAGCGCAAGGTCGGCCGGCGCCCCATTGATGCGGATTCGGTCACCGCTGCTGACCTCGATGTCCGCGCTTCGCAGAATATCCAGCGGATTGTCCAAAGCCGTGTTCACTGTCTGCTGGCTGCCATTCAGGGTTATCCTCACGGCGCGCGCGCGCTTGATGGTGATGTTTATATCATCGTCAAGGGGAGCGAACAGGTCATGCGAAAGGGCATCGGCGGGCAACACCTCGATACGCTGTTCGCGCAGCATATCGCCAATCGTGCGGGCGCTGGTGTGAACCCTTTGCGCTGCGCCATCCATATTCACTGTGACCTGCCTGCCGCCGGTCTGAATCCCCGCGGCGCCTGTGCCGGCGAGCGAAGCGAAGAGCAGCGCCAGTGTCAAAACCAGCGTGCATGAGGTCGCCGCGATGACCGCCGCCAGCAGCCACCGTTCCCGCCGGCGCCGTCGGGCTGTCGGGTTCGGCTGCGTATCATGGAGCGAGGCGGGCGTTTGAATCATAACACCGAGTCTACCCGCAAGCGGCTCATCTGAACAGCCCGCAGGGACAGGGAAGCATCTTGGAGTCGGCTTAGGTTCAAATCATTATGGCGCTTGACAAAGGGTTTTCTTCGACTATAATGAGACATTGTATCAATAACAGAGGAGAAGAAAATGACACCTGCCAAAATTTTGGTCTTTTTGATGGTTATCGGAATCCTTGTTCCTGCCGCGCCGCTGGCCGCGCAGGACGACCGCATTCGAGTAGTGGCATCGCACAGCATTCTGGCGGATGTCATCAGACAGGTAACGGGCGATCTGGCGGATGTCGATTCGCTGATGCCGACAGGCGCCGACCCGCTCAGCTTCGAGCCGACTCCGGGGGATTTGACATCCCTTGCCGCTGCCGATTTGGTGTTTGTCAATGGCGCCCGCTTTGAGGAGAGCCTGCTTGAAGCGATTGAGGGCGCTGCTGAAGGCACGAACATCGTTGAGGCTTCCGCCTGTGTGGAAATCATCCCTTATGCCGCCAGCGACCCGCATCAGGATGAGCATGAGCATGAGGATGACCATGACGACGAGCATGGCGACGAACATAGCGATGAGCATGAGCATAATGGCGACCACCACAGCGACGACGAGCATGACCATGAGGATGACCATGACGACGAGCATAGCGATGAACATGGCGACGAACACGATGACGAACACCATGAGGACGGCATGAGCCACCCATGCGCCGAACACGACCGCGAACTGGGGGTCGATGAGCAGGCGCATGAACGCGGGGCTTTGGGACGTCTGGCGGAGATTGACTGCGGCGCGGGACACCATGACCACGATGAAGCGGAACACGACGAACACGCTGAAGGCGGCTGCGACCCGCACGTCTGGATGAACCCGCAGAATGTGATGTACTGGACGCTGATGATTCGGGACAGCCTGGCCGCCATCGATTCGGAGAATGCCGACAGCTATGCTGCGGGGGCGGCGGCTTATTTGGGCGAACTGGAGGCTTTGGCCGCGGATGATATCGAACCCGCGCTGGAAAGCCTGCCGCCAGAAAAGCGGGTGCTTATCACCAGCCACGATTCACTAAGGTATCTG
>DAOUKA010000505.1:0-2431 GCA_034421915.1 Anaerolineae bacterium
GGCGGGTATGTCACCTTTCCCATTTGCGCTGCGATTCGGCTGATGGACCTGTCATTTCACTCGGAATGATATATCATAAGCTAACCCATAAACAGATGCTACTTCGTATTTTTGAGGAGGGAGTGTGTGACTATCAATATAGGTCTTATTGGAGCGGGTCGCATTGGGCGCATCCATGCCGACACTCTGAAAGCGCGTGTCCCTAACGCGAAGGTGCTTGCCATCGCTGATATTTTCGCAGAATCGGCCAGGTCAGCGGCGGAGCAATATGGAATCGCCGATTACACAACCGACCCGGCCGAATTGATTGGCAGCAGCGAGATTGATGCCATCGTTATCTGCTCATCAACGAATACCCATACTCAATTCATCACCGAATCGGCACAAGCGGGCAAACATATCTTCTGTGAAAAGCCGATTTCCTTTGACCTGGCAGAGATTGATGCCACCCTGCAAGTGGTTGCCAACCAGGGAGTGAAGCTGCAAATTGGCTTTAATCGGCGCTTTGACCTCAATCACGTGCGACTCAAGCAAGCTATTGAGCATGGTGAAATCGGCGAGCCACATACGATGATAATTATCAGCCGCGACCCGACCCCGCCACCGATTGAGTATGTCAAAGTTTCGGGCGGGCTGATGATGGATATGATGATTCACGATTTTGATATGTGCCGCTTTTTGTTGGGAGAAGTCGAAGAAATATATGCCATGGGCGATGTCAAAGTAGATCCAGCGATTGGCGAAGCAGGCGATATTGACACGGCAAAAGTCATGCTTCGCTTTGAAAATGGAGTAATTGGCACGATAGATAACAGCCGCCGCGCGGTGTATGGTTATGACCAGCGCGTGGAGGTATTCGGGAGCGGCGGCGCGGCACAGACAGGAAATTGGCATCCCAATACTGTGACTGTCAGCGATGCCAAAAGTGTTCGGCGCGACCTTCCAATGTATTTCTTCCTGGACCGCTATATCGACAGTTATGTCTACGAAATGCTTGCCTTTGTGGATGCCCTTGAAAATGACAAAGCCGTGCCAGTGAACGGCAACGACGGACGCGTGCCAGTCGTGATGGCGCTGACGGGGATGCGCTCCATGCGTGAGAATCGTCCAGTCAAACTGAGTGAAATCGATTAAGAGGAATGATGAATAAAGCCTATGACTCGCTGCACATGGGACGGAGTTCCATCGACCTGTATTCCAACGATATTGGCAGCCCCTTTGTCGATATTCGCAGTTATGCGGCTTACATCGGAGGTTCTCCGACCAATATCAGCGTTGGAGCGAAGCGGCTGGGGCTGCGGACAGCATTGCTCACCGCGATCGGTGATGACCCAGTGGGCGATTTTATCCTCCACTTTCTTAATAATGAAGGCGTCGAAACCCGCTTTATCCCACGCAAATCAGAACATCGCACCAGTGCAGTTGTCCTGGGCATCGAGCCGCCCGATAAGTTCCCCTTGGTGTATTATCGTGACAACTGTGCCGATATTAACCTCAATATCGATGATGTGCTAGCGGCGCCGATAAATGACTGCAAGGTTTTCCAGTTCGCCGGCACCAACCTAAGCCTGGAGCCGAGCCGAAGCGCGACCCTGTTCGCGGCGGAACTGGCGCGGCAAGCTGGCGCTACTCTCGTCTTTGATGTCGATTTCCGCCCTGACCAATGGCATGATGTCCGCGCTTTTGGCGTGGTGGCACGGAGTGCGCTGCGGCTGGTGGATGTGGTGATTGGCACCAACGACGAAATCAACGCCGCCATGCTGAGCGAGGTATCACAGATGCATGTAAGCCATTCCCAAATATCTGATACCAAAGTCGAAGGCGATACCCAATCCGCCATCGCCTTTATGCTAAGCCTGGGACCACAAGCTATTATAGAGAAAATTGGAGCAGAAGGAGCGCGGATTCATCTCCATGATGGCGAGGTGATTGATGCCCCTGGTTTTCCGGTGGAAGTAACCAACATCCTGGGCGCTGGGGATGCCTTTGGCGGCGGCTTTCTTTATGGTTTGGTCAAGGGCTGGGGCTGGTACAAGTCGGCAAGATTAGGCAATGCCTGCGGCGCGATCGTCATCACAGAACACGGCTGTGCTAATTTCATGCCAACCTTGTCCGAAGTTAAGGCATTTGTCGAGCCTTATGGCGGGCTGGAATAGTTCACAGTACAAGATGTATGCTGAAGGGAGATTGGCTCTAGCCTGAAGTGAGATGGCAAACGGATTATGAAAATTACAGGAATCCGCTCCACATTGTTTGAACACAAAATGACATGCTCAATCGGGGATGCCAATAATCCCCGCGGGCGCGGGCAGTACGCCTCACTAGCTGTTTTTCTGGATACCGACGAAGGGCTAACGGGGTATCGTTTGGCAACCCGACAATGCGCAGTCATATCCACAGCATGGTAGACAATCTGCTGATGGGCCGTGAC
>DAOUKA010000506.1:0-1630 GCA_034421915.1 Anaerolineae bacterium
CCCCGGCGATGTCGTCTACAAAATCGCCAGCACCGCGCAGATCCCCGGACATGTCATCGGTCACATTGACATTCAGCAGGACAAAACCTTCGTCGATGTGCCTGAAGAACATGTCGAGGCCGTCTTGAAAAGCGGCAGAAGAGTCACCATTCGCGGCCGACCAGCCCATCTCAAGCTGGCATAAACCGCGCCGACCTTGGAAGCATCGCCGGCGAATGAGTATAATGAGGGTTATGATCGTCGCTATTCTGTCAGCAAGGACTTCCCGTGCCAATCCTGCGTCAAGGTGAACTGGATATTATCAGCAGCCATCCACAGCAGACCGAACGGCTGGGCGCATCCTTGGGCAAGTTATTGCATCCGGGGGATGTCGTCTGTCTTTCGGGTGATATTGGCGCCGGCAAGACCGTCTTCAGCCGCGGCATCGGACAGGGCTGGGGGGTGACGATTCCCTTGACCAGCCCCAGCTACAGTCTGGTGCATGAGCATCGGCGGCCGGCGGATGAGGCCCGCCTTTATCACCTCGATTTTTATCGCATCCGCGGCGCCGAAGAAGCGGCGCTGATGGGGCTTGATGATATTTTGGATGAAGGGGCAGTCGTGATTTTTGAATGGCCCGAACGGGTTCAGGACATCTTGCCGCCCTGCCATCTGTGGCTCGACATCAAAGTGCCAGAGATATTAAAACGCAATTTTGTTTTTGAGGCGCAGGGCGCACGTTACCAAGCGCTGCTTGATGAATACACCCGGTCGATATTCGGCTCACGCTAAGCCAGGACAAACAGGCTCATGCTGCTCGCTATGGATACCGCCACCCAAATCATCAGCCTCGCCCTCCACGATGGCGACCGCCTGCTGATGGAATGCACGCTGACTGTCGGCAGGAATCACAGCGCCCGGCTTGCGCCGATGGTGCGGCAGGCGATGGCGCAATTCGATTTGACCGCCGCCGACCTCCAAGCGCTGGCGGTATCCGTCGGGCCGGGATCTTATACCGGCTTGCGCATCGGGGTCGCGCTGGCGAAGGGCATGGCCGCCGTCCGCAGCATCCCCTTGGTGCCAGTCTCGACGCTGGATGCCCTCGCGGCCGGGCAAACCCTCCATGACCCGCAGGCGGCGCTGGTTGCGCTGGTGTCCGCTGGCCGGCGGCGGGTCATATCGGGCGAATACCGCCGCCAGAACGGGCGCTGGAAAGCGCAAGGCCCGCCCGCGCTGCAAAGCTGGGATGACCTGCTGGCTTCGTATGAGGACCTTCCCCTCTGGCTGACCGGCGAAATCAGCCGCCAAGGCCTGGAGAAGGTGCAGGCCGCGATAGCTGGCGGGCAAAGCATCCGCCTGAGGCCGGCCGCCGAACGTCTGCGGCGCGCCGGTTATCTGGCTGAAGAAGCCTGGCGGCGCCTGCGGGCGGCGAGCGCCGAAGAGCATTTTCCCGCCGACCGCGTAATGCCCCTTTACCTGAAACCGCCCGGATAAAGGAGGCTGTTTAATGAACGATATTCTGCAAAAGCTGGGCATCACCGCGCATCAGGCTGGGGTCTGCTGCGGCGTCCATGGCTGGATTCAAGATGAAAACGGCAGCGAACTCCTGTCCACCAACCCCAGCAGCAGCGAGCCCATCGCCAGGGTGGTT
>DAOUKA010000507.1:0-4285 GCA_034421915.1 Anaerolineae bacterium
AGCGGATTGAGCTTGATGGAGCGGGTGTTTTTGCGGAAATCGGGCGTGTCTTCGCGCAAGCCGCAGTGCTGCGTCAAGCCAACGAAATAAGACAGCCAGTTGGCGATGAAGACCGATACGCTGAATATGAGGGGCAGCACCCACAAGCCCGTGAGGACCGCCACCACCAGCACCGAACCATGAAAAAGCAGCAGGATGCGCGACCACAGAATCGACTTGCGATGCTGTGCGGGCTGGTCAGCATGCAACGCCTTCAGCCATTCGTTGATGGGAATATCCTCTGAGCCAACCAGACCGATCGCACCCAGGGCAGTTACAAAAACGGTCGAAATCAGCCCGCCTTTGCCAAAGGTGCGCCCCCGTTGAGTCAGCAGGTTGACCGTGAATAGCTGGAGCATAAAGGTCGAAGCCAGCGATGGTTCCAGTGGCAGCAGGTTTTCGCGGTCGCCTTCTGGATGCAGGGTATAACGATGGTGATAGGTATGGCTGCTGGCATAGTCAAAGGGATCCCACCAGCCGATGAGGCTGAACAGATACATAAAAAATTTGTTGAGTTTTTTGGTGCGGAACACAGTCCCATGACCAAGCTCATGCGGCGCCGTTCCGGTAAAAAAGCTGGTGACAGTGCCATGCGCGAAGAGCGCCATGAAGAATGCCAGCCAGATTTCCTGTGACCAGAAGAAATACACCAGCGTGCCGGTAATGATGAACAGCGCCAGGTGTCCGCCAGCTTGAAACCAGCCCTGCGCATCGCTGCGCCGCGAGAGTTCACGCAGCTTGCCGGGTTTCATTGGGCTGCGATACCAATCGACCCTTAGCGTTTTTCGGACTTCAGATAATTCTTGGTATGTCATAACAGCCCCCCTTCCCTTCCACTTTCGCGCCGCCTAATGCTCGACTTCAACGCCCAATTACAGGATTATACCCCATCATATCGGGCTTAGCCAATCAGGCCAAGTTTCGCTGAGGGCGCATGATTGTTATCACCAGTAACACGGGTTAGCCTTTGAGCGAGCCAGAGAGGAGGCCACTGATAATATAGCGCTGGAAAATTAGAGCGAAGCAGATAGGTGGGATGACGGACAGGACGCCGGCGGTGATAATACTGACGAAGGTAACATCGACATCGGTGGCAAACAGCGAGACAACCACAGTGCTGGTGTAGGAACTGGGCGATTCGGAAAGCAGCAGGGCAAAGAGGAATTCGCCCCAAGTCAACAAGAAGGCCAAGATGCCGGCAGAGGTCAGGCCGGGTAGGGAAAGCGGCAGGATCACCTTGTGTACAACTTGCAGGCGGCTGCAGCCATCAATACGTCCAGCATCCTCCAATTCCATGGGGATGGATTTGAAATAGGATTGCAGCAGCCAGATGACATAGGGCAGAATGAACGACAGGTTGATGAAGACGAGTGAGATGATGCGGTCGCTCATGCCGATTTGTTTGGCGACCAGCACAATCGGGATTGCCAATGCCAGTGCTGGTATCAGCCGGCTGGCAAGGATGCCGAAGAGCAGGATGCGGCGTCCGCGAAATTGCAGCCGTGCCAGTGGATAAGCGGCGTAAGCGCCAACCAGCACAGAAATGGCAGCCACACTGCCAGCGACAAGAAAGCTGTTCCCGAAAGAACGCAGGAAGATGCGTGATTGATAAGGCACGCCAGAATCTTCACCCAAGACAGCGCCTTCGAAGATCTCTCTGTAACTGTCGATCACGATGGGATTGGGCAGCCATTGTGGCGGGATATTGAGCAGCTGCCGTTCATATTGGAAGCTGGAACTGACCAGCCACAAGAAGGGACCGACAGTGCCAGCCAGCATAACGAAGGAGGCGGTATAGATGATGATGAGGCGCAGGCGCTTTTGGCCTTTCATTATTGTTCCACCCCCTTATCCAAAAAGGCATAGAACAATATCGCCAGCGCCAGGGTGATCCCGCCGAGCAGCATCGCCAGCGAACTGCCCGCGCCAAAATCGAGTTTGCGGAAGGTTTCCGTGTAAATCTGCCAGCCTAGCACGTTGGTGGCGTTGGCGGGGCCGCCAGCGGTCAGCACGAAGATAATGTCAAAGACTTTGAGGGCGAAGATCATCTCGAAGATAACGACAATCGAGAGCATGGGACGTAGCATAGGCAGGGTGATGTGAAGGAAACGCTGCCAGACGCTGGCGCCATCAACGACAGCGGATTCGTAAATATCGCTCGGAATCGTTTGCAAGCCAGACAGCAGTAGCAGTGCCGCCAGCGGGATATGGATCCAGGAATACGCGATGACTGTCCAGATCATCACGCTGGGCATTTCACCAAGCCAGGTTTGATAGGTGGAGATGATGCCAGTTTCCAAGAAAATGGCGTTGATTAGGCCATACCTGGGGTCAAGCAGCCATTTCCACAGCAAAGCATTGACGACTGATGGAATGGCCCAAGGGATCAGCAGCATCGCTCGCAAGACGCCGCGCCCCGGAAACTCTTCATTGAGCAGCAGAGCAATCAGCAGGGCGACCACAACAATCAAGGCGACTGCCATAATTGCGAAGGTGAAAGTTGTACGCAAAGGCTCCCAAAAGCCATCATCAGTCAGCCAGTCGGTGTAATTTTCCAAGCCGACGAAGGGATAAGGCGGGCGGCGCTTGAGCTTCCAGTTGTGCAGGCTCACAAACACCGCATAGCCAAATGGGACCAGGATGGTAGCAGCAATAATCAACACTGCCGGCGCACTGAAGAAGAACGCTATCAGGCCTTGTGATAACTCCTTGCGTTTGACCGCGATGGTGGATCGCACGGTGGTTTCCCTGTTCTAAGCCCCGCTCATCGAGAAAGGAACTCGGTGTTTATAGAACGCACCCGCGCTCCCTCCCCTCTGATTGCATCACCAAGGGGAGGGACGGGGATGCGACTCTTCGATATGCGTATTAGTAACCCCAATCGTCCTTGAGCTCGTACCACTCTTCTGCCAGGTCGCTGAGGACTTCGTCGGCATCAGCATCACCCAGGATAACAGCCTGCAAGGGGCCCCAACTGCTGATTTCCCAATCGGAGAAGAAGGGGACAAAGCGATAGGCACGCGAGATGCTGTAGTCGGATTGTTCACTGAGCAGGTCGGGATCGATCCAGCCAGAGATGGAGTTGCGGACTTCTTCGTCCTCATAGAGCGGCGCTGGCGAAAATCCCAAGCCGAATTCCAAAGCCCAGCGTTTGGGCACGTAGTACACGCCGGTGGCATCTTTGCCGCCCAGGAACTGAACCAGCTGCCAGGCATCGTCTTTGTCTTCGGCATCTGCGGTGATGGCATAGAGGCGCACATAACCAATCGTGCCGCTTCTTACGCCCTCGGTGCCGGGCACGAGTGCGTTTTTAATATCACCGGCAACATTGGATTGTTCGGGATCGTTCATTGCCTTCAGTGTGTAATCGGTGGAGGTCATGTAGGTGTTTGAGCCTGCCATAACCAGCAGCGTACCATCATCATTGGTCAGCGAAGCGGGATCGACCAAGCCCATATCGAGCGCGTCTCTGATCCATTCCAGAACCTGCTTGACGGGACTGTCTTCGAGATGGAAGAGCGGTTCATAATTGTCATCGAAGAGCTTGCCACCGAAGGCAGCCGTCATAATCTCCAACTGGCGCAGCAGATAGTTTTCGCCACTCCGCAATTCCAGCAAGATCGGATATTCGACAACACCGGCATCTTTGATTGCCTGCGCTTGCTCTAACATTTCGTCCCAGGTTTCTGGGGGAGCTTCCAGGCCAGCTGCCTCCAGATGGGCGGCGTTGTAGGCGAGAACCTGCGTACCGGAATAATAGGGCAAGCCATAGACTTCGCCTTCAAAGGACATCTGGTCGATGATGCCTTGCGGCAGATCTGCCAGCAATTCATCAGCGTTGGGCAAGCCAGTAATGGGCAGGATCCAGCCTGCGGAGGCCCATTCGGCCAAGTAGCTGTCGCGGACATAAACGACATCAAATTCGGTGCCAGAGACAAAGCTGGCGACCATTTTGTCATGGTATTCATTACTGGGGAAAGGCAAGAATACCGCATCAACGTCGTATTGGTCGGTAAAACGGCCAAGATTTTCGGTGACAACATCTACTTCGTAAGGCCAGCCAGTCAGCCTGAGACCTTCATCCTGCGCCAAAGCAGTAGCGGCAAATAATAGGATGCAAACGGAAACAAATGCGAATAACCTGTTGCAACGTAACATTTCTGGCACCTCGATTCTATCATTATTTTAACGGTTATAGGATTATACATTATCATATCGGGTTTAGCAATAAGGCTTTCGCTGGGAG
>DAOUKA010000508.1:0-9292 GCA_034421915.1 Anaerolineae bacterium
GTCTCCTTGGGCTTGTGAGTATAGGTAAAATGATAGCTTACCGCGCGAGCCGGCGGGAACAGGCGCTTGTCGGGATGCGCTGGCTGTGCCACAATTCGCTGGGATGATGGAGGCTGCCGGCGATGGATTTGCGAATTCGATTACTGCTCATCACTTCAGTTGCCCTGATTGCCGCCGCCGTCTGGACATTTCCATCGTGGCGCGGTTACTTGCAGGATGCGGGGGGATACGAGGTGTTCCCCGGGCTGGAATTGGATTTGCAGGACGAGTTTCTGGCTTTGTCCGCCGCCGAGCGCGGTGAACTGCTGGAACTGCATGAGGAGAACGCGGCCATGGCGCTGGAGATGGCGCGGATTGCGGTTGGCGAGGCGGAGGCCGCGCCCGCCTATGAGCAGGATATGGGCGAAATGGCGGGCGCCAGGGTGCTGGCGTCGGGCGATTTCGTCGAGATTGACGCCCTGCACTGGGGAGAAGGGACAGCGACCCTCTATCAGCTGCCCAATGGACAGCGCGTTTTGCGCTTTGAAGATTTTGCATCGGCGCGCGGGGGCGATGTCCATGTGTATCTTTCCCGCGACCCGCAGCCCCGCAGCGCCATCGAAGTCGGCAGCAGCTACTTTGATATGGGGCGGCTCAAAGGCAATATCGGCAACCAGAATTACCCCGTGTCCAGTGACCTCGATGTGAGCGCGTATCAATCTGCGGTTGTTTTCTGTCGGCAGTTTAACGCCGTCATCACCAGCGCCCGCCTGCGCTGACCCGTGCGGGAAACAAAAAATGCTTGCGCCTGATGATGAGTCAGGAATCCACAAGACACCCAGACGAATTCCTTAGTGCTGCTGCCGTTAAGCCCTGACACGGTTCGGAAGTTTCTGCCGCAAGGGGCCCGACTCATCATCGCGAGCAAGCACTTTGTACCTTAGAGTATAATAGCCGCGGGCTGCCGCGTCAATATCATCTGTCAGATTCGCATTAAAAATTGCCGCGATATTCAAGTTGCACAAATCCGCATCGACCGACATAATAAATTCACTGCATCGATCATGGAGAAAATATGATGTCCGACAGCATTCGTTTTGATATTCCCCAGCAGGAAATCCCCCGCCAGTGGTACAACGTGCAGGCGGATTTGCCGCGCCCCCTGCCACCGGTGCTTCATCCCGCCACGCATCAGCCCGTGGGCCCGGATGACCTGGCGCCCCTGTTCCCGATGGCGCTGATTGGCCAAGAGGTCAGCCAAGAGCGCTGGATCGACATACCCGAGGACGTGCGCGAGATTTACAAGCTGTGGCGTCCAACCCCGCTGCTGCGGGCGCGGCGTCTGGAAAAAGCGCTGGATACACCCGCGCATATCTATTACAAATATGAGGGCGTCTCGCCTTCGGGCAGCCACAAGCTGAATACCGCCACCGCCCAAGCCTATTACAACAAACAGGAGGGCATCAGCGGGCTGACGACCGAAACTGGCGCCGGTCAGTGGGGCACCGCGCTGGCGCAGGCCTGCAGCTTCTTCGATATGACCTGCATCGTCTATATGGTGCGCATCAGCTATCAGCAGAAACCCTATCGCCGCGCCATTATGCAGACCTTCGGCGCCAGCGTGACCGCCAGCCCAAGCGACAGCACCGATGCCGGCCGCGCCATCCTCGCCCGTGACCCCGAAAGCCCCGGCTCGCTGGGCATCGCCATCAGCGAAGCGGTCGAAGTGGCTGCCAAGAGCGGCGGCAAATACAAATATGCCTTGGGCAGCGTCTTGAATCATGTCTTGATGCACCAAACGGTCATCGGACAGGAAGCGCTGAAACAAATGGAATTGGCGGGTGAATATCCCGATGTGGTCGTCGGCCCAACCGGCGGCGGCAGCAACTTTGCCGGCATTGCCCTGCCCTTCCTGCATCAAAACCTGCGAAATGGCAAACAGACGCGCCTGCTGGGCGTCGAGCCGGCCGCCTGTCCCAGCCTGACGCGCGGCAAATATGCCTATGACTTTGGCGACACAGTCGGCATGACGCCGCTGGTCAAGATGTACACCCTGGGGCATGGCTTTGTGCCGCCGCCCCTGCATGCCGGCGGACTGCGCTACCATGGCATGGCTTCGGTGATCTGTGAACTTTGGGATCAGCGCCTGATAGATATGTATGCCATCCCCCAGATGGAAACCTTTAGCGCCGCGGTCACCTTTGCCCAGGCGGAAGGCATTGTGGCGGCGCCGGAAGCGGCGCATGGCATCGCTGGCGCCATCCGCGAAGCGCTGGCGGCCAAGGAAGCCGGCGACCAACGGGTGATTCTGTTTAACCTCTGTGGACACGGACATTTTGACATGAGCGCCTATGATGCCTATCTGGGCGGGGAACTCAGCAATTATGAATACCCGCAGGAACAGATTGACATTGCCATGCAAGCGCTGCCGCCAGTCGGGTAGTTTGCCCGTTCTTTATCGCGAGCCTGCCAAGCGCCAGATTGCGTTCCAGTGCAGCATCGGGGAGCGAAGGCCGCTTTGAATCGTCTGTCGCCTGTTATTCAATATCTGCAATCCGGCCGGAAACCCGGCCTCATCCTCATGCTGCTGCTGGTCTTGAGCTATGTCGCGCTGGCGATGCGCGGCTTTACGCTCGGATTTTATGGCGATGTGGTCGCCTATCAATTTCACTACAGATTTGATGGTGTCATCGGCGGGATGAACTGGCTGATGGTCGAGCATTGGCAGCGACATCTGCTGGGCGCTTTGCTTTCAGCGCCGCTGCATATCTTGGTGCCGGATCGCTACGATCTGTGGTACGCCTTCGCCTTGGGCCTGCATCTTATGCTGGGGCTGGTGGTGTTTCTGCTGGTCGATACCCTGCAAAGGGGCCAACGGCGCTGGCTGGCTTTCGCGCTGGCCTTGTTTTTTGTTTTCGATACCCTGCAAACCCCCTCCAATATCGAGTTCGCAACCGGCTCGAAACACAGATTCTCCTTCATTTTGGCGCTGCTTTCGCTGTGGTCGTATGTTCATTTTGTGCGCCACAGACGACAGCTATTGGGCTGGTATCTGCTCAACATCGCCACCTTCACACTCGCCATCATGATTTACGAACAGTCCTTTTTCTTTTTTGTCCTGCATCCTGTGATTGCGTTCGTCGAAGGCCGCCATAACGGCAGCTTTCGGCCCACGCCTCACTGTCTCTGGCTGACTGTCCGCGATTCCCTGCTGCATGTGATGATGGTTGCGATTTATGTTTATTTGCTGCTGTCCCTGTTTCCCGGGGTCAATAACAGCCTGCGGCTGACGCCCGCTTATATTCTGGGGCAGATGGCTGAGGGGTTTGTTTTGCTCTTGAGCCCGATGGCAATCATCGGACGTCTGTCGCTGGCGGTGTCGATGAGTCAGGTTGGGGTGATTGCCCTGCTGGCGCTGCTGCTTTGCCTGTTCTTTGGCGGCTGGATATGCCATACAAAAGAGGAATCAGCGGCGACACCCTGGTCTCCGCTGTGGATGATCCTGTTTGGGCTGCTGTTGAGCCTGCTCAGCATCCTCAATACCTCGCCAGCGATTTGGTCCTTTGCCCAGCATGCACGTCTGCTTTATGCCCCGTCCCTCGGGGTTGGCATGATATTTATTGGCTTGCTCGCGTGGGTGGTTGGCCGGAATAGGCGCATCGGCGGCGTGATTTTTGCGCTGGTGATGGCGGCTGTGCTGGCGCCGGGCATTTCATTTTTGTATGAGTATCAAGCGGTTCATCTGGCGCAGGACAAAATAAGCCGCCAAGCCTTTCAGACGATATTCGATGCCATTCCCAAGTTCGCTGATGGCGCTGAACCTTATCTGCTTTTGATGACCGACCAGCATGCCGAAGAAGCATTGCATTTGCATCCAAGAGATATTAACTTTCCACATGTATTTGCCCTGCACTATGGCATTCGGGATTTTCGGGCGGATGCCGTACTGTACGAGGGGTCGGGCAAGTTGCAGCAGATCAAACTCGGAGATGAAGGCATCATCTCGCCACTGAAGCCCAAGGAAGTGATTGGCTATGACCGCGTCGTCATTGTTTCGTATGACAGTCGAAATCACGCTGTGACGATTCTTGACCGCTTGCCGAACGATGTGCTGCTGCAGGGCAATTTTGAAATCCATGCGGATATGCCCATGGAGACAAATTGGGCTTTGCTGCCGCCAGACCGCAGGGAGTAACAGCCACAGATGAGGAAATCAGCAGATTCCACAGGTCGAAAACTAGCCTCTCTTAGGCGACTCGGATATAATAAGTCTGTGCTTGGTTCATTCACGAGAGGGAAACATTTGATGAAGCATAAATTATTCTTCCCCCTGATGATTTGTGCGCTGCTCCTGGCTGGCTGTTATCGTCAAGCAGCGGATTCGTCTTATCAGCAGGTCGACAGCCGCGGGGTCGAGGAAATCGTCAGTCTGCCCGCGGCGCAAGGTGTTTCCCAGCAGACTGCTTTGACACCCGATGCTTCAGCCAGCGGCGACTACCTGACACCGCAGCCGCCGCCAGCGCAGGTTGAACAGCCGACAGCCGTGACGCCAACGGCCGTGCCGACAGCCGCGCCCACCGCAACCGCGCCGCCAGCCCTTGAAGTCTTCCCGACAGCCACGACAGCATCCGCCGCGCCCGGCGAAGCGGGCAGCGAGTGCGTCTATGCTGTGCAGGCTGGCGATACCCTGTTCCGCCTGTCCCTCGCCTACGAGACGACCGTCGATGACTTGATGGACTTCAATGAACTGGAGGACGATGCGCTTCAAATCGGGCAGATTTTGCGGATTCCGAATTGCGTCCAGGCAGAGGAGGACAGCGAAACCGATGCGGTCGGCGGCGACAGCGCCGCCACAGTGGCGCCAGTTGAAACGACCGCCGTCCCTACGCCCGGGCGGCTGATCCATATCGTCGCCTCCGGCGACACCATTGGCTCGCTTTCCCTTCGTTACGATGTGAGCATGGATGAGATTATTGCGCTCAATCGGCTGGCTAACCCGGACGCGCTCTCAATCGGGCAGGAATTGCTGATACCGATTGAAAGTCCTGAAAGTTAGGCGATTGACCGCCAGCTATGAATCGCGCTGGAATGTTGCCGGCGTGATTCGATTCAACACCGCCTGCGATAATTGCAGCACATGCCCGTAATCATCAAGGTTCATCAGCGCGGTCGGGCTGTGGACGTAGCGGCAGGGCGTCGAAAGCACCATCGTCGGGATGCCAGCGTGAGCGGTATGGATGACGCCGCCATCCGTTCCCCCGCCGCGAACCGTCTTGTACTGATAAGGGATGCGGTTCGCCTCGGCTGTCTGGCGCAGGAACGCCAAGACGCGCGGGTCGGAAATCATCTGCGAATCCATAAGCGTCAGCACGGCGCCAGCGCCCAGCCGCGTCGCCGGATTGGCGGGCAGGTCGCCAGCGTCAATTTCCCGATTGGGATGGGGCAGGTCAAAAGCGGGCGTGCCCTCCAGCACAATCGCCGCATTCGGGTTTAATCGCCGGGCGGCAATCTGGGCGCCGCGCAAGCCGATTTCCTCCTGAACGGTGAAGGCCGCCGCGACGGTCACCGGATAGGGCCCCTTTTGCAATAAATCAATCAAAATCGAACAGCCAGCGCGGTCATCAAAGGCCTTGCCGCGGACAATTTTTTCGCTCATTTGGGCATAAGAAGCATCAAATGAAATCCGTTCACCCGGCTGGGCAGCGCTTTTGTCGGCAGCGCCGGTATCAATCCGCAGGCTGTCCATCTTGACCGCATTCATATCGCGCCCCATGTGGATCGGCTTCCACAGGATGACGCCAGGGGTTTTCTGCCGGCCGATTTTGACCCGCAGGCCAGGCAGTATCCGCGCATCAATCCCGCCGACGCCGGCGAACTGAATCAGCCCCTTGCCGTCGACGTCCGTGACCATCATGCCGATTTCGTCCATGTGCGCCGCGATCATCACCACATACTGCGGATGCTTGGTGCCAGTTTGCCGCGCGGTCACATTGCCCATCGAATCCACTTCGAGGTGGGTCACATGATCTTTGATGGCCGGCACCACAATTTGACGGACTTCGTCTTCTTCGCCGCTCACGCCGATGGCATTTGACAGTTTATCTAAAATCATCGCTTGTCCTTCATCCACCCCTGCCTCCCAAAACCAGAACGGCTCGCCTGTTCATCATTTCGAGGATAACAGAAAAGCGGGCAGCGCAAAGCCGCCCTGAAACTTTGCCTGGGGTTATCCGGAAACCGGAGTAGCGTTAAGCTGGTCGATGATGTTGGAGAAGATGTTGCCAATGGAAGGCCCGAGCAGCGCCAGAATAACGATAACAACCACCGCAACCAATACCAGGATTAAAGCATACTCGACAAGTCCTTGACCTTCTTCATGGGATGAGCTAATCATAATAACGACTCCTGTAACTTCTGTCGCCAATAATCCGAGCGTTGAACCACTCGAAATCAATATAGCACAAGCCAGCGGAATTGGCAATCATGTTTGCCTAATCATAGCGCAGCACATTCATAACGCGCTCGCGGATGGCGACCCGCGCGCTCAAAAAGGTGGCTGTCCAGCCGATGAGAACCGCCGCCGCCAGCAGAGCCAGCGCCGTCAGCCGCGCATCGGCAGGCAGGGGGATGACCGTGCCGCCCACAGCCGACAGCAGCGCGATGAACAAGGCGCTTAAACCAATCCCGATGACGGCGCTCAGCAAGCCTATCAGCACCGATTCAATCAGCATCATCCGCAAGACCCGACCCGACTTCAGACCAATCGCTTTCAAGATGCCGATTTGACGGCGGCGCTCCAGAGTCGAAAGCGCGACTGTGTTCGCCATAATGACGGCCGCCGCAAACAGCGACAGCAAGCCAACGATGGTCGGGATGGCGGCGAACTGGTCAATCAAACGCGCGATTAAACCATCGACAAAACGGACATCAATCGAAAAGGCGATGATGACCGAAGATAACTCCGCCAGCGCGCGGTTCAGCTGCTCATCAGGGACTTGATAGGTATAGAACTTGAAATTCGCGGGCGAAGCGGCGGGGATGACCCCGGGCGGGACAAGACCGCCAGCGCCGAATGACGAAAAGTCCTCGGACGCGCTGCTGATGCCGACCACTTCCAACTCCACCTCGTCAGAACGCTCAAGCGCGATGGAGACGCGCCCCCCGACTTCAACCCCCAAATCAAGCGCCGCTTCAGCCGGCAGGATGATGAGCGGCTGCCCTCTGTCCTGGGGAGTTAGCATCCGCCCGACATCAGGTGCGCCCTGTGCGCTGTAAATATCGGGGTTATCCGAATCCCAGACGGTAAATTCGATGTCGGCGGCGCGGCTGCCCTCCCCGCCTTGAACAGTGCCCTCGTAATTGGAAATGACCGTGCGATAATCCAGGTCAATATCTTGCAGGGCATTGTTCAGCGCCGCTTCGACCATGCTTGAGGGGATGACTGGAAAAGGAAAAACCAATACATTGCCGCCAAAGCTGCGGCTGAGTTGGACGTTCAGCAGTTCGCGCGTGCCTTCGCCAACGAAGGTGATGCTGCTCAAGGCCAGCATGCCCGCGCTTAAGGCCAGCAGGGTTATCGCTGTGCGCAGACGGTTGGTGGAGAGATTGCGCAAGGCCAACCGCAGCGTTACCACCCCAAACGAGGGCAGCCTGCCGATGAAAAACACAATCAGCCACAGGATGGCAATCATCACCGCGAAAATCAAAAATGTGGCCGCCACGCCAATCACGCCAAGCAAATAGGGCGAGGTCAGCAGAGAAGGCCTTTCGCCTTCGCTAAACACCCGTCGGCGGCCCCCATCGCTGTCATCATTGTCATCATCAAGGGCAAAGGGCCTTGGGCTGGATGAAGCCGTCTGCGACTCCGCGAGCCGTTCGGCCGTCAATTCAAACGAGGGGCGTACAATATGTCCGACAATCAATCCCAGACTTATCGTGACAAAGACCAGCAGGACGATAGACTGCAAAATGCCCAAGGCCGCCAGATGATTTTCGTTGGGGCGCAGGATGATGTTCGGGCGCACTTGCACGGCGGTTAAGATGGGCGCGACGCCAAAGATGCCGGTAACAACCATGCCCAGTGTCAGGCCAAACAGCAGCGCTTCGGGATAAATCTGCCAGACAAGCGGCTGGCGCAGGGCCACCGAGCCGTATTGATTGACAATGACGCTGAGGCCAATGCCGGCGACGATGCCCAGCAGGCTGCCAATCAATCCCAGCAGCAAGGCCTCGGTGAGGAAGAGCGCGGCGACCTGTCGGGCTTTGACGCCGAACGTTTTGACAGCAGCGATTTCGTTGGTGCGCCGCCGCACCAGAACCAGCATCGTATTCATAATGCCCACGCCGCCAATCAAAAGCGCGCCCAGCCCCATCACCACCACGAAATCCCCCAAATACTGCGCGACAAGCTCATAGCGCTCCAGCAGATCAAAGGTGGACAGGGCGCGCGCCTGCGGCGCAATCTGGACAGCTTCATCGATGTAAAGCCCCATTTGGTCTTCGCTAAGGACATCGGGAAAGAGGACACCGACGCGGTTGGGGGCGAATTCGTCATTGATAACCGCTTGGGCATTGGCAAGGTCAAAATAGGCGAAACCAAAAAATGCGTTCAAAAAGTTGGTGACGCTGGTCTCTTCGGCAGCGGGTACGATACCGCGCACGGTATAAAGCTCCTGCGTACCCGATACCCGCACCGAATCGCCTACCGCCATCCCGTTCTGCGATGCCAGATTGTCGCTGATAACCACATCATTGCCCCCCGTGAACAACTCGGCCAAGGGCACATCAGGCGGTTCGATAGCGCGGATGGTATGTGTTGGGGGATAGCTCTGCGGGTCGATAAAATAACTGCCGATGAAGCTGGGACGCCCGAACCGCTCTTCATCCGTCTTGGTAAGCTGAATGTTGCGCCCGCTCATAAAAGCGGTGGTCGCCGCTCCCTTGGCATCCGCCCAGGCCAGCAGTCCGCTTAGCTGCGTCGGGGGGAAAGCCTTGGGGTCGTTGCTGCCGAAGCTGGCAAACAGCCCATCGTTCAGGATGAGCATATCGCCTTTGGTCTCGATGCGGACGTTGTCCCTCAAGGTATCGCCTATTGCCAGCCCCATCGACCGCAGGGCGACAACCGTCGCCACGCCGGCGGTGATGCACAATACCGCCAGCGTTGTCCAGCGCCCGCCGCGCTGAATGTTTCGCAGCGCGTACATCAAATAAAATCGGAGACGTTGGAGCATAATCCTGTCCTTTGATTGGCTGGTCTCATTTTAAGGGATGAGCGCAGTCGGCACAAAGGGTGAAAATCCGCTAAACCCCTGTT
>DAOUKA010000509.1:0-5279 GCA_034421915.1 Anaerolineae bacterium
CTGGCGCTGGTTGTCGGGGATGTGCGCAGGTTCGCGCCCCGTTGGGCGGCGACTTTCACATCCAGCAGTGGCGCGGGCATGCTTTGCGCTTCGGGCAGGAAGACAGCCACATCGCCAAAGAACACCATCGCCGCCGCCTGAGCATTCAGATTATCCGCCGGATAAGCATCAAACAGGGCGCGGGCCGTCCCCCAAGTATGGGCTTCTGAACTGGTGCTGAACCAGTCAATGCCTGTCAGCGCAATCTGGTCGCCCGGCCGCGAAAAACGTCCCCTCTCGACCTGATGACCCTGACGAAGCACAGCGGAAACGGTCGGATGTCCATAACACAGCGAAGCCGACATTTGTTCCTCGCAATAAGCCGCAATGTTTGCCCAGGCATCATTCCGCCATGCCGCGCAAGCCGATTCCTGCGCCGCCAGGCTGCCCCCCAGCAGCCATACTATCAGCAGGCTGAACCATCGCCCCATCTGCCGCCCCCTGTCATCCATTCCCGCCCAATTCATAAAGTTCCAGCAGCACGCCGCCCGTGCTTTCGGGATGCACAAAGACGTAACGTCTGCCATCGCGCTCGCGCGGGATCTCGTTAATCAGATGACAGCCCTTCGTCAGCAATTCTTTCATTTTGGCATCCAAATCGGGCACCTGGAGGCAGATATGGTGCATCCCCGGCCCGCGCTTTTGCAAATATCTGGCAACCCCGCTGTCATCCGTCGTCGGCTGAATCAACTCAAGGCGGACATCCCCCAAATCCAAAAAGGCAACGTTGACCGCCTCATCCGTGACAGCTTTCACCTCGCCGCTTGCCGCCAGCCCGATGTCATCGCGCCAGAAACCCAGCGATTGATCCATATCGGCAACCACAAGAGCCAGATGATGGAGCCTGATTTCCCCCATGCCTCATTATTCTCCGAACTGAAAGCATCATCGCGCATCGTTGAATGTTATAATAACAGGCAAATTGTCTAAACTGAACCGATGGTATGGATGTGTATGGATGGAGGAATATCCCGATGCCTGTAAGCGAAGAGCCGCGTCCCCTGAGCCTCGCAATGACCGCAGAACACGAGATGCTGCTGCAAGCGCTGCGCGATTTTGCCCGCCGCGAGATTGTCCCGATTGCCGCCCAATTCGACGAATCGGGCGCTTTTCCCTTGGAAACCGTCCGCAAAATGGGCGCGATGGGCTTGATGGGCATTGAAGTGCCGGAAGAATATGGCGGGGCCGGCATGGATGCGCTCGCTCATGCGCTGACGATGATTGAAATCGCCAAAGCCGATGCCAGCCACAGCACGATTTTGAGCGTCAACAACTCGCTGTATTGCCATGGCATTTTGCAATTTGGCACGGAAGCGCAAAAACAGGCCTGGGTCAGGCCGATTGCATCTGGCGAGCAGATTGGCGCCTACAGCCTGACAGAACCCACGTCCGGCAGCGATGCCAGCGCCATGTCCAGCCGCGCGGCGCTGAATGATGCGGGGACGCATTATATCATCAACGGGCGCAAAAGCTGGGTCACGAGCGCCCCCGTCGCCGACCGCATCGTCTTGTTCACTATGACCGCCGCCGAAGAAAAACATCGCGGCATCACCGCCTTTTTGATTGACGCGCGCCAAGCCGGATTCAGCCGCGGCAAAACAGAACCCAAGCTCGGCATCCGCGCCAGCGCAACCAGTGAGATACTCCTCGACAATTATGAATGCCCCATCGAGAATGTGTTGGGCGAGGTCGGGCAGGGCTTCAAAATCGCGATGACGGTGCTGGATGCCGGGCGGATTGGCATCGCGGCGCAGGCCTTGGGGATTGCCGAAGCCGCCTACGAAGCCGCGCTGGTCTATGCCCGTGAACGTCATGCCTTTGGCCTCCCGATTGGCAGTTTCCAGATGATTCAACAGAAAATCGCGGATATGAAAACCCGTATCGAAGCCGGGCGTGCGCTGCTTTTCCGGGCTGTTATCGCCAAAGAACAAGCGCTGGCAAATGGCGGCCGCTACACGACCGAAGCCAGCATGGCGAAGCTGTTTTGCAGCGAGACCGCCGCCTTTGTCACCGACGAAGCGCTTCAAATCCACGGCGGCATGGGCTACAGTAAAGAGATGCCCCTTGAACGCTATTATCGCGATGCCCGCATCACGCGCATTTACGAGGGAACCAGCGAAATCCAACGGCTGGTTATCGCCCGCAGCGAACTGGGGGTGCGCTAATGAGAGCGGCCGTCTTGACAGCACATGGCGGACCCGAAGCTGTCCAGTATATGGAAGACCTCCCCCTGCCCGAACCTGGCGCGGGCGAGGTGCGCGTCAACATCAAGGCCGCGGCGCTCAATCGGCTTGATTTGTGGGTGCGGGCTGGCTGGAAAGGGCTGGAGCTTAACTTCCCGCATATCATCTGCGCCGACGGGGCTGGCGTGGTCGATGCCGTCGGTGAAGGCGGGCGGCAATTCGCAGTCGGGGACAGGGTTTGCATTGACCCAACCGTGGTCGCGCCTGATGACCCCGCGCTGCATACCGGGCTGGAAAATCAATCGCGGATTGCGATCCTGGGCGAACATCATAGTGGCACAGCTGCCGAGTATGTGGTCTTGCCACAGCGCAACCTGATGAAAATGCCGACTGGCTTTGACTTTGGCGAGGCGGCGGCGGTCGGTCTGGTTGGTGTGACCGCCTGGCATTCGCTGATTACGCGCGGCCGGCTGCTGCCGGGCGAATCGGTGCTGATTGTCGGGGCTGGCGGCGGCGTCAACAGCATCAGCATTCAAATCGCCAAGCTGGCTGGCGCGGAGGTGTATGTGGTCGGCAGCAGCGCGGAAAAATGCCGTCAGGCAGAGGCCCTGGGTGCGGATGTCACCATCAATCGGGCTGAAGAGCCGCAGTGGTCGCGGGCGATTTATCAACTGACGAATCAACGCGGCGTGGATGTGGTGGTTGACAATGTGGGTCAATCCAGCTTGAATGACAGCATACGCGCCTGCCGCATCGGAGGGCGGATTTTGATAGTCGGCGGCACCAGCGGCTACAAGGTCAATTTGAACATCGCCCAGATTTTCGCCCGCCAGATTGCCCTGATTGGCAGCACCATGGGACCGCACCGAGATTACATGGCATTGATGAATCAGGTCTTTGCTGGCAGGATTCAGGCAGTCATCGGGGCGCGGCTGCCCTTGCAAGAGGCGCGGCGGGCCCAGACCCTTCTCGAAAGCAATGCTGTGTTTGGCAAAGTCCTGCTGGAGCTTTAGACCGACGCCAAGCGAGCGCCGAGGCAGCGATGGCATTCAACGGATCGAACGTGTATGCGATGGCGAACAATCTGGCTGCTCCCCGCTTGACAGACATCGCCAGACAGGCCGGGGTCATCAGCGTCTTGCAAGTTGCGGCATATTACCCGCAGCGGCGGCTGCGCCATTCGCTCGCCCGCGCTATCGAATATCAGCACGGCGAGCCTAAACTGGAAATCGTCTACGAAGGCTTTAATCATCATCGGGCGCTGCGGCTGAAGCTGCCCCGCACCCATTTGGAAAGCCTCACCGATGCCTTGCATCAGGCTAAATTCGACAAACTGGGAGACCAGCCGCAGCTGTCTTATCAGGAGGGCAGTCTGTGGCTCATTCAACGCGCTGCGGGGACCTACTGCCACAGCATTATAGCCGCGCCAGATGTGCCGCAGCTGCCGTATTCAGCCATTGTCAACGCGGTTGATGAATATCTGCCGATTCGTGAAATCCCCCTGACATCATACGAAAGTCAATGAACATGCGCCACAAGCTGCAAGAAGTCGAGCTCAAGCTGTACACCCCGAATCTGTCTGTCGTGCGGTCGGCATTGGAGAACGCCGCCGCCACGCTAAGCAAGCCGCGCATTTATGAGCGCAACATCCGCTATGAGAATGCCGCCCTCACCCTGGACGAACAGGGCATCGTCCTGCGGCTGCGCCAGGACAATCAGGCAACATTGACCTGCAAACAGGGCAAGGCTTTTGAAAATGGCATCAGCAGGCGCTTTGAGGCGGAGGTGGTGGTGAGCGATTTTGAGGCAATGGACATCATCTTGCGGCGGCTGGGGTATCAAACAGCGCTGATTTATGAAAAATATCGGACGACCTATACCTTGGACGCTGCCGAAATCGTGCTTGACGAGATGCCCTTTGGCAGCTTCAGCGAAATCGAAGCCGATGCCGATGTGATCGAGGCGCTGGTTAAACGGCTTGGGCTGGGGCAGTTTAGGCGGATGGAGGGGAATTACACCGAGATTTTTGCGGATGTGAAGGCGCGGCTGAAACTGGATTTCCGCGATTTGACCTTTGACAACTTCAAGGATATTGAAGTGCCAGCGCGGGTGTTTGAAGCTCAACCACAGAGGACACAGAGGAAAGAAGGAAACGAATGAGTGAAATGAGTGATTTGGACAAATTTCTGAAAGAAAGAGAGAAAAAACAGATTCCTAGTGGTGACGTGGCTCGCGTCAAGTTGCTGGCAAGGGAACTTGCTTTGGGGGTACATAGAAATTTGTGGGGGCGTAGATTTTTCGCAGATCGTGGACAACCTTATGACGAACTTAAAATATATTTTGAGAAGAGGTGGAACGTTACTGATGGTGGGAAGCACGATTTGGGACTTCTTCAAGGTTATGGATATGTTATTGTGAGACCTAATAGTTCTTCCACATACGAGATAACACGAGATGCCTTTGAGCTTCTTAAAGAAACCGAACCCTACAACGTTTTCATTTCCTACAAGCACAGTGAAAGCAGCGCCTTTGCCCTGCTGGTCGTTGCTAGACTAAAAGAATATGGTCTTGTACCTTTTTGTGATATGTCCCTCATACCCGGTGAAGACTGGCATCCTGAATTGGAAAAGCAAATAGATAACTGTTCCCATTTCATCGTTTTAATTGGCAAGAAAACGCACAATTCTAAGGCGACTCTCAAGGAGATACAGTGGGCAAAGGAGAAAGGTAAGACCATAATACCTATTTGGCACAATAAATTTGAATTTAAAAAAGAAGATTGGAATAACAAAGAGTATCCTGATGTGGCTAGCGTAATACAGAAAAAACAGGCTATAGAGGTTACTAAAGAAAGTGCGGGTGGCTACAACCGCGCCATCGTGGAACTGCTGAACCGCTTTGGCCTTACGCCCTAGCCCCCTGCTCTGGTTTATCCTGCCGAGTTGTTTTATGATGCTGTATCAAACCGTTTGGCTGATTTCATTCGTCAACTAAGGGAGAAAACGTACATGACCCTAAGCCCCAAGCTGGAGCAGCTTCGAGAAAAACGCGCCCAAA
>DAOUKA010000510.1:0-2092 GCA_034421915.1 Anaerolineae bacterium
CTCGCTGGACGACGTGAACCGTCTGCGCGGCGACCGAGAGGATGCCAATCGCCATCAAGACGATGACTGTGCTTACAAGTATGATTAAACGGCGCATATTCGCTCCTTAACTTATGTAATCCCAATACTATAAAAAGCCGAGTTATTCTAGCACGGGTTCGGTGAAAGCAGGGCAAGCGTCCGAAGAACGTTGGGCGAGAGCAGGTTTAGCAACACACCTCCATCCCTTTGTCGACAATCGGCAGGCGCGGATCCATGCCCTTGAGGGTATCGGCCACCCAGGCGTAATCGGGGTCGGCGGCGGCGGCGTACTGTCGGGTGGAGCCAGCGAGGAAATTGAGCGTGTAGGTTGTGGTGCCGGGCGCGCTGACCATCGCATAGTAGCCGGCGGGCATCAGGATGATGTCATGCTGGCGGGCCATCATCGTTATATCCGAACGTTTGTCGGCGCTGTAGACGCGCTGGTAGGCGTAGCCGGTGGGGCGGTCGAACTTGTAGAAGCTGAAGCGGTTCAACTGCGCTTCGAGGACAGTTCCTTTGTCATCGGTGCGGTGCGCGTCGTGTTTTTGGGGCGGGTAGCTTGACCAGTTGCCGCCGGGTGTATAAAGCTCGTAGACCATGATGCGCTCGGCGGCGAAATCGCTGGCGATGATTTGACACATCTGACGGGACGCATTGCCGCCGCCCAAGAGCCGAATATCGACCTCGCGGGGGGCAATGAGCTTTGGCGGGTGTTCTTTTTCGGCTGGGACCCAACAGGAGGCGAATTCAAAGTTATCGGTGCGGGCTTCGATTTCAAATTCGGTGTAGGGCGGCAGATAGAGCGCATAGGGCAGGCCGGTGAATACGTTATGACGGCGCCCGACCCGCTCGAAGTCGCCCTTGTTGGTTCTGATATTGCATTGTCCGCTCAAGATCACGGCGACATATTCAAAGGCGTCGATCGCGATTTCGAATGTTTTGCCCTGGCTCAGGCGCACGGCCGCGAAATTCATGGTATCCCAGCCGGCTTTTTTGGCATCGACGGCAGCGAAAGCGCCCGCTTTGCCGCTGTCGGTGGAAGGGTGGTGCAGCCTGTCAGCTGTATAGTTCGCCATTATCAAGCTCCATTATGTAACCAGACCGCGCGTAACGCGCATAAACATATGCTCCAGGTCTTTTTCTTCTTCGTTGAATCCGAGAATCATAATGCCGCCGGCGAATAATGTTCCGCTTAGCGCGGCCAGGTCTTCGTCATTGCCGACCACATCGACGCGGACGCGGGCGCGCCCGTTTTTGGGGGTCATCATCTCAGCGGCGGCGACCTGGGGCAGTCCCCGCGCCAGAGCCAGCGCTTTTTCGGCAAGCTGAGTGTCCATCACGGTCACGATAATCTCGCGGTGCGCCATTAACTGCAATTTCAGGTCATCCATGCTGCCCTGCATAATCAGTTCGCCCGCTTCGACGATGCCGATATGCGAGCAGATGTCTTCGACGTCGGCCAGGATATGGGATGAGAAGAAAATCGTTTTGCCCATATTGGCGAGTTCTCCCAGCAGTTCGCGGATTTCCACACGGGCGCGCGGGTCGAGCCCGGAGGCGGGTTCATCCAGAATCAAGACCTGCGGGTCATGCGCCAGGGTGCGCGCCAGCGAGAGGCGCTGCTTCATGCCTTTGCTGAGCTTGTCGACCATATCCTCGCGCCGATGGCTCAAGTCAACCAGTTCCAGCAAATCACCGACCAGCCGCTTCCGTTCCTTTTCGGGAATATCATAGCAAGCGGCGAAAAAGTCCAGATATTCCCAAACCCGCAGGTCTTCATAGACGCCAAACTCATCGGGCATATAACCGATGGAACGGCGAACGGCGCGGCGGTCTTCGAGCACTGAATGCCCGGCAACCCAGGCCTGCCCCTGCGTTGGTCGGGTCAGTGTGGTCAGGATGCGCATGGTGGTTGTTTTGCCGGCGCCGTTGGGACCTACAAAGCCATAAATCGAGCCGGCCGGCACTTCCAGCGAGATGCCGCGCAGGGCATGGAATGAGCCGAAGAATTTCTGCAAATCCTGGGTTTTGATGATGGCTTCCATTACTTGCCTGCTCCTCTAATGATAGC
>DAOUKA010000511.1:0-11400 GCA_034421915.1 Anaerolineae bacterium
AGCTATGACCGCTTGGGTGCGAAACATCAAATGGCTGGAATTGTGCAGGGTGATGCCGGGGTTTGGTTAGAAATGTATCGGGATTTCAAGTAATGACTATAAATGCAGAGAAACCCATCACGAGCTTTGAGAACATTCCAATATCAGAAGATTGGGCATTTAGTGAAGCAAAGCGGTCTGATACAAGCTATATCACGCATGGCTATCATCGGTATCCAGCCAAGTTCATACCCCAGTTAGCCAGACGGCTCATAGAGGATTATTCTGAACCGAATGACAAGGTTCTTGACCCGTTTTGTGGCTGTGGCACAACGCTGGTTGAATCAGTCGTTGCAAAGCGACATGCCTATGGCGCGGATATTAACCCGATTGCTATTATGATGACAAAAGCCAAGGTACAGCATCTCGATCCAGTTGATCTTGAGCTTGCTTTTAATCAGATACAGTCTGAGACAATGCCGCTGTTTTCTACATTTACAGTCGCGCCACCTGAGAATGAGAGAATTGCATATTGGTTCAAAGAAGAACAGATAACGGATTTATCCAAGCTGTTAAGTTCAATACAAAAGTTATCTGATGCCAATGTGCGTCTGTTTTTCCTTTGCGGATTTTCCAACATCCTTAAAAATTGCTCGATCTGGAATCAAAAAAGCAACAAACCCACCCGCGATCCGAACAAGAAAATCCCTGATGTGATGCGGACATTTGGCCGCCAAATTCGCATGATGATGAAAGGCAATGCAGCATTTTGCGATTTGATGGATGGACAGATTTACTCATCAATAGCGGAATGCAGAGATGCAAGATGGCTGCCCTTAGAAAATGAATCCGTAGACCTGGTTGTAACATCGCCTCCATACGTAACATCTTATGAATATGGCGATCTTCATCAGCTTTCCATGTTGTGGCTGGAGGGGCTGACTGACTTGAGGGGCTTCCGTGAGAAATTCATCGGCTCATCTCTAAAGAGATTTGAATCCGAGATTGAAAGTTCGCAAATGTTTACGCATAGTTCCATCGCATCTCATATCGGCAGAAAGCTGCAAAAACAAGATAGTAAAACAGCTTCGAGTGTGATTAAATACTTCAAATCCATGTATGAAATATGGCTGGAGCTTCACAGAGTTGTTCGCATCGATGGAAAGGTCTGCATTGTAATTGGCAATACAAGCCTGAAAGGTACTGAAATAACCAATGCCGAGGTATTTGTTGAACAATTGCAGGGATTGGGCTTCAAATTGATTGACGTGATAAAACGCGAAATTCCATCCAAGAATTTGCCTTCAACCAGAGACAAAGCAACCGGGAGATTTGCAAAAACTTCATCTTCCGATACGCTGGCATATCCAACGGAATTTGTTTTGGTGCTTGAAAAATGCCGTTAAAAGCAAAAGACTTCGTTGACCTTTATATTGAACTAGGCGCAACGCATTACGAATTGATACCCAAGTTGTTAGAGATAGCCAGAGAAAGACATCGTGAGGATTTTGACCCGGAAAAGAACTTTGAACAATCCTGGCGTTCGGTGAAAGGTCGTGGACTTGAAAGAGTCATAGAGCATATTCTCAAACAACAACTTGAAGCAGTGGGCTTGGAGCTTATCCGCTTGGATAAAGGCGGACTGGGTAAAGTCGGAGACTTGCTGAAATTAGATTTTGGAGAATATGGACAGCATTATCCTGATGTGGACTTGGCTGTCTATCAACGAAGCAAGCATAAGATTCTCGCGATACTCTCAATCAAAACCTCGCTTCGAGAAAGGGCGACACAAACTGCTTATTGGCGAAACAAGATCAGGAATTTCTGTAAAACGCAGAATGTGAAAGTCTTTCTGCTGACTCCTAATAGTGATGATATTCTGAGAAGCAATCATGCGCCTAACAAGCAGCGTGCGATATTGGAAACGGATATTGATGCGACATATATTGTGAACACGTTCAACGTATCTATTGATGATTACCTGTATCAAGGCAAAGAGTCGAGAATACGTTTGATAAGTGAATTGGCCAATGACTTAAAAGAGTTGTCGAGAGAAGGCTGATTCATATTAGCATGATGGGGACAAGCAGAGAAAATCTTGCTCGCAAACGCGGACGTGAACCGGGGCGCGCATCCCATCGAGGCAAGGGCGCCGGCTGCTGGCTAATGGGATTTGGCTCGCTGCTGCTTGCCATGCTGCTGGCGCTGATTGGCTTGCTGCTGCCCCCCTTCAGCCTGCCTGACCGTTTGCTTGGCTTGCCATACCAAAGCCTGAATGCCGAGATGTCAAGCCTGTCACTGGGCAGCGAGTTCTCGGTGAGCCTCATCGGCGACGACAGCGGCGCTGAATTTGCGCTGCAACTGTCGCAGGTGTCGCGGGTGGATTTTGAGACGAACAAGGTCGAGGGCAAAGACTGGCTGGCGGCGGCAAAACACCACTTGCCTTATTATCTGGCATTGCAAAGTTCGGTCTATACGCTCGCGTTCCGCGGCGCGGCACCCGACCAGCTTCAATTCTCGCTTGACCTGCTGCGCAATGCTGCCACAGCGCAGGCACTTGCCTTGTATGGCTGGGATGGCAGCGAATGGCGCTTTATCCCCGCCACCCAAGCGGCGGGCAGAGCGCGGGGCATCGCCCGTTTCCTGCCACAGGCAGTTGCGATTTTTCAGACTATGCCGACAGCGCCGATTGTGGCGGTCTCTTATGATATTCGGCAGGAATTGGCAGCAGAGGCCGCCAGCCTCGTGACCCTCATTAGCCCGGCTGGATTGAAGCCCTCGCGGCAGGGCAGCCTCATCGGCAGCCTGGCGCCAGGCGCGGATGCCGATTCCGCTTATTTGTTGCTGCCGCTGATTGGCAATTATGATGACCCGCGCGCCACCGACCCCGAAACAGTCGAGTTGATTATCGGCAATCCGGCATTGCGCGACGAACATATCGCACAAATTGCTGCCGTCGCCAGCCACAATCGCTTTGACGGCGTATTTATTGATTATCGGGATTTATCGAGCGCGGCGCGTGATGACTTCAGCCAATTCATCGCGCAGCTGGGCGCAAGTCTCTCCGAGCAAGGGCTGCGGCTGGGCATCGCTGTGCCACCCGCGCGCTACAAGGACGGCGATTGGGATACGGGCGCTTATGATTGGCGGGCGCTTGGGGCGGCCGCCGATTATTTCAAGCTGCGCACCGCCATCAATCCGCGCAACTTTAGTCCCGAAGGCTCGCAGTCGGTCAATGCCATGCTGCGCCGAGCGGTTGATGAGGTGGACCGCTACAAGATTCTGCTCGGATTAAGCGCACAATCCATTCGGGAGGCGGCGGGTGTTTGGACGCGCATCGGCTATGACGAGGCGATTGCCGGGCTGGGCGATGTCAGGCTGGCTGCCGAGCATGTCAGCGAGACCGGCTCGGTGGAGCCGGGCGCAAAAATCCGCGCTTCCCTGGATGGCTTTGAGGCGCTGGCCGGCTTTGATGCCGCGCTGAAAGCGCCTTTTCTGGATTATCTGGACGCCACCGCCGACAGGTCGGCGCGCATCTGGCTGACCAACGCCGCCGCCCTGCACCATCGCATGGAACACGCGCTCTCCTTTGGGCTGGCAGGCATCGCCTTTGACGATTTGCTGGAAGATGACCTGCTGCCGGGTTTGCTGCCGGCCATCCTGCACTACAAGACACAGGCGCCGCTGGCAGCTTCGCCCAGCGACCTGGCTCTGCGCTGGTCCATCGAGGGGAGTGAGGGCCTGCTTGACCAGATCATCACTGGCTTGAATGAGGATCTGGTGGTGACACTGGTAGCGCCCGATGGCAATTATGCCGTCAATATGGCTGTTATTGGCATGGACGAGACATCCGAAAGCCAGCGGCAAGGGGCGGCTCTTGCGCTTTTTGCTCCCACCGCAACCCCGACCCCCACACCAACCCCCACACCGACCGCGACGACGGCGCCGATTGTCTATGTGCCTCCCCAAAATACGGGCAGCGCTCCCCCCGGCGGCAGCTTCGCCGCCGTCGCGCCCCCGCCTGGCAGCATCCGCATCGAGATTGGCGGCCATGTAGAAAATCATATCGGCGGCCGCGCCATTAACGCGATGCGCTCGGCAGGCATGACCTGGCTGAAGGTTCAAGCCCGCTTTTCTCGTAACGGCCCGCCGGATATGGGTCAATCCATCGGCAAGGCGCATGGCAGCGGCTTTAAGATCGTGGTCGGCACGGTCGGCGATCCAGGCGAACTGGCGCGGGGCGGACAGGATTATGTCCATGCCTATGCGGATTGGCTGGCGCGGATTGCGGGGCAGGGCGCGGATGCCATCGAGGTCTGGAATGAGCCGAATCTGGACCGTGAGTGGCCGCGGGGTCAAATCAGCGGCGCCGCTTATGCCCAAATGCTGGCGGCCGCCTATCAGAGAATCAAGGCAGCCAACCCGGCCACCATGGTGATTAGCGCCGCGCCAGCGCCCACTGGGGTTTCTGATAATCCCGAACAGGTGATGCCGGATAATACTTGGCTGCGTCAGATGGTCGCCGCGGGCGGATTAGACTACCTTGACTGCGTTGGCGCACATTATAATGAGGGCATTATTCCGCCCAGCCAAACCAGCGGCGACCCGCGCGGCGACAATTATTACACGCGCTATTTTTATGGCATGTTAAATGGTTACATCAGCATTACACGCAAACCGATATGCTTCACTGAACTTGGTTATCTGACGCCCGACGGTTATCCGCCCCTGTCCAGCTACTTCGGCTGGGCGCAAAATGTAACGGTGGCGCAGCAGGCCGCCTGGCTGGCGGAAGCCGCCGCCTTGGCATCGCAGAGCGGACAAGTGCCATTGTTCATCGTCTGGAATATCGACTTTACCCGTTACGACAGCGACCCACAGGCGGGTTACGCCATTATCCGACGGGACGGATCCTGCCCGGCATGCGCCACGCTGGCTCAAGCCAGATAAGGAGACTGACATGACAGCAGGTTCGACTGTGCGCAAACAGATTCGCGGCTTTGTCATTATTTGGATAGCCATTACCTTTATCATGGGCTTGTCTACCTTCCTGGCGGTCTATTCTACCTATAATCCGACAGCGCTGGATATTGACGCTGGCAGGCCGCTGCCTTTGAATGCAGCCAGCGCCAGCGGCGAGAAAGCCGCCGCCGCGCTCATCGTATTGCCGAGCATCCCGCCCGCGCCAACTTTTACGCTCTCACCACCACCGCCAACCCCGGGCCCGCCGCTGGCCGCAGTCGAGATGCCCTTGTCAACGGATACCCCTGCTCCCAGCCCGACGCCGACCCGCCTGCCCATCGATGACCGCCGCTATCAAGTCGGCATTCAGGTGCAGCATTCACTCGACTTCAATCCGGATAATCAGGATGGCTGGTTCAACTCGGTCTCCAATGATCTTGGCATGACTTGGGTCAAGCAGCAGCTGCGCTGGGAACTGATGGAATCGGAGCAAGGGGCTATCGACTGGAGCGTCCTGGATTTGGTGCTGCCCAGCGCCGAAAAATTTGGAATCAAGCTCATGCTCTCGATTGTGACAGCGCCTAATTGGGCGCGTGAACCGGAGGCCGATACTGAACGGCACGGCCCGCCAGCAGACCCGCAAACCTTTGCCGATTTTGTCGCCCGGATTCTTGAGCGTTATCCGGGCAAGATTCATGCCCTTGAGGTTTGGAATGAGCAGAACATTGACCGCGAATGGACATCCACCGCCGGATTAAGCGCCAGCCACTATGTTGCGCTCTTGCGCCGAACCTACGAAACGGTCAAAGCCATCGACCCTGGCATCATTGTCATCAGCGGCGCCCTGTCCCCGACTGGCGTGAATGATGGCATCCAGGCCTACGATGACTTCAGCTATATGGATCAAATGATTGCCGCCGATATGCTGGATTGGGCAGATTGCGTCGGGGCGCATCACAATGGCTATAACGTCAGTCCCGACTTCCGCTACAGCGAAATCCCCAATGACCCCGATGCTGTTTTCCGCGGCCCCTTTGACAATCCTCATCACAGCTGGAGCTTCCGCAGCACGCTGGAAGGCTATGCCAACCGCATCCGCGCTGCCGGGCGGGATACCAAGCTGTGTGTGACCGAATTTGGCTGGCCCTCTGTCGAAGACCTGGCTGGCTTCCCGCCTCGTTTTGAGTTCGCGCAGGACAATATGCTGGCGGAACAGGCGCAGTGGATTCCAAAGGCGATGGACAATATGGAAAAGTGGGGTTTCGTCTGGCTGGCATTTGTCTGGAACTTTAATTATGGCCCTCAAGCCGGTTACGCAGCCGATAACGATAATGTACCCTACTCCTTGATTGGTCCCGATTTTACCTTCAGACCCGCCTATGATGCCATCCGCGCCTGGCAGCGGGATTATCTGGCGCGGACGGGTGCGTAATATGCCATTTGCAGGTTCAAGGAAGCTGGCTTTCGGGCTGCTTGCGCTGGCGCTGATTTTTGTCGCCGCTTTGGGATGGCGTCACTTGCAGCCCGAGACGGATCCATTCAAGGCTGCGGCGATTGTGAATCCGACTTTTCCATCGCTGACCTATGGCATCCAGGTCTTTACCTGGTGGGATGGCGGCGAGACCGGGCTGCATCTCGATTGGGTGCGCCTGATGTCTTACAGCCATGTCAAGCAGACTTTCGCCTGGCGCGATATTGAGCCGCTTCAGGATGTCTGGGACTGGACACAGGCCGACCGCATCCTTGCCGAAATCAAAAAGCGCGGGCTGCGCCTGATTGCGCGGCTGGGGCAGGCGCCCCAATGGGCGCTGGCAGGTGAGGGCGATACATCTGCGCACGATGCGCCGCCAGCGAAAATGGAAGACTGGTCCGAATTCTGTTTTACCCTGGCACAGCGTTATCGCGGGCAAATCGCTGCTTATCAAATCTGGAATGAGCCCAATCTCAGCCGCGAATGGGGCAATCAGCCGCCTGATGCCGCCGCCTATGTTGAATTGCTGGCGGTTTGCAGCCAGGCAATTCGGCAGGCTGACCCGGACGCCATCTTGATTTCAGCCGGCCTGGCGCCCACCGGCAACAACGATGATGCCGCCTTACCCGATGATGTCTATCTCGACCGTATGTACCGCAGCGATTTTCAGCAGTACATCGATGTGGTCGGTGTTCATGCGCCTGGATTCGCCGCGCCCGAAATCGGACCCGATGATGCCGAAGCAAAAAATCGCTGGTTCACCTTTAGGCGAGTCGAGGATCTGCGTAAAATTATGCTGCTTTATGACGATGAGGCGCGTCAAATGGCAATCATGGAGTTCGGCTATACGACCGACACCCGCAATCCGAAGTATCAGTGGTTTCGGGTATCGGATGAAGAACAAGCGGATATGCTCCTGCGCGCCTATGAATACGCCATCGAGAACTGGCGGCCGTGGATTGGCCTGATGACCCTGATTTATATGCCCGACCCCCAGTGGAGGCCGGAAAATGAAGAATACTGGTGGTCAATTACCAAGCCGGAAAGAGCAGGCGACCATCGCCCGGCTTTCTTTGTCTTGGCGAATATGCGCAAGGTTTGCGGCGATTACATTATTCCAGCGCGGGCCGCTGACAGCCCGATAGCACGCGGGCAAAAGCCAGCGCCCATCTGCCCCTAGCGTCTTTCTTTCGCCGGCGCTCAATCCTGTTTTAGGCGGCTGGAATCGGTTACAATGGTGCGGCTGGATTTGTCTGTCGAACAGCGGATTGAAAGGTCATTCTTTTGCTAACGAGTCGCTGGGGTTATGCCATTGCAGTTATTTTGCTGCTGCTGTCAGCCTTGCTGCGAATGACCGACCTGGCGACTGTGCCGCAAGGCATCAGCGACAATGAAATCATCAATATGCGTTTGGTCGATAATGTCCGACAGGGCGACATCTATGTGTTCTATCCGGGTGAGGATGGCGGGCGCGAAGGGATGTACCATGTCGTGGCGGCTTTGGTCACCGCCTTTACCGGCGAGGGCACTATCGGCTATCGGATTCTGTCGGTCTGGCTGAGCCTGCTGTCGATTGCCATTGTCTATACCCTGGCGCTGCACCTCTTTAATCCAGTGGTTGCGGTGATGGCCATGGGTATGCTGGCCGTCAATTTGAGCGGCAATCTGCTGGCCCGCGCGATTTCCAGTGATGCGGTCGTTATTTTTCTGGTCTCGGCAACCCTGCTGGCTTTGGCGCGGGCGCTGCCGGTCTACCGCAGTACGCGGGTGGTCACTGCCAACATCATTTCATTCGCGGCGCTGGGCGTATTGCTGGGTTTCAGCTTTTACATGCACCCCTCCAGCCTGTTTATCGTGCTGGCAAGCATGGCATATATTGCCTACCACCTGCTCTTTGTCCGCGATGTGATGTGGCATCAGCGCCGCAACTATACCGGATTTGCGATTCTCATCGTGCTGATTATCGCCATGCCTTATTTGATTTCCTCCATCAATCTGCCACAGTATGCGGCGGCCCAGCGCCTGTTTCAGTACACCGACGGGCTTTTGCGTTCGGTGGTGGATGGCTTGCTGTCGATACTGCGGGCTGGCGATGCCAATCCACTGAATAATCTGCCTGGCCGCCCCCTGGTCGGCATATTCACCGCCTTGCTGATGTTGGCTGGAATCGGGACTTCCTTCCGAAACTGGCGCAGAGCGCAATTTATGCTCCTGCTCATCATGTGGTTTCTGACCCTGCCAGCAGCGCTCATTGTGGAAAACAGCCCCAACTTTTCCCAGTTTGCGGTTATCATGCCGCAGCTGGCTGTCTTTTTTGGCATCGGCGCTTTTAGTGTGTTGAGCCTGCCAATTTTTGCCGACCTCGTTTTCCGCCGCATGGCAATCGTGGCAGTCATCGCATTGTTTGCCTTTAACTTTCTCTGGGCCTGGCAAGACCTGTTTGTGGATTGGCGCGATAACGAGGCGGTTGTCCCCCTGGTCAATGGCGAACTGGGACAAATCGCGCATCATCTCGATGTGACCGGGGATGATATACCCACTGTCTTATGCCGTGCCAACTGGAACAATCGTGAACCTGGCGCATCTCTCAGCGACAGTGACAAGACTCTGCTGATGATGAATCAGACGGATTTTGAATATCGTGAAGCGGATTGCGCCCGCAGTCTGGTATTGATTGACGGCGGTTCCTTGCAGCAGATTGTCCTCTTTGACGCCGACAGCTACGATGCCATCCATCCTTATCTGCAAGGCTGGCTGTCTCTGGGGCGGGCGCTGACGGATAATGTGCCGCGGGGCACCATCATACAGCTTGAAACCAGCCAGATTCTTGCCGACACCGCCGGCAGATTTATCACCACGGCGCCAGTCTCTTATGCCCCCGAAGTGACGGGTGTGCTTGAGCCGATTTCGCCGCCGATTCGCTTTGCCGACAACCTGACCTTCCTCGGTTATTCCCCCGATGTCGAACGGACTTATCTGTCGGGCGATAGGGTTGATGTGATTACTTACTGGCGCGTGGAAGGCCGGCTGCCATCGGATTTGACCTTGTTCACGCATATCCTGTCCGACCCCGTCACCATCATCGCCAGCAGTGATGTGGTTCATGTCAATCCAAACCGCCTGCAAGAACGCGATGTCTTTGTACAGGTCACGCAGGTTCAGCTGCCAGAAGTCCCTTTGGCAGGCGAATACTTCGTTTCGGTCGGCGCTTACCGGCGAGCATCCCCCGACAAGCCGCGCCTGCTGGCTTTGCAAGATGGCGAACCCTTCGGCGACCGCATCTTTTTGTACTCGATTGAGGAGCTGCCCTTGCCCGAACCTGAAACCGAAGAGAGCGAAAATTAATGTTTGAACTGGTGTTTTTAGGCACATCAGCATCAGCGCCGTCCATCCATCGGGGACTGCCGGCAGTGGCGGTGCTGGCTGGGGAGCAGCGTTTTCTGGTGGATTGCGGTGAGGGCACGCAGCGGCAGATTTTACGCAGCGGCATCGGGTTCAAGCGGCTCAACCGCATTTTTTTGACCCATGCGCATCTGGATCATCTGCTTGGCTTGGGCGGCCTGCTATCGACATTTGGACGTTGGGAAGCATTGGACGAAATTTTTATCTGGGGCGGGCTGCCGGCGATTGAGCGCGTGCAATCGCTGGTGTATGAGGTGGTTTTCCGCAAGGAGACGCCGCCGGTTCCCATTTATTTCATCCGAACGCTGCCGAACAAAATCCTGTTCAAGGGACGAAAGTTCTCGGTACGGGCTTTTCCGGTGCCGCATCGCGGTCGGGAATGCTACGGCTATATTTTTGAGGAAGATTCGCGCCGCCCCTTTCTGGCTGCCAAAGCCGAGATGCTGGGTGTACCGGCAGGTCCCGAGCGCGGTCAACTGGTTGCCGGCAAGTCGATTGCCTTGCAAAACGGCAGGCGCATACACCCCGACCAGGTCCTGGGTGATGTCATCAAAGGCACAAAAGTGGTCATTACGGGTGATTTGGGGCGCACCGACACGATTCATCAGGCGGTGCAGGATGCCGATGCCCTGGTCATCGAAGCCACCTATCTCGATGTCGATGCTGATGTCGCCGCCCAAGTTGGGCATATTACCGCGCGTCAGGCGGCGGAACTGGCGCTGGCCTGCAATGTCAAATACCTGTTTTTGACACATATTTCGCGGCGCTATCGTGAATTTGAAGTCATCCGCGAGGCGCGCCAATACTTCCCCAATTCTTATGTGGTGCGCGACCTTGACCACTTTGCCATCTTTCGGGATAAACTGCCCCAGAAAATCGAAACGCAGCTGCGGCAGGATGCCAATGAAAATTTGCCAGAAGGAGAATAGATATGAGTGATGCTTTGGCAGGTCAGCTAAGCGATTATGTCAGCGAACTGTTTGTGCGCGAGGACGATATGCTTGCATTTGTGCGCCAGCAAACCGCCGAACACGGTCTGCCGCCAATCAACCTCCAGCCCTACGAAGGCAGGATGATGCAGCTTCTGGTGATGATGAGCGGCGCCAGGAAAATCATCGAAGTCGGGACACTCGCTGGCTATAGCGGCATCTGGATTGCGCGTGGATTGCCATCAGACGGCAAGCTGGTCACCATTGAAAAGAGTAGCCAGCACGCCAGCCTGGCACGTGCTCACTTTGACCGCGCTGGGCTGAACGATAAAGTGACTGTTTTGCAGGGAGATGGCCTGCAAATCCTGCGGACACTGGAAGGCAATGCCCCTTATGACCTGCTGTTTATTGATGCCGACAAGTCCAACTATCCCAATTATCTCCAATGGGCTATCGCACATTTGCGAGTTGGCGGAACCGTGATGGCGCACAATGCTTTCTGGGGTGGCCGCATTTTCGCGCCCGAATCCGAGGATGACCGCGGGCTTGTCGCTTTTAATCAAGCACTGGCGCAGCACCCCTCGCTGGAAAGCACGATTCTTGAAATTGGCGATGGTCTCGCGCTGGCTGTGAAAGTGTCTTGAGCCTTGGTGCCAA
>DAOUKA010000512.1:0-34427 GCA_034421915.1 Anaerolineae bacterium
TTCGTCTGGTAATGACTTACGAATTTCTGCGATTTGAGTATCTGCGCCCGGATTTCCCGACCGATTTTTATGGCTTCACCACCCAGGATCGGCTCACTTATGCGCCTTATGGTATTGACTATCTGTTAAACGGCGAAGGCATTGATTTTCTGGGCGATTTGCGCTTGCCCCGTGACAAGTGCTGGCGGCCACTCCCCGAAGCCCGGGATTGCCCCATGTATCAGGCGCAGGCTTTGGCGCATCTGGTCGATGTCAAACGCATCACCCAAAGCGCCTTTGGGCTGGCTTTCCTGCTGGGCCTGACTGCCGTCGGCATCGCCTGTCTCGCCTGTCGTTCAGCCGACTATCGCGGGGCCATGCGCATCGGGTTGACTTATGGCAGCCTCCTCACCCTGGCAGCCGTCACAGCGATTGCCATCCTGGCACTAACTGCCTGGGACTTCTCTTTCGACCGCTTCCATGAACTGTTTTTCGCCAGTGGCACTTGGCGCTTTGCCTTCTCCGATACGCTGATTCGCCTGTTTCCAGAGCGATTTTGGTTTGACGCCGCCATGACAGTCGGCATCCTGAACGCTGTGGCTGCCATCATCCTCCTCATCCTGATGTGGCGGTGGCACAAAGGAAGCGCGGTGGTTTTCTGTGTCAATTTAGAGTAGCCGTTCAACATTTCAGGATGTTATAATTGCCGACTGTGTACTAAGCTAGTGTGGTGTTTTAAGCCAATCAATGGATGGACGAAGGAGAACTAATCATGGCAATTCGTGCAGGGATTAACGGTTTCGGACGCATCGGACGCCAGGTTTTGAAAGCCATGCGAGAACACTACGCGGATGAGATTGAAGTGGTCGCGTTTAATGATTTGGGTCATCTGGACACGATGGCGCACCTGTTTCGCTATGATTCCAATTATGGGGTCTATCCGGGCACAGTAGAAGTTGCCGACGGCGCCCTGATTGTCGATGGCCATGAAATCAAGGCGCTGTCCGAGCGAGACCCGGCGCAGCTTCCCTGGGGCGAACTGGGCGTTGATGTGGTCATCGAAAGCACCGGGATTTTCCGCGACAAGGCCAGCGCCGCCAAACACATCGCCGCTGGCGCAAAAAAAGTCATCATTTCCGCCCCCGCCAAGGGCGAAGACATCACCATCGTTCTGGGGGTCAATCAAAATCAATATGACCCCGCCAGCCATCATGTCATATCGAACGCCTCATGCACCACCAACTGCCTGGCGCCAGCCGCCAAAGTGGTGAACGATTACTATGGCATCCAAAAAGCATTTATGACCACCATTCACAGTTATACCAACGACCAGAAAATCCTGGATTTGCCTCACTCGGATTTGCGTCGGGCTCGCGCCGCCGCGGTGAATATCATCCCAACTACCACTGGCGCCGCCAAAGCCGTTTCCCTGGTCATTCCCGAACTGGCGGGCAAGTTCGATGGCATGGCTGTCCGCGTTCCAACGCCGACCGGGTCACTGGTTGATTTTGTCGCCACAGTAGAAAAGACACCGAACAAAGCCGAACTCATCGAGCAATTCGAGGAAGCAGCCGACGGCCCCATGAAGGGCTATCTGGATGTGTCGCACGAACCGCTGGTATCCCATGACTATATTGGCAATCCCTATTCCAGCATCATCGATGCGCTGGCTACCGATGTGGCGGGCAATTTGGTGAAGGTCATCACTTGGTACGACAACGAATGGGGCTATTCCTGTCGGACAGCCGACCTGACCAAGTTCGTCGGCGACAGGCTCTAAGGAGTCCAAGGCTGCAATCAGTGACTCAGCAATTTGCAGCGTGTCGGGAGGGTTCGCATGAACAAAATGACTGTTCGAGACGTCAACTTTAGCGGCAAACGGGTGCTGGTTCGCGCCGATTTTAATGTGCCGCTCGAAGAGGCTATCATCACCGACGACACCCGCATTCGCGCTGCCCTGCCAACCATTCATTACATCCTGGCGCAGAATCCAAAAGCGGTGATTCTCATGTCCCATTTGGGCCGTCCCAAAGGCGAACGCAAACCGGAACTGTCGCTGGCGCCGGTTGCCGAAAATCTAGCAGGCAAGCTGGGACTGGATGTCGCCTTTTCGCCGGACTGCATCGGCAAGGCACCGCAATCAGCTATTGCCAGCCTGCCAGAAAGCGGCGTCCTCTTGCTGGAAAACACCCGCTATCACCCCGGCGAGACCCAAAACGACCCCCAATTCGCCAGCCAGCTGGCAGAACATGGCGACGTTTTTGTGAACGATGCCTTCGGCACGGCACATCGCGCTCATGCTTCCAATGTCGGGGTTGCGCAACACTTGACGGCTGTCGCCGGATTATTGCTGGAAAAAGAAATCGACTACCTCGCCAATGCCATCGAAAATCCGCAGCGTCCCTTTGTTGCCATCCTCGGCGGGGCGAAAGTATCGGGCAAAATTGATGTCATTGCAGCGCTGCTGGACAAGGTCGATAAACTTCTCATTGGCGGCGGGATGGCAAATACATTCTTCGCCGCCCAAGGCCGCCAAATGGCGAATTCACTGGTCGAAACCGAGGCGCTCCATATCGCCCGCGCCCTGCATCAACAAGCTGGCGACAAGCTCAAACTGCCAATCGACCAGCGTATCGCGGATGATTTTCATGCTGATGCCGCAAACAAGGTCATCAGCGCCGAAGAAGATGTTCCTCCTGGCTGGGAATCACTGGATATTGGTCCCAAAACAGTCGATTTGTATGCACGCGAGCTTGAGGGCGTCAGGACGGTCGTCTGGAACGGGCCCATGGGCGTGTTCGAGATGCCACCCTTTGCGCAAGGCACGTATGGCATTGCCAGAGCGCTCGCCAACCAGACGAAAAAAGGAGCAGCAACCATCATCGGCGGCGGCGATTCGGCGGCGGCGGTGGAACAGGCTGGCCTGGCTGAGCAGATGTCGCATATTTCGACTGGCGGCGGCGCCAGCCTGGAAATGCTGGAAGGCAAAGTCCTGCCCGGTCTGGCTGCCCTCGCAGACAAATAATGCCAACAGGGAGTATCGATACCCCTCTTTCCCGCTTGCCGCATTCCACAGAATGGACAGGTTCAAACTGGCGCAGTAGCCGAATGGGTGGTTACAATAGTGGTGGATAAACTCAATCAGAGGACAAAGCCATGCCAAGAACCCCCATCATTGTCGGCAACTGGAAAATGAACAAGACCCCAGCCGAGTCGCTCGAATTTGTGAGGGAACTCGCGCCCAAAATCGAAGCCTTAGATGCTGTTGAGCGGGTCGTCGCCCCGACCTTTCTGTCCCTGCCGACCGTCGCTGAAGCGCTTGAAGGCTCTGCGGTTCAGGTTGCGGCGCAGGATGCCCACTGGCAGGCGGGCGGCGCTTATACTTCGCAGGTGTCGGCAAGTATGCTGGCTGATTTTGTCGATTACATCATTATCGGTCATTCGGAATGCCGCGCTTATCTCAACGAAACCGACCAGCAGGTCAATAAAAAGGCAAAGGCGATTCTGGCAAACGGACTCAAGCCGATTATTGCTGTCGGCGAGAGCCTGGAGCAAAATGAAGCCGGAGAAACCGAATCCTTTGTCAGTTCGCAGGTTCGGGCAGCGCTGGATGGCATTGCCGCTGCCGATATGGCAAATGTGGTGATTGCCTATGAGCCCATCTGGGCGATTGGCACTGGCAAAAGCGCCAGCGGCCCACTGGCCAATCGCATCATTAAGAGCGCCATCAGGGATACCCTGTGCCAGCTATTTGATGATGCCCTTGCCGATGCCATCCGCATCCAATACGGCGGCAGCGTCAAACCGGCCAACATGGAAGAATTTATGTCGCAGCCCGATATTGATGGCGCTCTGGTGGGGGGGGCATCGCTCAAGGCCGAAGACTTCAGCGCCCTCATCGAAATCGCAGCGCGAGTGAAAGGAACTTGAGACTGAGCGAACTGGATTTCCTTAGCTCCGCGATTCTTGTCGGGATCCTCGTCTTCCTCTTCCGCCATACCGAGCGGTGGATGCACCAGCACATCTTCAAGGTGGGCTGGCTGCTAACCCGCAATATGCACCTGACCACCATTCTGTATTACATCGTCTTTTTGCCGGGTGTAGTGCTGTACGAAGTCACCTACTGGCTGGCTGCGGGTGTGCTGAATGTGCGGGCAAACCGCTCCATCCGACTGCCAAAGCCGCAGGAAATCGGCAGGCTGGAACTCAGCTTCGTCAAGCTCGCGCCTAAAGCGCATCCCGTCAAACGGGCCATCATCGCATCAGCGCCGCTGGCCGTCGGCTTGCTGGTGATTTGGGCCATCGCGTTGAATGCCTTCGAGTTGGAGGCTGTCCTGAACATTGCCGCGCCCGGACAGCTTGATGATTTAGCTCAGGCAATCGCGGCCCTGGTGGCACGGACGGATTTCTGGCTCTGGTTTTATCTGGCATTCACTGTTTCAAACACCATGTTTCCCGCCATTCCAAAGAGCCTGCGTGGCTGGCGGCTGGCTGGCATCGCCACTTTGCTTATCATCATCACCGCGCTTGTTTTGGGAATCAGCCAAACCTTCGTCGCCGATATGGGAGGGACAGTCCAGCAATTATGGCATGGCTTGGCGCTCATCTTGAGCTTGACGACCCTCATCAATATCTTTATGGTCATCGTTCTCGGCACCATCGAAGCCATCATTGAGCGGCTAACCGGTCACAGCGCCACCTTTCAAAATGGCAAGCTGATTACCATGACGCGCCAGCAGGCTCTCCAGCGAAAAGATGAGGCAAGGCGAGAGCGGCGGCCCGCTCCCAAAATCACAGCCGCCGCAGTCAACTCGATGGATACGTTGAAACTGCCGATTCCCGGCCCGCCAGGACAGGAACCGGTGAGCAAGAGCGTGGCTGCCATTCTTGATGCGCCCGCGCCCAAGCAAAAGCCAGGCGATAAAATGAACAGGCCAACAAGGGGCGCTGGCGCAAAACCCGCCTCACAGCCGCCGCTCGTTATCTCGGCTGCCAAAGGCAACGATACGCGAAAGCCGAAGGAAAAGCGCTCTGCCAAACCCCCGTCAAGCAGTTCGGGATATTCCGAGGATGATGAGCTAACATACGAGCCGATTGAAGACGAATACTATGACGATGCGTTCTAGTTGTCCCGCAGTGGCGAAATTCGCCCGACCGCGATGAAGCCAATAGCGATAAACAGGAGCATCAGGCCAAAGGCAATGAACTTGAACAACTGGCTGTTTGTGGCCAGGGTCAAGAATCCGAAGAGCGCACAAATGGTATAATAGCCTAGCGCAATCTGACGCGCCGAGAACAGACCCGTATCCAGCAATCGAAAATGGAGATGACCGCGGTCGCCATGAAAGGGATTGCTGCCGTGCCGCAATCGATTGAAAATCTGCCAGCCCAAGTCCATCAGCGGCAAGCCCATAACCAGCAGTATCGTCGCCATCTTGGCGCCGCCAATAATGCTGAGCGCCCCCAAGACATAGCCTAAAAACCAAGCGCCGCCGCCCAGATAGATGCGGGCCGGATAAAAATTGTGAATCAGGAAACCCAGCGATGCGCCCGACAGCGCCAGGGGCAGCAGACTGACGCTTGTCTGTGCTGGCTCTTGCCGAAAGGCGCTGTTGAGAAACAAAACCATCCCGGCAATCACCGCAACCCCGGCAGCCAAACCATCCGAACCATCCAGCAGGTTGACGGTATTCATCATCAGAATCAGCCAGAACATCGTCAGCGCGACCGTAACCAGCGGTGGCCAGGGGTCGGTTTGCAAACCGGTCAGGGGATTGTTGAAAAACTCGATAAAAATCTGAAAAATGATCGCAACAGCCGCAGCGAGGATTTGCCCCAGAAAGATTTGAAAGTAATTGAGTTCGTAGATGTCGTCGACAATGCCCAGCACAAAAATGATGATGCTGCCGAGAATCAAACCCGCCAGACGGATGATTTCGTAGGGGTCGAAACGCGGCACTGGCAGCAGCTGTGCCAGCGCAATCGCCACCAGAAACCCGACGAAAATCGCCAGCCCTCCCAATTTGGGCATCGCCAGCGATTCCTGTCGGCGTCCGCCTGGCTCGGAAGTGATGTCAAATCGGTAGCTCATGTAACGCGCCAGCGGAATCATCGCCAATGAAACCGCCAAAGCCAGATTAAACACAATCACAAACGCGAATAAATCGAGCATCAGGTGCCAAACATACGGTCGCCGGCATCACCAAGACCTGGCACAATGAAGCCGATGTCGTTTAGCCTTTCGTCCAGTTCGGCCACATGAATGGGAAGGTCAGGATGCGCGGCGGACAAAGCAGCCACCCCTTCTGGCGCCGCCAGAATGCCAAGAAACTTGATGCGCTTGGCGCCCCATTTTTTCAAGATATCGACTGTGGCGATTGCCGAGCCGCCGGTCGCCAGCATGGGATCCAGCACCAGACAAAGCTGCACGGTGGGTTCGGCTGGCAGTTTGTTGTAGTATTCCACAGGACGCAACGTTGCCTCATCCCGATACAAGCCAATATGCCATACCTGAACCGCGGGCAGCAACTCTTGGATGCCATCAACCAGGCCCAGCCCCGCTCGCAAAATCGGGACAAGCCCAATGACTTCCTCCGCTTGAGAGCCGATTGCCTCTCCCATGGGCGTGCTGACCCGCCTGGATGTGAGTTCCAAATCCTGCGTGGCTTCGTAACACAATAATAATGCCAGTTCGCGCGCCAATTCACGAAACCGCCTATGATCGGTATGGACATCTCGCAATATGGTCAGCTTGTGCTTGACCAATGGATGTGATGAGACATGCAGCTGCTCTGTCATTCGCTCTTGCCCTTTTCCGCGGGGATATTTGTCATAGTGTACGCGGGGATGCGCGTTCTGTAAAGCGAGCATTGCAACTCTTGTCGGTCAGGTTATACTGATAGAACATTTCTGCTAGGCTGTTGCGATGAAACAGGTGCATCATGCCCGAAGACAGTCGCTTCGTCAGTGGCAAATCAACAACAAACGACCGCGAGAATATCGCCCTGCGCCCAAGAGGCCTGGACGACATGATTGGTCAAGACCGCGTGCGCGAAAATCTTCGCATTCTTATTGATGCCGCCCGCGCCCGCGGCGAGCCGATTGACCATGTTATGTTTTATGGCCCGCCAGGACTCGGCAAGACATCTTTGGCCTACGTCATTGCCAACGAGGTGCGTGCTAACATTCGCATCACTGCCGGCCCCGCCATCGAGCGGGCGGGCGATTTGGCAGCCATCCTGACGCATCTCAAAAAAGGCGACATCCTCTTCATTGATGAAGTCCACCGATTGGGCAAAGCCGTTGAAGAAATCCTGTATCCGGCTATGGAGGATTTTGTGCTCGATATTGTCATCGGCAAAGGTCCCGCCGCCAAGACACTGCGATTGAATCTGCCGCGTTTTACGGTCATTGGCGCGACAACGCGCCTGGCGCTGCTGGCGGCGCCCTTGCGTGAACGTTTCGGGGCGCGTTTTCGGCTGGATTTTTATGATAACCCGGCCATGGAAGACATCATCCGCCGGGCAGCGAAACTCCTTCAGGTCGAAATCGAACCCGAAGGCACGACTGAAATCGCCAGACGCGCCCGCGGCACACCGCGCGTTGGTCTGCGCCTGCTGCGCCGAGTCCGTGACTATGCCGAAGCCCGCGCCGACGGGATCATCACCGACAAGGTCACGCAGAATGCGCTCGAACTGCTGGACATTGACCATCTTGGACTCGATGATATTGACCGCCGCATCCTGCTTATCATTATCGAGAAATTCAGTGGCGGCCCAGTCGGGCTGGACACCATAGCCGCCGCCATCAGCGAAGATAGCTCAACCATCATGGATGTCTACGAACCCTATCTGATTCAGCTGGGCTTCATTGACCGCACACCGCGCGGACGCATCTGCACCAAACATGCCTATCATCACTTGGGAATCGACCATCCAAACGACAACACGGCGGGACAGCAGCGCCTGTTATGAAAGCCGCCGACTTTGACTACGATTTGCCAGCACGCTGCATTGCCCAAAGGCCGGCGGAGCCGCGCGATTCGTCAAAGCTGATGTGCCTTCATCGTCGAAGCGGCGAGGTTGCTCATCATCACTTCTCCGATATTGTCGATATGATAAACGCCAATGATGTTCTGGTGATGAACGATACGCGCGTGCTTCCGGCGCGGCTTGATGCCCGCAAAGCCAAGACTGGCGGCAGGGTCGAAATCCTGCTCCTGAAACAAATGGATGCCCTGCGCTGGCAGGCCCTTGTGGGTGGCAAAAATGTCACGCCAGGCTTGCGGCTAAGGTTTGACCACAGCGATATATCCTGCCAAGTTGTCAAGATACTGGAAAAAGCGGAACGGATTCTTGAGTTCAGTCAGCCCGTGAACGCTTTGCTGCGCGAATTGGGCGAAATCCCGCTCCCGCCTTATATCAAAGCCGATTTGGATAATGATGAACACTATCAAACCATTTATAGCAAAGCTGAAGGGTCGGCGGCCGCACCGACCGCCGGCTTGCATTTTACACCGGAAATACTGGCTTCTTTGAAGCGCAAAGGGGTCAAGCTGGCATATTGCACTTTGCACATCGGGCTTGATACCTTTCAGCCGGTCACTGCCAGTCTCGTCGCCGACCACAAAATCCACAGCGAATTTGCCACCCTCGACAGCCACAATGCCAAAATCATCAACGAAGCCAGGCTCACTGGCGGGCGCATCATCGCAGTCGGCACAACCTCGACACGCACCCTCGAGACCGCCGCCATCCTCAGCGCCGGCGGCGACCCGTCTCATCCCGCTCAAAACGAAGCGGCTTGCCCCTGGAAAACGGTCATCGCCTTTGAGGGTGATACCCGCCTGTTTATCTATCCGGGTTACAGGTGGCGCGTGGTCGATGCCATGATTACCAACTTTCATCTGCCCAGGTCCACCTTGCTGATGATGCTGAGCGCCTTTGTCGGGCGCGACAGGCTGCTGGCTGCCTATGAGATTGCCAAACAGGAGAATTATCGGTTTTATTCCTTTGGCGATGCCATGTTCATCAGCTAGTCGGGTAGTCGGGAAGAACTGGCAAAGCCTCAACATCCAGTCGTGGATTCGTGCAGGATATTTGGTACACTAGGTTCATGTACTGGGTTTTCATGCAGGGAATGTCTGATGGAACAACTAGATAAATCACAGAGAGCTTTCTGCGAGGCTCCGGTCGGCAACATCAGGTTGTTGGCTCCGGCTGGGTGTGGGAAAACACTTTGCCTGCTGTACAGATGCAAGTACCTTGCAGAACAGTTTCCAACCAGTCGTCAGCGCTTTTTAATTGTCACGTTCACACGCGCAGCTCGTGAAGAACTTCGAAGCAGAATTAATGAGGACAGGGAGTTTGCCAGTATTCGTGATCAAACCGAGATTACCACACTTAACTCTTGGGGCTTTAGACGGATAAAGAATGCGACTTTTAGTCAAAAGTTGATCACATCCAGCAAGGAGCATCATTTTACGATGCGAAACCAGTTGCAACCAGTCTGGCAAAAGCATGAACGAGTAAAACAGGCGATTATGAACACCAATCGTTGGAAAAGAAGTCAAGCTCCTCGGAAACTTATGGACATGATAGATGCTCTGAAATCTCTTGGCTTCGATCACGTCAGGCATACATCATTTTCCGAATTCTTGCGCCACTGGAAAGAACTCGAACGGCAAGGATTGGGATGGCGTTTGGCAGAGCAAGTAGACCAACTAATCAAGTTCGACGTCCTGAGCGATGAACTAGAGAATACTGATCCATACGCGCGGCAAAAGGAATTTTTCACTGCTTTCTTCCGCTTTTGGATTGAGGCTACTCAGCAACTTATAGCTAGCGCTACATTTACACTGGAAGACCAGAAGTATTTTGCCTATCAGGACGAAAGAACAAATGTTGAACAGAGGCGATTATTGTCCGGTGCAGCAAGTTATGACCACGTTTTTGTAGATGAGTTTCAGGATATTAATCCGCTCGATCTGGCGTTGGTGCGGGCCATTGTTGAGCGCAGCCGCGCGACATTGACCATCGCCGGTGATGACGACCAGGCAATATTTGAGTGGCGGGGCGCGACACCGGAGTACATTCTGGATCCAAGGCGATATTTCAATTCCGCCTTTGACACCCATACGCTGAGAGTGAATTATCGCTCTCCAAAAAATATTGTTGAACATTCACAACGCCTGATTGTCAACAACAAACGCCGTGTACCCAAAAAAATCTCTGCATACGGCTCATCGCTGGCGACCATTGAACTGCTTCCCATCCGGTCTCTCTCCGAGACCTTGGACTATGTACACAATCTGGTGACGACCTCAATCGCTCAAGGCACAAGTCCGGGCAAGATAGCGCTCATCGGTCGTAAACGAAGCCAAATCATCCCATATCAAGTTCACTTCGCCTCAAGGGAAATAGACATTCCCTTTTGTGCTGCCGAAGACTTGCAGCTGTTTCTGAGCAATACGTTCGACCGTCTCTTGCGACTTCTGGAAATCAAGGCAGACGCTGACCGTCGTCGGATGCCTCGTCAGGTAGCAGACGATATTTTGTTCCTGTGCAACTTTGTCAAAAGATACCCTCTCAGCAATAAAAACCGCGAAGATCTGAGCAAACACCTCCGGGCATCTCGCCCACTGTCTATCATGGAAGGAGTCGACTCCTTGGCGGAGTATCGAGGTAAGTTGAAAGGCGAAAACGCGAAGGGGAAAACCAGCCTTGAGATGGCTGACGCCATTCGGATGTACACCAATGCCAAATCAGTATCCGACGCGTTGCTGACACTAAGCGACAATTTTGAAGGTCTTCAAATCGATTTCGGCAAGGCCGAAGAAGACATCTTCTACACGGATCCCCCCTTTGCACAGTTGGCTGAATACGCAAAAAGATACGGGACTGACTATGCTTCCTTCGTTTATGATATCGAGTCAGCAAAAGATACTCTGGTATATACCCCGCCCTTTGAAAACAATGACAACGAGGATGACCTGTCCAAGAACCCACTCCATCTTATGACTGCTTTGAGAGCGAAAGGCAAGGAATTCGACAAAGTCGTTCTTCTCGATGTGCAAGATGGAATGTGGCCAAACAGAAATGCACAAACTCCGACACAACTGGAGGCCGAAAGAAGGGTCTTCTACGTCGCTTTCACACGCGCAAGAGAACAGGTCACTATACTTATGCGCAACGCGGCAGTTCTTCCATCACCGTATATCAAAGAGCTTGGGCTGGCAGACTAGACACTCCCTGCACAAGAAGAGATGCACAAGGCGATTGACGGAACTCGGAGAGCGGGACGACAAAGGCTCGGCGAATCGCGCTTTCGTGCAGGTCTTTGCTCTGCCAATAATCTGAAATGCGCCTAACTGACAAAACCAGCGCTTGACCTCCCCCCGATACTGCCGTTATAATACTTGCTACCCTGCCTGAAACAGTGGGGTATTTTGCTGTCAGCCAATTTTCCCCGCAAGCAGAGCCGCTATGGGCATCCCTTGCGGAGAATCGAAGTGAAGGTTGGAGAAACCTGTTATGTACGCAATTATCCGCAGTGGCGGCAAACAATATCGGGCGGAGGTCGGGACGACTGTGGATGTTGACCGCCTTCCCAATGAAGTTGGCGAATCCATCGAACTGAGCGATGTCCTGCTGGTTGCCGATGGCGACAATACCCTCATTGGTCAGCCCCGAGTCAAGGGCGCATCAGTCGCAGTCACAGTCGTCGAACAATTCCGCGGCAAGAAAATCATCGTCTACAAATATCGCCAGCGCACCAACTATCGGCGCAAGCGGGGGCATCGTCAGTATTATACCCGCCTGCGAATTGACGAAATCAAGGTTCGGCCTGACTCAGTTATCAAGGAGACAAACTCAAATGGCGCATAAAAAAGGCGGCGGCTCATCAAGCAATGGTCGTGACAGCAATGCCAAGCGGCTGGGCGTCAAGAATTATGGCGGGCAGTTTGTGATTCCCGGCAACATTATCGTCCGTCAGCGCGGCACCAAATTCCATCCGGGCGAAGGCGTTGGCATGGGCAAGGATTACACCATCTTTGCGACCCGCCCTGGCTTTGTCACTTTCGAAAAAATGCGCGGGCGCCGCGGGCAAAAGCGCATCAGCGTTTATGAAACCCATGAAAAAACGGGACGAACTCTGAATTAATCCGAATACAAAACGAAGTCATTCACGCCACTCGCAGCCGAGCCGTGAATGCGCGGAGGCAATTATGAAACAGGATATTCATCCAAGGTGGTTCGAGGCGCAGGTTCGCTGTATGACCTGTGGGACAACCTGGACGACTGGCGCAACGGTCGACTCGCTCACCGTTGAAATCTGCTCAAACTGTCATCCCTTCTACACTGGTGAACAGCGCATCGTGGACACCGAGGGACGGGTTGACAAGTTTATGAAGCGCTTGAAGCAGCGCGACGCCATCCGTTCGGCACAAGAGCGCCAAAAGGCGGAAAGAGCGCCGCTTGACCTGCCCATTGCCAAGTTGGAGCTAGGCGCAAGATACACCACCATATTGGAAGAAAATGGCATCAAAGTAGTGGCGGATGTCTTAAACCGACTGGGCGAAGAGCATGATAAAAACAGCATTCTGGCCATTCGGGGCATCGGGCGCAAAGTCCTCAGCGACCTGAAGAAGGTACTCCGCGCCAGAGGCTACCAACTCGACAGTTGAGCCAGACAGCGCTTAGGTCGGCCAAGCTCACGCAAAATAATAAGCCTTCTGCTCGTGCAAGCAAAGTGGTTTGTTAAAAAGAGAACGACGGCCTGACACGCGCCATTCAATGAGGAAGCCACGGAATGAAACATCGTTCGGGTCGTATTGAAGTGATTTGCGGCAGCATGTTTTGCGGCAAAACCGAAGAATTGATTCGGCGGGTACGGCGCGCCATCATTGCCCAGCAGAAAATCAAAGTCTTCAAACCCAGCCTCGATGACCGTTATGGGATAAAAAATGTGACCAGCCACAACGGACAAACAGTCACCGCGATTCCTGTGGCTTCATCCCATGACATCCTGGTACAGGCGAACAGTGGCACGACTGTGGTTGCGATTGACGAGGCGCAGTTTTTTGATGATGGCATCGGCTTGGTGGTGCAGCAGCTTGCCGACAGACACAATATCCGCGTCATCGTCGCCGGGCTGGACCTTGATTTTCGCGGCGAGCCTTTCGGGCCGATGCCCTATCTTTTGAGCATTGCCGAAGATGTGACCAAACTGCAGGCCATCTGCATGATTTGCGGGGAATCCGCCAGCCGAACGCAACGCCTGGTCAACGGAGAGCCTGCCGGCTACCATGAGCCGGTCATTTTGGTGGGTGCGCAAGAATCTTATGAAGCCCGCTGCCGTCAGCATCATATTGTCCCCGACGCCAAAACACCATCATTATAGCAGCTTCATGCCCGTCAGGACAGCAAATCGGGAATCTCCTCCGGGTTGGCGGCAACCCGCGCCCCGGCGGCTTCCAGCGCCAGAATTTTTTCTTCTGCCGAGCCTTCCCCGCCGTCAACAATCGCTCCGGCATGACCCATCCGCTTGCCGGGCGGCGCACTGCGCCCGGCGATAAAAGCCGCCACTGGCTTGGTCATGGCATTTTTGATATAGTTGGCGGCGGCAATTTCGGCGCTGCCGCCGATTTCGCCCAGCAAGGCGACCTTTTCCGTTTCGGGGTCATTTTCAAACATCTCCAACACCTCGACAAAGGTCGTGCCGATGACAGGATCCCCGCCAATGCCAACCATCGTCGAAATGCCGATGTCCTTATTCTTCATCGCAAAGCCGACTTCGTAAGTCAATGTTCCGCTTTTGGAAACCACCCCGATGCTGCCGGGTATCGCCACCATCGCTGGTATAATCCCGACTTTTGCCTGACCGGGTGTCATCACGCCCGGGCAATTTGGGCCAATTAAACGCGCCCCGCGCACGGCACAAAAACTGACGACTTTCATCATGTCCGCCACCGGAATATGTTCCGTCAGGCAGATAATCAGTTGGATGCCGGCATCCGCCGCCTCCATGATGGCGTCAGGCGCAAAACGCGCCGGCACCGTGACCAGGCTGACATCGGCATTGGTCGTTTCGGCCGCCTTGCGCATGGTATCGAAGACCGGTTTGCCCTCAAACCATTCGCCGCCTTTCCCTGGCGTTACGCCACCGACAACATCCGTGCCATATTCCAGCATGAGCCTGGCATGAAACCCGCCCTGCCGCCCGGTAATGCCTTGAACTAGAACTTTCGAGTGTTTATCTATCAGAATGGACATCAGGACTGTTCCTTTACGGCTGCGACCGCCTGCTGGGCGGCTGCGGTCAGTGTTTCCGCGCCGATGATGTTGGGGATATTGGCTTCTTTGATAATCCGATTGCCGACTGCGGCGTTGGTGCCCTGCAAGCGAATGACCATCGGCACATCGGGCTTGACCTCGTTGTAGGCGGTCAGAATCCCCTTGGCGACTTCATCGCAGCGGGTAATGCCACCGAATATATTAAACAGGACGCATTTCACATTTTTATCGGAAAGGATAATGCGCAGCGCAGCAGCCACCTGCTCTGGCGAAGCGCCGCCGCCAATATCCAGAAAATTCGCGGGACCAATGCCATCCGCCCCGCCATACAGCTTGGTCATATCCATCGTGGTCATAGCAAGACCGGCGCCGTTGACCATGCAGCCAATCTGTCCATCCAGCTTGATATAAGTAATGCCAGCTTCGCGTGCCTGGCGTTCGGATGCGGGTTCATCGCTGGTATCGTGCTGCGCCGCCAGGTTTGGCTGGCGGAAAAGGGCATTGTCATCAATAATCACTTTGCCGTCCACTGCCAGCAAGTCCCCGCCGCCAGTCATCACCAGAGGATTAATCTCGGCCAGTTCGGCATCGCACTGGCTGTAACACTGGTACAGCCCCCGCAGAATCCTGCCAAATTGACGCCACAGACTGCGGGACATCCCCATCGCGCTGGCAATCCAGGTCATTTGAAAATTCTGCAAGCCCAGTATCGGGTCAATATGCTCGCGGACAATAGCTTCGGGGCGCTCCTGATTCAGTTCTTCAATGTCCATGCCACCTTCCATGGACGTCATAATCAAAGGTTTGCCGGCGCTGCGGTCATTGGTGATTGCCAGATAAATCTCCTCTCTAATATCCGCGGCGGGGTCAACCAGAACTTTTTCGACCCGCAGTCCTTTGATGTCCATACCGAGAATGCTTTCAGCACAGGATTTGGCTTCGTCGGCATTGCGAGCGACCTTGACACCGCCCGCTTTGCCTCTGCCGCCAACATGAACCTGCGCCTTGACAACAACTGTGCCGCCCGTTTCCAAAGCAATCTCATAAACCTCATCGGCGGTTGTTGCCACCTTGCCTTCAGGAATCGGAATCCCGTACTCCCGAAACAAAAACTTTGATTGATACTCATGCAACTTCAAGCTGTTGACCCTCCAAATACATGCGCGAATCCGCCTTGAACAATATGAACCGCTGATTCTGTCGGGGAATCTTCAAACGCAATCCATTATCATAAAATGATGCCCCGCTTCGTTTGGCGGGCTTTGCAAGGTTACGCTATACTGGGGTTTATCTCAAGTGACAATCATAAAGTTGGGCGGTTTGTCCGGCTTTGCGAGCTTGCTTAATCATCAGAAAGCTCTATACTGATGCTATTGTGTTTGCACCACCGGCGACAGTTAGGGGGGAATCATAATGAAACCAAGGCAGGCGCTGGTTTTTGTTGCCTTATTTTATCTTTTGGTCACTGTTTTACTTGGGCAGACGCAAACTGCCGAAAATTTGCTCTCAAATCCCGGATTTGAAGACAGCTTTGTTGACTTCGAGGGCGAAGAACCGCGCTCGGTTGGCAGAGATTGGAATCCTTGGCATATCACCCCTAGCAGTGGAAGCCCTGCCTACGCCAACCGCGCCCCCCATTACCAGCCGGCTGCGTCCAGCCAAGGCCGAATTCGTTCCGGTGAAAATGCGCAAAGCTATTTTACCCTGTATGCAACGCACGAAGGCGGTATTTACCAGCAAGTGAACGATGCAGTGAGCGGTGAGACCTATCGTTTCAGCATTTATGCCTGGGTGTGGTCATCCATCTTTCAAGACCTTGAATTGAGCGACCAACCTGGCGATGTAGCTGTGCGAGTCGGCATTGACCCGACCGGCGGCATGGATGGCGGCAGCGTCGATATTGTCTGGTCGCCCCTAGCGATATTTTATTACGATGCCTATCGTCAATACTCCGTGATTGCGACTGCGGAAAGCAGTACGATTACCGTATTTGTCATGTCTACCATCGAAACGCCAGTGGCGAATAATTATATTTACCTGGACGATGCCGTGTTGGAAGTCGCCACGAAAAGCATCATCACCCTGGAAAGCACGCCAACACTTGAGCAGTCCGAACCCACTGGCACACTCGAAGCGACCGCGACATCCGAACCTGACGAAACACCCCAGCCAACGGGGACAGCGCCGCCAACCGCGACACTTGAACCGACACCCGTTGATATTTCCAACAGCAGCGTTCATGTTGTCCAAGATGGCGAGACGCTTAGTCATATCGCTAATTTGTATGACAGTTCTGTAGCTGTTATCAGAGCGGCAAACAATCTAAATCCAGGCGAATTCATCTTTCCCGACCAGAGACTCATTATACCCCTTGGGGGTTCTGCCAGCGCACAGGCTGTGCCAGAGCCAACCTCAAGTCCAACGCTAACAGCAACATCAACACCGACGGCAACATCAACATCAACATCAACGCCGACGCCAACACCGACAGCGACGCCAACGACAACACCAGTCCCTTCTTACGTTGTCCGTGCAGGCGATACGCTTGGAAGCATTGCCCAACTCTTCAATACAACCGCCGACGCTCTGGCACAGTTGAATGGCATCGCCAATCCGCATCGAATCAGCATCGGGCAGGCGCTGCTCATCCCGATTGTCAGCGAGGATTCGAGCGCCGAAACAGGCCCAAGACCATCCGGCAAAACTTATATCGTTCAGATTGCCGATACGCTCGATACCATCGCCAAGAGTTTCAACACCAGCCTGGCTGCTTTGGCAGAGTTGAATGACCTCGAGAATCCAAGCCGAATCTACCCCGGTCAGGTCTTGCAAATCCCGATTGGCGGCCCGGCTGGCAATGTCATCCCGGCGCCAGGGACCTATACCGTCTTGCCAGGCGATACCCTTCTTGAAGTGGCGATACGTTTTGGCATCAGCGTTGCTGAACTTGCCCATGCAAATGGCATTGCCAACTATCATCTCATTTATCCCGGACGGGTCTTGTTCATACCAGGATGAGCCAGTGGCGCGTTGTCAAAGATGCCCGAAGCGGTGAAATTGTATTGGCTCGCGCAGGCAGCTGCATGGGCTTTTTCTGCCGCCTGAAAGGGCTGCAATTCGCAAGGGCGCTGCCAGAGGACGAAGGTCTGCTTTTCGCAAGACGTTCCGAAAGCCGCCTGAAGGCGGCGGTGCATACATTTTTCATGTCTTTCAGCATTGCCCTCGTCTGGCTCGACAAAGACGGCGTCGTCATTGATAAAACCTGCGCCAAACCCTGGCGACCTCTCTACATTCCCAAATTGCCAGCGATGTATTATATTGAAGCGCATCCATCCTTGCTGGAGCGGGTCGAAACAGGAGACAAACTCATATTTGACGAGGTGATTTTTTGAAACGGCTAATCCTATCGGCATTTGTGCTTGTTCTGGCGGCTGTGCCCGGGCGGCTGATGATGGCCGCCGCACAGGAACAAACGGATTCCAGCCTGACGGTGCACGTCCTACAGCGCGGCGAAAATGTCTCCGATGTTGCCTTGAAATATGGGCTGTCTACCGAGCAGGTGATTCAAGCCAACGGCATCACCGATGTCAGCAGCATTACTGTCGGACAGCGGTTGATTGTCCCGCTTGCGAAACAGCCCCCGCAGCAAGACCTGATGCACACTGTCGTCACTGGCAACACCCTCAGCAGCATCGCCGCTGCCTATGGCAAAACCCTAGAGGAACTGCGGACGCTTAACAATCTCGCCAATGCCCATCAGATTTTCATAGGACAGAAACTCCTCATCGAACCTGCCCAGCCAAGGAACACCGCGAACTCTGCCGATGCCCCGCCGACACCGCCAGCGGCGCGGACTGATGCCTTCTTTGGCGACCCAAATGCCGTTTTCAGCCACCAGATTCAAGCTGGAGAAACGATGTTTGAAATCGGCTTGCGCTACAACCTAACCGTCACGACTCTGGCGCAGGCAAACAACATAGCGAATCCCGCTATCATTTCCATCGGTCAGCAGCTTGTCATCCCTGGCATCGAACTGCCGCGGCTGGTGGGGACAATGCCCGCAGCCGTCAGCGAATTCATCATCAATCCACCGGTTCTCGTTGAAGGGCAGACCGGTCGCATTGAGATTCAAACGACCGAGCCAGTCGAAATAAGCGGGCGCTTTCTTGGTCAGGATTTGGTGCCGATTCCACAAGACAATGGCACACAGCACAATATCCTGATCGGCATCCCCATGTTCACCGAGCAGGGGGTCTATCCCCTTCAGCTTAATCTGGTTGATGCCAGGGGCGTCGCCAGCCCGATAAATCTGCATTTGCAAATCATCGGCGGCGGTTATGGGCGGCAGAACATTACGATTAACAATGACGACCTGCTGGCGGAATCTATCGAGAACGAGGAGATTGACCTGCTTGCCCGCACGACCAGCCAGTTCAATCCCGACCAAAGCTGGACGAACTCATTGAGTTTGCCGGCCGCCGCCGCCATGAACGGACTTTTCGGTACGCGGCGGTCTTATAATGGCGGTGCCTTTGACCGCTTTCATCGCGGGGTGGACTTCGCTGGCGCGACGGGTACATCGGTGCTGGCGGCGGCGGATGGAACGGTCGTGATTGCCGATGCGCTCAAGATACGCGGCAATACGGCGGTCATTGACCACGGCTGGGGAGTCTATACCGTGTATGCCCATCAGAATGCCTTGTATGTCAATCCGGGCGATGCCGTCACATCAGGGCAGGCAATCGGCACGATTGGCTCAACCGGCCGCAGCACCGGTCCTCATCTCCATTGGGAAGTCTGGGTGAACGGCGTAACAGTTGACCCCATGCAGTGGGTGCAGGAAACCTTCCCCTAGCGGTCAATGCTTGAATGCCCCGTCAAGCGCTTCAAAATCGGTGAACAGGAAGTGGTCATGGTAGTAGTGAATCCACAGAAATGACAGTATCGCCGTATAATAGGCAATATCAAAATGACTGTTGCCATCTATGCCTGGCTTGACGATAGCCGCCAGCGCGTAGACCAGCAGGAAAATCACAGCCGAGCCGACGAGCAGCATGGCGCTAAAGGCATACAGCGCTTTGGCATCTTTCGTTCGGCGGCTGAAATGCGCCACCAAGGGCGCATCATCATCCAGATTGCCAACCATCTGCCGAATCTTGATAATGTAAAAAGTAATCGCCAGATACTGGAAGGAATGCCAGGTATTCAATCCCTGAAAAGCTGTATCCAGATTGGGCAGAAGTGGCGTGAAAAAGGCGACCATAACCGTCAGCGTCACGAAAGCGAACTTTGGCACATTCAAGATGCCGTGGCGATATTCGTAGACTGATTTGCCGATATACGCTGCCAGTGCGATGCCAAAAATGATGGCGACGACGACGAAAAACCAGGGGTTATCGGGCTGTTGAAACAAATCGGGAATCGCCTCGCCCAAATCATTTTGACCTATCTCAAAAGTTCCTTGGCTGATTTTCCACATCGCAATCGGGAACAGGCTGGTCAGGACAATGGCATAATCAATCAAACGCGAAATCGGGCTTAAGGCGCTTTTGCGGACAAATTTCGATTCCTTGTGGTTATAAAGCTCGACGATATAGGTCACCTGATGCAGCACATGCAGCGATGCCCAGAAGAAGAAAAAGGTCAGCATCAAATTCAGATTCAGGAAGGCGAGCGAGATAACGATAATTGGAATAATAATCGAAGACCGAATAAGCGTCGGATAACGTTCCTTAAAGCCTTCATCCAATCCGGTGCGCAGGAAAGTGGACATCATGTGAGGACCGCCAATCGCCACCGCCACGAAAGTATTGACCAGGTTGCGGCTGAAATCGTCTTCCAGCCCCAGCTGCAGGCCAACGAGATACAGGATATAAGGCAAAGGCACAACCACCACGCTTAGGGTGATGAAAAACAAATCCCAGCGTTTGTTGCGCAGCCAAAGACTCCCCTTGTCAATCTCGGAGGCATACCGTTCCGTATTGGAAAGCCGCATAGCCGTCGATGCCATGAATGTTCTCCTCTGCGTCATCTGCCATTTCATTTTACAGCAATTTGTTTAGGGATGCAAAGTAATTTTAGGCAAAAAGGCTTCCGCGTCCAGCGACAGTCAGGGCAAAAAGCCAAACCATTGACAGAATTGGGTCGGATAAGCCGCGCAATTTTCTGGCGCAGTCAACAGCAGGAAGGCCAGGCCAGCAAAAGCGATGCAGCCAAGCAGCAAAAGCGCACATCCACACCAGGCGACAGGCCCCCCTTGCAGAATCTCAATCATCACTTCTGCGAAGCCGAAGAAAACATCGAAAAAACTGCCAATCGCTTGCAGGATGAAGCCGATGACGACCACCACCACACAGAGCAGCGCACATCCCGCCGCGATATACGGGAGCATGGACGGGTCGATGTTTTGCAGCCATTCCATAAGTCAGCAGTCGCCCGCGAAAGTGCTGTCCATTTCCCAGTCAGCTTCGGCATCAGCACGCTGATAACAATCGCAATAAGAGACGTCCCGACCGCTGTCGCTGGTCTCCCACAATACAAATCGCACCAGGGTTTGAATGCAGACCGCGCTTTCATCGGTCGGGCTGGCGGCAATGGATGAGCTTTCGATTCGCAGCCCGCGGTTATCCGCCTCGCTCACCAGAGAAATCAGCAGGCGCGGGTGGGCATAGGGCTGGGGTATATCCGTATGCCAGATGCGAATTTCACCATTCGCCGCCAGATAAAAAAGCGCACAGGGCGTCATCAGCAGGATAAACCAGCATGCCAGCAGCAGACCGCAGCCCAACCGCGCGACTGGATTCGCTCGCCTGTGCTTTGCCTCAACTTCAATCGGGCCAGCATTCGCTGCTGCATTTTCAGGCATTCAATGACCAATCATACTTCTGATACTTGATGCGCAAGCCGTCGGCATGAGCCAGGATAAACCTGCTGTCCGCCTCGCTGACCAGATGCCGAGACACCAGCACCGCCGCCTGATTGCCCAGCCCCATCCAGCCACCGCCAAAATCCGAACTGTACCACTGGAAAATCCGTGACAATGATACCGACATTTTCGCTTTATTCAACACCACCGCACCGCCATTCACAAAGCTCCTGGCTGCCAGATTCAACTGGTCGTTCAGCTTGTCGGAATGCCAACAAACGACATCCTCGACCATATCAGTCACTCTCCCTGAATAGGATTTGAATCACATCCGCCGCATCATAACTGACATGAGCGTACATCGGCTGCTGATGCTCTTCCATGTCGAGTATGCGCGGCAGGAGGTCGGGCAAATCCTCAACCAAATCCAGTTCGAAAATTTTGTTTTTGGGTATCCATTCCAGCCTGCCTTCAGCCGTATCCTGCGGAATCGCCCGACTGTCACTGATGGCTGTATAGACAAACAGGAGGATTCCGGATGCTTCACCGGCATCAATGTTATGGATGCTTCGCAGACGCAGTGAATGGACTTTCAAGCCGCTCTCTTCTTCAATCTCGCGGATGGCGCCAGTGAGCGGGTCTTCGCTGCGCTCAATGTGCCCGCCCAAGCCGTTGTATTGATTGGGAAAGACCCGCTTGTGCGCCGCCCGCTTCAGCAGCAGAACATCATCGCCATTCATCACAAATGATAATGTGCGCGGGAGAGTCCGCCAGCGATTTTCGGTTGCATCCGCCCCTTGCTGTTTGGCCCCCATTTCCTGTCCCCCTATTAAATAACGAAATGCTTGCCGACAAATTGCCGAGCAAGGAACTATATGATACGCTATATGGCATTATTGTGATTCATTCTACAAGGAAAAGCTATGCTTGCGAATCCGGCAAGTGCGCCACCCCCGACGCTGCGGATTGTCCCTATTGGCGATGTGCTGCCGCATGAGAAAGGCGATGCGCAGCGTTCGCGCCCTTTAATGACACGTCTCCAGACAGCTAAGTTCTTCACCAATCCGCCGGTGGTTGCCCGCATCCCCGACGATAAATATGTGCTGATGGATGGCGCTAATCGCTATTATTCGCTCAAACATCTCGGCTTTCAGCACATTCTGGTACAGATTGCCGATTACAAAACGAAATTTGTCGAATTGGGCGTCTGGCAGCATATTGTATCCGATTGGGACATCGCGGATTTTGTCCGTCAGCTGAAAGGGATTGACAGCATCCATATCCGCGATGGCTGGGACTCGGATGCTGTGGCGCAAATCCTGCTGCGAGAAGGCCCCGTCTACAGTGTACACGCCAAGACCGACAGCATCATCGAGCGCAGCTTTACCCTCCGCCAGGTTGTCGAGTGCTATCATCATCACGCTACACTCTACCGCACGCCCTTAACCGACCCGACGCAGATATGGGCGCTTTATCCGAGCAGCATCGCCCTGGTGATGTTCCCGACCTACCTGCCGCAAAACATCATCGAGGCCGCCACCCAAAAGGCATATCTGCCACCAGGCCTCAGCCGTCATATCATACACGGACGCGCCCTGAAACTGAATTATCCGATGGACAGGCTGCGCGAAAATTTGCCCCTTGAACAAAAGAACAGGCAGCTGCAACAATGGGTGCAGCAAAAAATGGCTGAACGCAGCGTGCGCTATTATGCGGAAGCCACCTATCAATTCGACGAGTAGCAGCCAGTGACGCAGACCCTTCAGCAAGTATTGCAAAATACGCAATTTCACAGCGACAGGCAGCTGTACCGCTTTGTCCGATTATCGGCAAATGCCATTATCCTCGCCGCCGGCATCGTTGCCGAAGCCAGCATTCCCTTCTGTGCGCTGCTGGCCGACAAAGATGAGGTCACGCTGATGCTGCCTGAAGAGGTCTGTCAGGAATTTCGCAGTCGACTCAAGTTTGCGGAAATAAGCGACACAGCCTATCGGCTGATAACCTTGGATGTCGTGCTTGAACCTACGCTGGTTGGTTTGATGGCGCTCATCAGCAAAACTCTGGCGGAAGCCGAGATTTCCATGATGTCCTTTGCCGCTTATTCACGCGACCATATTTTTGTGTCGGCTGATGATTTTGAAAAGGCGCTTGCAGCGCTCAAGGCATTGCAGGCTCGAATCGGGACACAGGGATAGCGCCTCATGGAAATCAATCTGTTCAATGATGACAGCCTGGTGCCGCAGCCCAAACACAAAGTCAAGATTGAAGCGCTTGCCGCCACACCCTATCCAGACCGTTTTCGGGTGAAAATCCAGCTTAAGCTGACACCCTTCCAGGAACGACCTAATCTGATTGTCGGGGCCAAGCGGGTGGATGGCAGGCAAGTGAGCGACCTGGACATTATCGCCACCATGCACTATGACAACGAATACACCCTGCACATCCGCGGCGTGGATGACCCCCAGGGACGATACACCCTGACCGCCGAGCTATATTATGAAACGCGGAATCCGCCGCAGGACAGGCGACAAATCGAGTTTCAGATTCCGCCCGAAGAAGCCTGAAATGATGAGAATATCCTACCGCGCCGCTCGCCAGATTGCCGACCAGGCGGCCTGGCATGATCCCAAAGAAGCCTGCGGTTTGCTGGCGGGTTCGGGCAATCACATCACGAAGGCATTTCCGGTCAGGAACATCGCTGACACGCCTGAAACTCATTACCAACTAGAGCCAACTGAACAACTGCGTGCCATCAAACAAATCGACGCGGACAGCTTAACATGGATGGGCGTCTATCACTCGCATCCCAAGTCGCGCCCTATCCCGTCCCCCGCCGATATTCAACAGATAACCGATGACCGTCTGCTTCATCTGATTGTCTCCCTGCAGCACCCCAAGCCAAAGCTCAAGCTGTGGCGCATGGAAGCGGCGGCCGTGACCCCGATTGAACTGATATTTGACACCCAATCCAGCGCGGAAGAGCCGCACAAACCCTTATCCGACCAGCAAAAAATCGCCATCATACTGGCGGGGGTCTTGAGTCTGATTTTAATGCTGGTGATTTCATGGACGCTCCTGCCGCCGGCGCCCAACCTTCCCTAGCTAGAGGTGACGCTTGAAATTGATAGGCATTGTCATCCTTGGCATTCTGTCAGGCGGCATCGTCAACGTCCTGGCTGACGACCTGCCCTATCGCCGCCGCCTGCGCCAGCCGGCTTATCCAGATGGCACACCGCGCCCCATACCTGCCTGGCTGGGCATCACCGCATTTCTCCTCAAGCTGCGCCTGCCGGCAGACCATCACACCGGCGCTCCCAAACTGGGCTGGCGTTACCCTCTCACGGAGATTGTGACGGCAGCGCTAATGGTCGCCGCAGCGGTCATCATGGGCGGAACGGCCGATGTTCCTGGCGGGCAAATGCTTGTCTGGCTGATTTACATAGCGCTCTTGATGTTAATCATCATCATCGACCTGGAACACCAACGGATTATGTTCGTGTACATCCTGCCCGCCGCGGTTCTTGCCCTGCTCGACGCCCTGCTCTTCCCCAACCCCCTGCCGACGCTTGCATCCGCGCTCGTCGGCGGCGGCTTCGGCTTCGTAGTCTTCTACATCATCTACTTGGGCGGTCATCTTTTCAGGCATTTGATGGGGCAGGTGCGCGGAGAAAACATGGATGCGCTTGCTTTTGGCTTTGGCGATGTGATGATGATAAGCCTGAGCGGGCTGATGCTTGGCTTTGAGAATGTTATTCTGGTGATGTTCCTTGCGATATTTCTGGGAGGGGGCGGCGCGGCGCTTTATCTCGTCATCAGGCCCTATCGCCCCTTTACCGCCATCCCATACGGCCCTTACATCGTCGCCGCCACGATTATAGTCATGTTTTTCGGCGCTGAATTACGTTCGCTCTTGCTCGGATATTAGTTCCGTCTGTTCAAATCTGGCGATATTCCCGCCACCCAGACACACATCGCCCGCATAAATCACCGCCGCCTGCCCCGGCGTAATATCACGCTGCGGCACATCGAATCGTACCCGAATCCTTTCAGCGCTGCGCGGTTCAATCAGCGCCGGCTGTGGACGGGACTTGTAGCGGATTTTGACCCCTGCCCGAAACGTTTCTTTTGGAGCGATGCCACTGACCCAGTTGACGCGATTGGCAACCAAAACATCACGCCCAAGTTCCGAACCCGTCCCCACAACCAGCGCATTCTTGTAAGGATTCATCGCCAGCACATACAGTGGCTCGGCATAAGAAATGCCCAAACCCCTGCGCTGGCCGATGGTATAGTTGGACAAGCCCTGATGCTCACCCAAAATATCCCCGTTCTGGCGCACAATGGGACCTGGCTTCATCACATCAGGCGCATGCAAGCGCAGGAAAAGGCGGTAATCGCCCTTGCCCAGAAAGCACAAATCCTGGCTGTCTTTCTTGCTTTCCACATTCAGCCCGAATCTCTGCGCCAGCCTGCGGACTTCCGCCTTGGTATATTCGCCAACAGGAAACAAGGCGCGACGAAGCTGCTCCTGACCCATAACACTGAGGGCGTAACTCTGGTCTTTGCTGGCATCCAGGCCGGCCCGCAGGCGAAACCTGCCCGAGGGCCCGCGGTCAATACGGGCATAATGACCTGTCGCCAGATAATCGGCATCCAGCGCCAGCGCATTTTTCAGCAGCCAGTCAAAGCGGATATGCCGATTGCATTCCAGACAGGGATTGGGCGTCAAGCCATCGCGGTGCTGCTCGATAAAATACCCCACGACCTTATCCCGAAAGACATCCTGGGTATCCAGCACATAAAAGGGGATGCCAATTTTATCGGCAATGCGGCGGGCATCGCTCATCTGCGTTGGCGTGCAGCATTGATTGTGCGCCGCGCCACCCAGCGCCGCATCTGACCACAGGCGCATCATCATACCGACAACATCATAGCCTGCCGCGACCAGCAAAGCCGCCGCCACCGAGCTATCCACGCCGCCGCTCATGGCGACAGCCACTCGCGTATCTGCTTGGTTCACTTCATCCACTCTCGGCTTAATTGGCTCAACTTGCTGACGACCTGTGCCAGAACATCCACCGCATAGCCGACATCGGCTTCGGTCGTATCCCTGCCAACCGACAGCCGCAAGCCACATTTTGCCTGCTCTGCCGTGCATCCAACCGCCAGCAGTATCTCGGAGGGTTCGGGATTGCCGGTCTTGCATGCCGAGCCGCTGCTGGCGGCGATGCCGTTCATATCAAGGTGCATCAGAAGCTGGTTGGCATCAATCCCTTCCAGGATAAAACTGGCATGAGACGGCAGCCGAAGATGGGGATGACCGCTCAATTTCGTACTCGGCAATCGTGCCATGATGCCCCGAATCAACTTGTCGCGCATCGTCCTGAACTGCGCCGCCCTGTGTTCATTTTCCGCATCCGCCAGTTCAAGCGCTTTTGCCAGACCAACAATAAAGGCGGTGTTATGCGTCCCCGCCCGCCGCCCGCGCTCATGGCCGCCGCCGCTTTGAGCCGCTGTTAATTCGATGCCTTCACGAACATAAAGAATGCCAACGCCTTTAGGGCCATAAAACTTGTGCGCCGACAGGCTAAGCATATCGACGCCCAGCATGTCGACATCCAGGCTCAACTGTCCCCCCGCCTGAACCGCATCGGTATGAAACAGGATGTCATGTTTGTGCGCAATCCGCGACAAGGCGGCCAGGTCTTGAATCGTGCCCAGTTCATTGCTGGCATAAATGACGCTGGCAACCGCTCCACCCTGCTCACAGGCGCTTCGGAATGCGCTGACATCGACCAAGCCGTACTTGTCCACCGACACCATCTCGGTCTCGAAATCCATCAGTTCGCCCATTTGTCTGACGGTATTGAGAACAGCCTCATGTTCAATCGGCGTTGTGATGAGCCGAGACGGCTTGCCATGCTGTCTGGCATACCAGCCAGCTCCGCGTATTGCCAGGTTGTCGCTCTCTGAACCGCCACTGGTAAAGACAATTTCGGTCGGCTGGCAATTCAAAACTGCGGCAACTGTTTCGCGGGCATCTTCAATCGCCTGTTCCGCTTTGCGCCCAAAGCGATGAGATGAGGATGGATTGCCATAGACCTCGCTAAAGTAGGGCATCATCGCCGCCAGCACCCGAGGGTCGACGGGCGTTGAAGCAGAATAATCGAGATAAACCGCAGGTTTTGCCGTCATACTTGACACGCTCTTCATCTGTTCTTGCTGAACAGCATCTATTCTAAACCAAATATGGCATCCCTGTCAGGACAGACTGTCCCAAAGAAGCGATTGTTGGCAGGTTTGCAGGGATGTTATATTATCATACTGGGCAGCGGCAGAGATGTTTTGATTGGGTAAATTGACAGGAGACATGAAGTGATGCCAACCATTAGCAAAGTCCACGGGCGCGAAGTGCTGGATTCACGCGGAAACCCGACCGTCGAAGTCGAGATTCACTTGTCAGAGGGCAGTCTGGGGCGCGCCATTGTCCCCAGCGGTGCATCAACCGGCGAGCATGAAGCGCTGGAAATGCGGGATGGCGACAAGAGCCGCTATCTGGGCAAAGGGGTTCTCAACGCGCTGTCATCCGTCAACGAGGTCATTGCGCCGCAGCTGCTGGGGCTTGAACCCTATGACCAAAAATCGGTCGATGAACTCATGCTGGAACTTGACGGCACGCCGACCAAGAACAAATTGGGCGCAAACGCTGTCCTGGGTGTATCATTGGCGCTGGCACATGCCGCCGCCAAGAGCCTGCGCCTGCCTTTGTACGCCTATCTGGGCGGCATCCATGCACACCTTCTGCCCGCGCCGATGATGAACATTATGAATGGCGGCAAGCACGCGGTCGGCAGCACTGATTTTCAGGAATTCATGGTGATGCCCCTGGGCGCACCGACCTTTCGCGAGGCCTTGCGCTGGGGCGTGGAAATCTATCATCACCTGAAGATGATTCTGCATGCCAGGGGCTGCGCGACCGCCGTCGGTGACGAAGGCGGGTTTGCCCCCAGACTGGGGAGCAATCAGGCTGCCTTGGATGTGATTATGGAAGCCATCGAAAAAGCAGGCTATCGTGCTGGGGAAGATGTGTTTATCGCGCTTGACCCGGCGGCATCCGAAATCTATAAAGACGGCATGTATCATCTCGACATCGAAGGGCGCCGGCTCAGTGGCGCAGAGATGGTTGATTTTTGGAGCGACTGGTGCGACCGCTACCCCATCATTTCGATTGAGGACGGACTCGACGAAAACGACTGGGAAAACTGGTCGCGTTTGGTCGCCAAAATTGGAGACCGCGTTCAAATAGTTGGCGATGATTTGCTGGTCACGAATGTCGAAAAAGTCAAACGCGCCGTCACCGAAAAAGCCGCCAATTCGCTTTTGTTCAAGGTGAACCAAATCGGTTCGCTGACGGAAGCATTCGCCGCCGCCCAGCTGGCGCAGCGACACAATATGACGGTTGTCACCAGCCATCGCAGTGGCGAAACCGAAGACAGCACCATCGCCGACATCGCCGTCGCTATGAACAGCGGTCAAATCAAGACTGGCGCCCCCGCGCGAACTGACCGCACCGCGAAGTACAATCAGCTGCTGCGCATCGAGGAAAGCCTAGGCAAGGCGGCGCGTTATGCTGGCAGGAGCGCCTTTACCAACCTGAATATGGATGTCGAATAGACCGCAATGCCGAAGGGGGAAAGCGTGCTGCTCGATTTACACAGCAAGCATACCAAAATTGTAGCGACCATCGGACCCGCCTCGCGCGATGGAGAAACCCTGCGAGCCATGATACGGGCTGGCATGAATGTAGCCCGCATCAACTTCTCGCATGGCAATCATCAGATACATGGCGCAACGATTGACACTGTGCGCCGCATCGCCGCCGAAGAAGGCACGGTGGTCGCTATTTTATGCGATATTCAGGGTCCCAAAATCCGTATCGGCCGGCTCGAGCAAGAGCCGATGATGCTCCAGGCGGGGGATAAAATCACCTTAACGCAGGATAAGGTCATTGGCAGAGACAGGCTGGTATCGCTGCCTCATCCCGAATTTGTCAAAGACATCCAGGCTGGCACAACGCTTTTGCTGGACGATGGCAATCTGCAATTCCACGTGACCGAAACCACCGCGCGGAACATTGTCTGCGATGTGGTTGTTGGCGGCGCCTTGAAATCACGAAAAGGCGTCTCCGCCCCCAATGCCAGGCTGACGCTTTCGGCCATAACCGATAAAGACCGCCAAGACATCGAATTTGCCCTGTCGAAAGATTGTGACTACATAGCGATGTCCTTTGTGCGCTCGGCGGATGACATTCTTGAATTGCAGGGGTTCATGCGGCACCTCGGCAAACAGTCGTCCATCATTGCCAAGATTGAAATGGGTGAGGCGCTGGACAATATCGAAGACATCATCAAATGCTGCGCTGGCATTATGGTCGCGCGTGGCGACCTCGGCGTCGAGACGCCCGCCGAGGAGGTCCCGCTCCACCAAAAACGCATTATTGCCCTTTGCAACGCTGCTGCCAAACCTGTGATTACGGCGACGCAAATGCTGGAATCGATGACGCAAAATCCACGACCGACCCGTGCCGAAGCCAGTGATGTTTATAATGCCATTATGGATGGAACCGACGCCATCATGCTGAGCGCAGAAAGCGCCAGCGGCGCTTATCCAGTCCGAGCCGTTGAAGTGATGACCAAAATTGCCATGATTGCCGAGCAGCATTTGCAGAATACCGGCCTGCAATTCAGTACCGCCACCGCCAAGACGACGGGAAACGAACGGGGCGAACTTGTTTCCGATGCTATTAGCAAAGCGACTTTTGATATATCACGAATTATCAACCCGACCGCCATTATTACAACCAGCCTGTCCGGTTATACCCCCAGACGGGTCGCCAGAGAACGTCCCAGCACACCGATACTGTGCATGACCCCCAACCCCGTCACGCAGCGGCAGATGTCACTGGTTTGGGGCGTCATCCCCTTGCTCGTCCAGGAGTTCAGCACCATCGACGAGATGATTAGCATTACCATCCGCGCCGCCCATGACCGGAAACTGATTCACCGCGGCGACCGACTGATTATTATTGCGGGCGTCCCCTTTGGAATTGGCGGGCAAACCAATCTCATCAAGATTCATACCGCCGGCGAAGAAGGCGAAATCTAGCCCCTGTCGGGCACCTGCGAAGATTCAGGAACGATACTCCTCGCGGTCAACAAACTGCACAGCATCACCCAAGCCGGGCGGCTGGTCTGTCTGCGGCGGTGGAATCCACTGCTCCTCGATGGGGGGCGGCTCAGAGGGTTTGACATGCCGCGAACGGGTTGCGATTTTTCCATCTGAGGTATAACTGACCTGGCTGGTGGTGCATCTTGGGCAGATGTTCCAGGGCAATTCAAGCAGGTAACCGCAGTCGACGCAGGCTTTTTTAAGCCGTGTATGACAGTGCGGGCAGGCCTGCCAATCATGCTGAGCGCGTTGGCCGCAGCTTGGGCAATTTGGTTTTTCCTCAATTTCTTGCAGCAATGCCTCCTCCTCCAAAGAACGTTCGTATGCTTCGGAGAGGCTCTCGCGGGGGCGAAGCAGGATATAAATAAATAATCCCGGTATGCTGAGCAAGGCGACCAGGACAGCAACCAGTATCGGCGCCAAGGGGTCACGGGAACGGGCACGCATATCGCGGTAAGCCCAAATGATAATAGCGAACCAGAAAACGGCCACATTGACGCCAATAAGAAGGGTCAGTATCAGAAACAAATCGCCCATCGGAAAACTCCCCCATGACACCCTGCTGCCAGCCCGCACAACGGCAAGAATAAATCCCGCGCTGCACAAAGAACCTGATGACTGACACAGAGACACGATGATAAGACAAGTATATCAGTGGCGCTTGAGGTGTGCAATCTAGGGGGCATTGGTCTGGGCATCAGGCGCGGCCTCGGAAGAACTGACCAGAATCATCATTTCGCTGATGGCGGTATCAAACTGATGCCCCGAGGCGTAAAATTCGATGGAGCGCAGCCGCACGGGATGCCGCGATGAATCCAGCAGCGTGAACAGGTTATCCGATTCAAAGGTGTACCAGACGCCGGCGTTAATGTTCAGGTGATCCTGGAAACAACTGTCGCAGCGCAAGGGATAGTCGTTCAGAAGCGGCTTATCATAATAGAATCCTCGAAACCATCTCCGCTCCACGCCCACTGCTTCGCTTTCATAAGTAATCAGCAGCATCAGCGGACATTCACTGCCTTCAATGCCACAGCGGATCAGCGACTGATAATTCAGGTTAAACGTGGCGACAACATGTATCGAATCAAAATCGGTCACATCGAGTCCATCACTGCCAAATAGCTGCACACAGCCGGCCCCGCTGCTGGATGTCGCATTATCAAGACGGCGCAAACGGGCAACGACACGGCCGTCAAACTTCTCCATCGTAACCGAGCCGCGCGGGGGGCGGTCTGGCACGATGCGGCTGGGACAGCCCCACTTTGGCGGCAGCAAATCCCCTTGAACTTCCGCCGTGTCCTGCAAGCTGAAGGCGGCGTTTGTTAAGATATTTTCAATCGAGCGCTGGATTTCGATGGAGCGATTGCCCAGCCGTATGACAACTTCCTGACCACTCGGCACAGGGTTTGGGTTGGCAGCATCGTCAGCAAAAAATGTGGAGGCCGCGCCATCCAGATTGAGCAGGCGAACTTCATCATCTGTGGCATGGATGCGATAACGACCGTTTTGGCTAAGGTCGATATTTAACCCGCGCTTGGTGTCGATGTGCATGAGAAAGGGCTTTTTCCTTGCGCCGGTGATAACAATATCAAGCTGGCCGCTAAGCTGGGACAGTTGGATATAGGGTCGATTTGGACTCCATTCAAAACGGGGACGTGAAGCATGGTCAAATGTGAGCAGGGTATTCCGCTGTAGCGTAACAGCAGCTATCAAGTCGGGGATTTCATCCTCAGCGACAGGATGACTGCGGAACTGAATGGTTGCTTGGGATTGCGAATCGGTGCTGATGCTGGTGACTGTGTTGGTCAGGTCTTCCTGTTCGCGCTCGACTCTTTCAATCAAGTCGGCGCCGGTGATGCCAACTGTGCCTTGCGCCACCTGGAGGGCGGTCGGAATAGGGACGGTTGATTCAAAGAGGAAGAAATAGATGCCTAAAACCGTTGATGCGCTTAGCAGGCAAAACATGACAAAGGCAATGAACAGCACCACCCAAGCCATCCGCTCTGGCGGTATCGAAGGCTGATACACATACTCTGATGATTCCACAGGGGCTGCTTGTATGGATTGCTCGACCGATTCGGATGCTGTTTCCATCAACTGGTACTCACGATTTCATATCAGAGTGCAGAGCCGACGCCTAGATTATAGCATTCGGGGATTGTTTTGTCGCTGTCATTTTAGTGTATAATAAACAGGATTCAATCGAAAATAACCCAAAGCGGAGTCATTTGAGCCATGTCCGGTCATAGCAAGTGGTCAACCATCAAACGCAAGAAAGGAGCCGAAGACGCCAAACGCGCCAAGGTTTTCACGCGGTTGGGGCGCGATGTGATGATTGCTGCCCGCGAAGGCGGTGGCGACGAGAGCCTGAACCCGAAACTCAAACTGGCGGTTGCCAAAGCCCGTGCCGCCAATATGCCTAAAGACAATATCGAACGCGCCATTAAAAAAGGCACTGGCGAAATCGAAGGGGGCGAAGTTGTCGAAATCGTCTACGAGGGCTATGGACCGGATGGCGTCGCCTATATTGTCGAAGTGATGACCGATAACAAGAACCGTACCCTAGCCGAAGTCAAACATGCCTTCAGCAAACACGAGGGCACCCTGGCAACCCATGGCGCCGTGATGTGGCAATTCGACCAAAAGGGCTTTCTGACCATCAAGGGCGATGCCGACTTTGATGAACTGTTTATGGAAGCGGCCGAAGCCGGCGCCGACGATGTGGTAGACGAGGATGGCATCATCACAGTCTACACCCCGCGCGATGAATTTGGCGCCGTTGAGCAGGCCCTGACAAAAGCCGGCTATGAATTTGAAGACAGCGAGTTGAGATGGTTTCCCCAAAACGAAATCGAAATCCCAACCCGCAAAGCGCTGCAAAATATCCGTTTGATGGAACAGCTTGAGGAATCGGATGATGTTCAAGCGGTTGCATCCAACCTCAGCATTACCGACGCCGTGCTGGCCGCCTACGAGTCTTAGGATGTTATCGCTTGGGATTGACCCTGGCACCGCCACGCTGGGCTTTGGTCTGGTGCGCGAGCATCGGGATGGCTCGCTTGAAGCCCTTGATTATGACGTTATCCGCACGACAGCCAAACCACCCATGCCCGAACGGCTGCAAATCATCCACGACAAGCTGAAATCACTCATTGATCGGTATCAGCCTGACCGCGCTGGGGTGGAGGAGCTTTTTTTCTCGCGCAATGTCACGACTGCGCTTACGGTCGCGCAGGCGCGAGGGGTCATTTTGCTCACCCTGCAAAATGCCGATTTGCCCATCGCAGAATACAAACCCAATATCATCAAACAGGCAGTATGCGGGTATGGCGGCGCCGACAAAGCACAGATGCAAGAAATGGTGCGGCTGCTACTGGGGCTGGAGAAGATTCCCCGTCCTGACGATGCCGCCGATGCGCTCGCGGTTGCTATCACCGATATTCACAGCTATCGACTCAGTCCTTATGACCTCGTATAGGAAAGCCCGCGCAAGATGATTTCAACACTCGAAGGAACAGTCGCCCACAAAGACACCGACCATCTTATCATCCTTGTCGGTGGCGTCGGCATCGAGGTCTTTGCGCCCTACACGACCATTGAGAAAATCCAGAGCGAGCGCACCTTTCTTTATACTCGCCTCATCGTCCGGGAAGACGCGCTCACGCTTTACGGGTTTTTGACCGAAACCGAACGGGAGCTTTTTGATACATTTATCAAAATTAGCGGCATCGGCCCAAAATTGGCAGTCACGATACTGAGCGCCTTGAGCGTCGATAACATTCGTAACGCCGTCTTGAACGAACGACCGGAAATCCTGACCCGCGTCCCTGGCATCGGCAGGAAATCGGCGCAAAAAATCATATTTGAATTGCAGGACAAGTTCCCGACCGGTTTGGAAGCGCTTCCGGGAGGAGGCTTCAGCGACATCAGTTCCGATGTCATGGATGCCCTGACCGCGCTCGGTTACAGTATCATCGAAGCGCAGTCGGCAATTCAGTCCATCCCTGCCGATGCCCCCGCAAGCGTTGAGGAGAGGGTTTTGATTGCGCTGCAATATCTCG
>DAOUKA010000513.1:0-2553 GCA_034421915.1 Anaerolineae bacterium
TTTGCCAATATGTACGGGGTTCGCACCGCCTGGCATGGCCCGAGCGATACTTCGCCGGTGGGTCATGCGGCGAATTTGCATCTCGACCTGTGGCATCCCAATTTTGGCATTCAGGAGTGGTATCGTCCGAAGGAATTGGATTATGAGATGTTCCCCGGCCTGCCCGCGGTTGAGGCGGGCTATCTTTATCCCAACGACAAGCCGGGGCTGGGCATTGATATAGATGAGACGCTGGCGGCGAAATATCCCTGTCGGGACATCATCGAGGATTGGACGCAGGCCCGCCTGCCTGATGGCAGTCCCGCGCGTCCCTGACGTCTGCCGCGCAAGAAGGGGGCTTAGGTCAAGCTGTCGGGGTTGCAGACATTGGCGGCTTTGCCATGCAGCAGGTAGTCGATAATGAGATGCGCCGCTTCGATGGCGACGGCGACTTGAGCATCGGATGTGCTGGCGGCGAGGTGCGGGGTATGGATCACATTGGGCAAACCGATTAAGGGATGGTCGGCTGGCGGCGGCTCGACCTCGTAGACATCCAGGGCCGCGCCGGCCACTTTGCCCGTGTGGAGCGCTTCGGCAAGGTCGTATGAGTTGATGAGCGCCCCGCGGGCGGTATTGATAATCCGAATGCCGTCTTTCATCAGGGCGATGGCGCCGCTGTGAATGATATGGCGGGTTTCGTCGGTGATGAGCGGGTGCAGCGACAGATAATCGGAACGGGCGCAGACTTCTTCGAGGCTGATGAGCGGCACCTTGACGGCATCGGCGGCATCTGGCGGAAGGTAGGGGTCATAAGCGATGACGGTCATGCCGAAGGCCTGGGCGCGGACGGCAAGCGCCTGCCCGATGCGACCCAGGCCGATAATCCCCAGCGTCTTGCCGTTCAGTTCCAGGCCGACAAACCGCTTGCGTTCCCAACGGCCGGCGGCCAGCGATTGATGCCCCTGGGGGATGTGCCGCGCCAGGGACAGCATCAGCCCGAAGGCATATTCGGCCGTCGAGATCGCATTGCCGCCGGGGGTGTTCATCACGACGATGCCCTTTTGGCTGGCTTTGGACAAATCCACATTATCGACGCCGACCCCAGCGCGGGCAATCGCTTTGAGGCTGGGCGCCCTTTCGATGAGTTCGGCATCGGCGGCGACGGCGCTGCGGATAATCAGCGCATGGACATCGGACAGGCTGTTCAGCAGGGCGCCGCGTTCCATTTTGCCGGGGGCGGCGACGCGAATCCCCGGGTTCTTTTTGAGGATGTCGATGGCTTTCTGGTTCACGTTATCGGGGACAAGCACATGAAAGGTCATGGTGATTTCTCTCGAATGAGCGGTCGGGCTGTCAATTAAAATAGGGATTAGGATTTACCGATATGGCAGGACAAGCTCCAGACAAACACTATCGCAAGGGCATCACATTTGCAACTGGAATGGTGCTATTATAATATAAGATTAGATGAAGGATGGGGAATGACCATCGTTGGAACATCGTCTACAAAGACAACCGGAAAAGCAGCTATAACAACCCCAAGGAAGGAGACAACCATGCCTGAACAAACGAATTCGCTTCCGATAAGCATACCAGAGCGTGTGGCTGCAGTTGAGGCGATACTCCCGCATCTCGCTACAAAAGCAGACTTAGCTAAGACGGAAAGCAGTATGAAAGGCTGGTTTGTTCTAACCATGCTTGCTTTTCTTGCCGTGATTCTCCCGATGCTTCTGTATATCATCAGCCGACTGCCGTAAGGAGAGCGAAGTCCAAGAAAGACAAACCCGCCACCGAAGCTCGATGGGGCATACTGCTGACCGCCACTCCCCGCGAACTTCGAGATGGGCAGGGCCGCAGGCAAGAATAGCGCATTTGGCTATTAGGATACATCAGCGATGAATGCCGCGATGCCGTTTAGCACTTCCGCCAGCGTTTCCATTTGCATATCGCCCATGTGTGGCAGGCGGAAGGTGATGCCTTTGATTTTTCCATAGCCTTGGTCGATGGCGAAGCCCTTGCTGTCTCGCATGAAGCTGGCGAGTTGGGCGACATCGATGCCCAGCGTGTTTTCGACTGTGGTCACGGTATCGCTGCGATAGCCTTGCTGGGCATACAGGCTGAAGCCTTGCTGGAGCGCCCATTGGTGGGTGATATCGCGCAGGCGGCGGTGCCGCGCCCAGCGCGCCTCAATCCCTTCGGTCAGGATGTCATCCAGTTGGACATCAGCGGCGTACATGAGTGAAATTGGCGGGGTGGGGGGGGTGTTGTTCTTGAGCAGGGATTTTTCCAGCGTCAAGAAGTCGAAATAATAGCCGCGCGCCTTGATGGTTTGGGCGCGTTCCAGGACGCGGTCGCTGACGGCGGCGAAGGCGATGCCCGGCGGCAGCGCAAATGCCTTTTGCCCGGAGGTCAGCGCGATGTCGATGCTCCAATCATCCACCCGCAGTTCTGTGCCGAGGAAGCCGCTGACGGTATCGACAAAAAAGAGCGTATCCGGGTATTGGCTGATGACCTTGCCAATGGCTTGCAGGGGATTGGTCACACCGGTGCTGGTTTCGTTGTGGACGGCGCAAA
>DAOUKA010000514.1:0-2795 GCA_034421915.1 Anaerolineae bacterium
CATGCTACCTTTGACGCTTGCATTCAGCGCATGGCGGCCTTTGGCGTGGATGTCATTGAACACGGCGGATCCATGACGGACAAAACCATTCAGCTTTTGCTTGACAAAAACATCCCCATCGTCACCACTTTCGCCCCGCTCTTGATGCAATCGCAGACGGAGCTTGCCCGTCAATATGATATTCCTGAATGGAAAATCAAAGAACGCCGGCAAGCCATCGTCAGCCGCGAGCGTTATGACGGAATTGTCAGGGCGGCTCAAGCTGGCGTGCCGATTGCCTTCGGCACGGATGCTGGCAGTCCGGTTGTTGAGCATGATGTGGTTGTGCCGGAGCTAAAGTTCATGATCGAGTTGGGGGTGAAAAAAGATGCCTATGATGCACTGCGATGCGCAACGATGGTTGCTGCACAAGTCAGCAAGCTGGAGGACAGACTTGGCAGTTTGGAAGTCGGCAAGGAAGCTGACATTATCGTTATGGATGGCAACCCGCTGGCAGATTTGGATGCTCTGGAGCAGGTTGAGATGGTTTTTATTGCCGGCAAAAAAATGACAGGAGATGGATAAAATGGCAGGCAAAATAACAGGCATCTTCAATATTCTGGCAACGCCCTTTACGGCGGATTATGCGCTCGATAATGACAGCCTCAAGAATCTGGTTCGATTTCAAATGGATAAAGGCGTACACGGATTGACTATCTTGGGGGTCATGGGCGAAGCCGCCAAACTTAACATTGCCGAGCGTCAGGCTGTTATGGAGACGGTCATCGAGACGGTCAATGGCACTATTCCGGTCGTTGTTGGCACCAGCCACCCCGAAATCGAAACTTGCATCGCGCTCAGTTCGGCGGCATTTGCGGCGGGTGCGGATGGGGTTATGATTGCGCCGCCGCGTCTGAAAGATAAATCTGATGCTGCCATCATGGCGCTCTATAGCACTATTGCCGAAACGATTACGCAGCCGATTGTTGTGCAAGACTTTCCGCCTGTCAACGATGTTATCATGTCGCCTGATTTACTGGCGCAAATTGCTGATGTCATCCCGAATGCTGCTTATCTCAAGCTCGAAGACCCGCCCTTGATGCAGAAGATTACCGCCATCCGCCAGCGTACTGACAAATTTGAAATTTTCGGTGGGCTTGGTGGGATGTTCCTGCTTGAAGAACTTCAGCGCGGCGCGTCTGGTACGATGACCGGCTTTGCCTTCACTGAAATTCTGGTGGCTGTTTATGATGCCTTCAAGGCAGGTTGCATAAATGATGCTGAAGTGCTTTTTGACCGCTATCTGCCGCTGATTCGCTATGAAAATCAGCCTCAGTTGAACTTGACTATCCGAAAAGCCTTGCTGCAACGGCGCCAGGCAATCACCAACGCCACCCCACGCCCGCCCTTTACCCCCCTTGATGCCGGCACGCATCAGGAAATTAGCCGCCTGCTCCAGCGCGTCGGCATTGATGACCCAACCCAAAGGCTGAGTCTTTAACTCATTGCAGGTTGGCAGGGCGCAGGCATGACATCCCTCGATGTTCAAGCCTGGTTTCCACCGCCACCGTCACAAGGGGATTGGCGCTGGCTGGATACAGCCGATGATGTCCGCCGGCGGGCTGGCATAGACCTGGCGAAACTCAAGCGGGTGTTTGAGTTGCAAATGCACCTTTTCGGGGGTTATGCCTGGGGCGCGGTGGTGATTCGGCATGGTTATCTGGTGCGCGAGCATTATACCTTCATGGGCCTCACCAGCAGCCGTTTTGATATTTGGTCTTGCACCAAATCCTTCACCGGCACTGCCTGGGGGCTGCTGCTGGATGACAGCCGCCAGGGCCGCCTGCCATCGGGGCAGCAAATCGATTTGGACAGCCCGGCCTATGCCTTCATCCAGCACCCCTTGTCCGACTCGCGCAAGCAAGCCATCACCATACGCCATCTGCTGACGATGACTTCCGGGATTCCGGGCGAAGCTGAAGGCCTCTATGGGCTGCCCACCGCCACTGGCGTCGGGCCCTTTGAACATGCCCTGGGGCTATTCCCCAATCGTTATGGCAAATGGGTGGATAAACTGGTGGCAGACCCCGGCACGCGCTGGGATTACAGCGATGCCGCCATCGCGCATCTCTCGCTGATTTTCGCGCAGATTGCCGGACAAGACATGGATGACTATCTGGCAGCCCGTCTATTTGAGCCGATTGGCATCGAAGAGGCAAGCTGGGATGCTATCGGCGGCAGCGGCTTCATCGGACCGCATACCAATGCCCATACCGGCCTGCATATCTCGGCACGCGAACTGGCGCGATTCGGTTATCTGACCTTGCGGCAGGGAAGCTGGAATGATAAACAGTTAATTCCGCGCTGGTGGCTGGAACTGGCGACGCGCTCCTCGCAAGATCTGAATCCCGAATATGGCTATACCTTTTGGGTCAACAGCAAGGGCACGCGCTGGAAGGGTTTGCCTGCTGATATGTTCGCGCTGGAAGGGTATAATTCAAATCGCTGTTATGTCATCCCCTCGCTTGACTTGGTGGTCGTGCGAGTCGGTGTGGGTCCGCCACAATGGAATGAGGGCGATTTTATCAGGGGGATTGCAGCGGCAATTATTTAGCTTAAACATAAAGGACAAAACTCATGGATTTAGGATTAAAAGATAAAACTGCATTGGTCGCCGCTTCCAGCAAAGGCTTGGGATACGGCATTGCCAGGGCGCTGGCTGCCAATGGCGCCAAAGTATCGCTTTGCAGCCGTTCCGCCGCCGACATCGCCGCTGCTGCCCAAGCTCTCGCCGCCGATTACGGCATCGAGACCCT
>DAOUKA010000515.1:0-1810 GCA_034421915.1 Anaerolineae bacterium
ATCCCCAAACGATTGAGTTAGAAAGCGACGAATCATTCGATGTGATTATAAACCTAGAAAGTTTCAAAGCCTTTAGCGGCGATGATATAGTGAAGTTTCGCATCCATTTTGCAATAGATCACGGGCTTTTGGAGATTCAGCAACTCGGCGGGTCATTTGCAACACAAGAATTAAGTGATTCTGGAGGGGGTAATTTAAAGGACATACGACTTCGGACAAATGACGATGTGTTCACTGTAGAAATTACGAATCAAGGCTTTCGAACTGCGGCATTTGATCTAGCTGTATGGCCAGGATGAGGGAAATTATCTGCATGGCAATCACATCAAATTCATTTTCAGGCTTTTAACCTTGTCTAAACGTCACAAAGAACGCAAAGAAATCTCCTAATACGCACAACTCGGTACCTTGCAGGCGCGAGGTACCGGCCATGGGCGAGCAAATCGGTCATGTCATTCTGTGGCTGTATTGATAATCATTGCTTTCGGGCTGGCATACCCATTCTATTTTTTTGGCGTCATGCGGACAGCCATCAATCAGTCAAGAATCGTGTAGGGTCTAGATCGAACGAAAATCACGAAAGATGCCAAATGGGACGTTTGGGTTTGTGGTTGACCTGGCTGCGGTCGCGCATATCCCAGCCTAGCGTCTCAAACAGCCGATTGACAAATTCCACCCGCAGCTGTTCCTCGTTATCAGATTAGAACAAATATCCTAAACTATCAAGCGCGGGGCGCGAAAACGTCTGCATGATCGATTGCATTTGGTCGCAGGAAAAGACTATGTCATTGAAGGCGTCCCACAAAACTTCGAAGGTGCGCTGGAGCTTTGGCGGCAAGATACCTATCAATTCCAAAAATGGTGTGTGGAACAGGTTGAAGGCTTTGTCAATGCCAAACGCAGTGCCGATGACGGGATTGATGGACACATCTACTTTGATATGCCGGGCGAAAAAGTCCTGTAAAGTATGGCATTGGAAGTCAAGGGTAGAACGAACATTGGCATCAAAGATGTGCGGTCATTGAATGGCGTTCTGCAATTACGAAACTTTAAGCAATCCATGGCGCTTTCGGGACACTTGAGCATTGATGGCAGAGAATATGCAAAAATGCAAATGCTGACTGTACAAGAGATATTTGATGGCAAACGTTTTGATATGCCACGACCTGCGGGCAGAAGCGAAACGCGCTACGATTCGGATTTGTTCTCACATGCTTTTAATCAGTGATTCCGCAAATCAGGATACCCCATCGCCTGCGCCGCTGCCCAGAAACGCTCGATATTCCCCAGCTTGACCTCATCGTAGCCGCGGACGATATCGGGCAGACTTGCCAGTTTGACGGCTTGGGCATAATTGTCCGCGCTGAGATTGTCGGCTGCTGCGAAGATGAGTTCCCGATATTGTCCAATCAGGGCGCGTTCCACTTGGCGGACGCGGTCATAGCCGAAGATGTCCAGTCGAGTGCCGCGCAAGCCTTTCAGCCGAACCAACAGATGATAAACCGCTTCAAACCAGCGTCCCAGCTTGATTTTCTTCCGCAAACCGAGCGCCTTCAAAATTGGGGGGTGCAAATGATAATGAATGCGGGCGTGATCCCCAAACTGCTCTGTCATCGCCGCCCGAACTTCGGATTTCAGGCTCAGCCGAGCAACTTCGTATTCGTCCTTATATGCCATCAGCTTGAAGAGATAGCGGGCAACCGCTTCACTCAGATCAGTGACACCAGCGCAGACTGCTTGTTCGGCATCATAGACTTTTTTCACATCAGCCACATAACGGCGGGCATAGGCTTCGTTCTGATAAGCAATG